>JAZQHO010000027.1:0-7744 GCA_045540635.1 Candidatus Limiplasma sp.
CCCGCCCGGGTGACGGGCTGGGCGGTGGCCCAGTCCAGCCGGAGGGTATCCAGCATCAGGCCGAAGGGCAGCACCGCATTCTCACCCTCCGCAATGGAGAAACGGAAGGTGACATCCCCCTCCGGCAGCCGCAGGGTGACGGTTTCGTTCTGCCGGGGCGGCAGGGTCAGGTGATCCTGAAAATTGTTGACGAACAGGAAGCCGCTGCTGCCTGCAACCCGCACGCACCAGCGCAGGGGCTGCACATCCTCCGGCACGAGGGTAAACATGTGCTCCGGCAGAACGGTCTTTGTTTCGGTCAGCTGCCCGGCAAAGCATTGGCAGAACAGGTGCAGGCATTTGAGCCGCCCGTAGCTTTCCCGCACCTGCCCATACTCGCCCAGCGCCGCCTGATAATCGTAGCTCAGCTTGCTTACCTGACTTTCGTTCAGGTAGGGGGTGCGCTGCCCGGTGGGGTTGGTGCCGCCCTTGTACATATAGTAGCCCAGCAGGTTGCAGCCGCTGCCCAGCTTGGTGTTGGCCAGCGCATCGATGGCGCGCATATCCATCTGAAAACGATAGTTGTAGGAGCACATCATGCCGCCCATCATTTCGCAGCAGGCATAGGGGCGGCTCTCCGGGGGATAGGCGGGCTCAAAATTGTAGGTTCTTGGCACGGCATTGTTGTGGTTGTCCCGGTAGATGTATTCCGGCGTGGCGGGGTGCTCGCCGGTGCGGTGATAGAAGATCCACGGCTGGTAGGAATAGCCGCCCCACAGGGGCAGCGCCTCCTCCACCGGAGTGACCGCGCCGCCCCATGCGGTGGTGGTGTAGAAGGGAGTCACGATGCCCTCCTCCTGCATGATGCGCTTCAGCGCCAGCATGTAGCCCTCGCCGGAGCGCCCGCCGTTGACCCACTCGGAGGAGATGCCGGTGGTCATCTCCCACGGGGCGGAGGAGTGCTGGTACTCGTTCTCGATCTGGGCAGCGATGATGCACCCGCCCTGAGAGAAGTAGAAGCCGTCCATCTGCTGATGCAGTGCCCGGAAAAACCTGCGCACCGCCGCAAGGAAGCCGGGGTCGTTCTCCCGTACCTCATAGGGCTTGCCGTAGAGCCAGTCCGGCAGACCGCCGTTGCGGAATTCGCCGTGGCAGAAGGGGCCGATGCGCATGATCACCGGCATGCGGTGCTTCCGGCACAGGGCAAGGAAGCGGCGCAGATCCCGGCAGCCGTCAAAGCGGAAGATACCCTCCTCCTCCTCGTGGGCGATCCAGAACACATAGGTACTGAGGATGTTGATGCCGCCCGCCTGCATTTTAAGGATGGCATCCTCCCACTGATCGGGGCTGACGCGGCAGAAATGCATCTCGCCGCTGATGCCGAAGAAGGGCTCACCGTTCCTCTGCATGTAGTAGTTGGTAAAGCTGAGCTGCTGCCCATCGGGGGCGGTGCCGGAGAATTTCCCGCCAAGGGGGAAGATCCTCTTGGGGTCGATCCGGCGCAGGTCGAGCGTGTACATGGGCGGTACCTCCTGTCGCGGTTGGGTGGGTATGGGGGCTGTGATGGTGGTACCATCATACCACACATGGGGCGGCGGGGCAAAGAGCAAAAAGAGGCTGCCGCATTTCTGCAGCAGCCTCTCTCCAAATGCAGTTATCAGCACGGACGCTCCTTGCCGAAGAAGCACACCGCCACGGTACCGGGGCCGCAATGGGCACCGATGACCGGGCCCACGTACTGGATCTTGATCTCGCCCAGACCGGGGATCTTTTCCTTCAGCTTGCTTTCCAGACGGGCGGCATCCTCGGGCGCATCGGCGTGGAGGATGATCACATCCGCATTGGCGGGGTCGTCGATGTTCTCAACGGCTTTTTCCACCAGCGTGCGCAGGGCAGCCTTGCGGCCGCGCACCTTCTCGGCGGAGACCAGCTTGCCCTCCTTGGTTTCGGTGATGATGGGCTTGAGATCCAGCAGGCCGCCCATTGCCGCAGCAACGGAGCTGATGCGACCGCCGCGCTACAGGTAGACCAGATCATCCACGGTAAACCATGCCTGAGCCTTCAGCTTGTTCTCCTCCAGCCACTGAGCTACCTCCTCCATGCTCTTGCCCTCGCGGTACAGGGCGTGGGCCTTGAGGATGAGGATGGTCTGGGGCGCGGAGATGCTCAGCGTATCCACCACGGTGATCTTGCGCTCCGGGTACTTCTCCAGCAGCTCCTCGCGGGCGGCATAGATGTTGCGGATGGTGCCGCTGAGCTGAGAGGAGAAAGCCACGAAGAGGATATCCTTGCCCTCCTGCAGGATGGGCTCGAAATACTCCTCGTACACCGGCTGGGGCAACAGGGAGGTAACAGGCACAGCGCCCTGACGCATACTGTCGAAGTATTCCTTCTGCTTGCCGGAGCGACCCAGATCGTCGTAATATTCCTTACCATCCACGATGTAGGGCATGTAGACCATGCTAAGGCCCAGCTCATCCACATAGCTGTAGGGCAGGTCGGAATCAGAGTCGGTCATAAATACGTAGGGGTTGTTCATAAAAAACGCCTCCTTGAAGGTTTTGGGCCGAATGCCCGTATGAAAGAAAATGAATCACTACCATAATAGCCTATTTTGCGTTGTATTGCAAGCAAAACACATTGCAAGCAAGGAATGGGGCGGTTTTGCGGGGCTGCCCCGGCGGCAGGGTGCGACCCGGCGGGCGGTCTTTGACCCGCCAAGGATCAGTTTGACCTGTTTTTTTCTTAACGATCCCTCTGTTCACATGGACAAGTCTGTGCTATAATACATCCGATACCCCACATATAAGGAGGAACCTGAACTATGCCTTTGGTAAACACTAAGGAAATGTTTAAGAAAGCCTACGAAGGCGGCTACGCCATCGGCGCTTTCAACGTTAACAACATGGAGATCGTGCAGGGCATCACCGAGGCCGCCAAGGCTGTGAACGCTCCCGTCATCCTGCAGGTAAGCAAGGGCGCCCGCGCCTACGCCAACCACACCTACCTGGTCAAGATGGTCGAAGCTGCCGTTCAGGAGACCGGCCTGCCCATCGCCCTGCATCTGGACCACGGCCCCGATTTCGAAACCTGCAAGAGCTGCATCGACGGCGGCTTTACCTCCGTTATGATCGACGGCAGCCACCTGAGCTTCGAGGACAACATCGCCCTCACCAAGAAGGTCGTTGATTACGCCCACGACCGCGGCGTTACCGTCGAAGGCGAGCTGGGCCGTCTGGCCGGCGTTGAGGATGATGTGAAGGTTTCCGCCGAGGATTCCAGCTACACCCGTCCCGAAGAAGTAGAAGAGTTCGCCACCCGCACCGGCTGCGACTCTCTGGCCATCGCCATCGGCACCAGCCACGGCGCTTACAAGTTCACCGCTGCCCAGTGCACCCGCAACGAGAAGGGCATCCTGGTGCCCCCGCCCCTGCGCTTCGACATCCTCGAAGAAGTCTCCAAGCGCCTGCCCGGCTTCCCCATCGTTCTGCACGGTGCTTCCTCTGTGCCCCAGGATTTCGTTAAGATCATCAACGAAAACGGCGGCAAGATGCCCGACGCCGTCGGCATCCCCGAGGAGCAGCTCCGCAAGGCTGCCAGCATGGCTGTCTGCAAGATCAACATCGACAGCGACCTGCGCATCAGCTTCACCGCTATGATCCGCAAGCACATGATGGAGCATCCCGACCACTTCGATCCCCGCCAGTACCTGACCGATGCCCGCAAGGCTCTGGGCGAGATGGTGCAGCACAAGATCGTCAACGTGCTGGGCTGCAACGGCCACGCTTAATTGCATCCAAAGCTGAATACAGCACCGCCCCCGGCTTGCCGGGGGCGGTTTTGTGTATGCTCCGGGGGGATGCCGGGGATGCCTCCGGCGGCTTAAGGGATGCCTCCGGCGGCTTAAGGGGAAGGGAGACCCCGTACCGGTCTCCCTATCCCCTTAAGGATCCCTTACCCTCTTCCCACGCCGGGGAGACCCCGGACCCCCGCTGTGGGCATGGTCGGGCACCAAAAGCCGGGGCTCCTGCTTTGCAGGAAATGTGGGTGGGTGTTTTTCCCGCGGTACGAAAAAAGCGGCTGTACCAGTGAGAAAGATGGAAAGGAAGGTGTTATCCTTCATATCACAGCAGTACACGAGACCACAAGCCTTTGTTGGCTTGCGCTTTTGTGTACTGCTGTGATAAAATGAAGGCGATAAGCTTTATAGGTGTAGGTATATAGCAATATGATGTATTTTGTTTTTGACAATCAGAGAAAAGGTACTTGTTATTACGAATTTTTCAAGGGCAAGTGGGATGAACATACCTTTTGGAAAGCTGATTCAATATCATTACATGATGATTTTATGTTTGATGGATTTGTTGATGCAATTGTTGAAGTCATTCCTACTTATGATCCATTTGGCGAAACAGAGATATCTATTGAGGAATGGAATGAGATTGGCAAAATCGTTTTAACAAAAGATCAAAAATCACAAGAAGTTTTCAACGAGGCAAACGAATGGCTGAAAGATGTTTTCAAAACATATACATGCTTTACTATTTTAGGGATCTGAAAATTCATAATTTGCCGAGTAACAGAAAACCTGCTCCCTTCGATTAAGGAGGGCGCAATGATACGCACCGTTCCGGTGCATTGCGTTTGTACACCTACATATGCAAAGGAGCATCCAAACGTCGGATGCTCCTTTGCTTGTTACCGGATAATTTGTTCCTTAAGACTCCTCCCGCCACCAGCCGCTTCTTTCCATATTCATTACCCCTGCTGGGCGTAGCTTGCCAGAAACTGTCTGGTGCGCTCCTTCCGGGGGTTGCCGAAAACCTGCTCCGGCGTGCCCATTTCGCAGATCTTGCCGCTGTCCATAAAGATCACCTTGCTGGCCACATCCCGGGCAAAGGCCATTTCGTGGGTAACGATGATCATGGTGGTGTTCTGGTCTGCCAGCGAACGGATGACCCTGAGCACCTCGCCGGTCAGCTCCGGGTCAAGGGCGGAGGTGGGCTCGTCAAAGCAGAGGATATCCGGGTGCAGGTTCAGCGCGCGGGCGATGGCCACACGCTGGCACTGGCCGCCGGAGAGCTGGTGGGGGTAGTTGTTCATCCTGTCGCTGAGACCCATCTGCACAAGCAGCTCCTCTGCCGCCGTGCGGATCTCCTGCCGGATCTGCCGCTTGTTGTCCTTCCAGTCGGGCTGCTCCTTTGCCAACAGCTCCCGCGCCAGCATCACGTTTTCCAGCGCCGTGTACTGGGGGAACAGGTTGAAGTTCTGGAACACCAGCCCGAAGTGCAGCCGCTTTTTGCGGATCTCGCTCTGCTTCTGGGTATGGCGGTCGGCAGCATCAAAAAGCACCTCGTTACCCATCAGGATACGCCCCGCGCCGGGAGTCTCCAGAAAGTTGAGGCAACGCAGCAGCGTGGTCTTTCCGCTGCCGGAGGAGCCGATCAGGGAGAGCACCTCGCCCTTCTCCATCGTAAAGCTGATGCCGTCCAGCACTTTGACCCTGCCAAAGCTCTTTTGGATGTTTTCCACCTGAAGAATCGCCATCTGCTTTCCCTCCTTACCGGAAATAGTCCAGCTTCTTTTCCAGCCGTCCCAGCAGCCAGCTGAGCAGACCGTTCCACACCAGATAGTAGATGCCGGTGAAGAACAGGGGCCAAATGGCGCCGGAGATGCCGCTGCGCCCCTTCATAAAGGCCTGCCCCGCCCAGATGATCTCCTGCAGCGCAATGATGCGGGCAAGGGAGGTATCCTTCACAAGAGTGATGATCTCGTTGGAGATGGGGGGCACAATGCGCTTGATCATCTGCATCAGCTTTACTTTGAAGAAGATCTGTCCGGGCTTCATGCCCAGCACCAGACCGGCCTCCTCCTGCCCCACAGGGATGCCCTGAATGCCGCCCCGGTAGATCTCGGAGAAATAGGCCGAATAGTTGATGATGAAGGAGATGGCAGCCGCAGTGAAGCGCCCCGCCTCACCGCTGCCCCAGATGTTCTGCTTCAGCACCAGACCGGGGAAGTAGTAGAAGATGAGCAGCTGGATCATCAGCGGGGTGCCGCGGATGAGACCCACATACATGCGGGTAAGCCAGCGCAGGGGCGCAAAGCGGCTCATGGAGCCGAAGGAGATGATCAGCCCCAGCGGCAGCGCACCCGCAAGGGTGACAAAGAACAGCTTGAGGGTCTGCAAAAAGCCTTCATTCAGCGCCTGAAGCACGATGGGCATCTGCTCGGACATCTGCTGGATCAACTGTTGCATAGAGGGCACCTACTTTCTTTGGCAGGCAGGATGGATGGAGCGGGGGGGAAACACGGAAAGGGGGGAAACCGCAAATGCGGCTTCCCCTCGATTTTTTCCGGAGCGGCCGGTATCACGCGGCCTGCCGGAGAGGTGCGCATCCTGTGCCCCGGTATTTGGGTACAGGCACGCACGGGTAAGCATATCGCTTGCCTTTGCAGGGCATGGGCAGCGGGTCTGCCCCTCAGTAAACCCGCTGCGACCCTGCCGTAATGGCGCTGTCTGTCTGTTTGGGTTACTGAGCGGCAGCCTCGTCAGCAGCGGGGGCAGCCTGAGCGGCGGTCTGGTCGATGAGAGCCACCTGCACATCGTAGGTCTCGGCGATCTTGAGCAGGGAGCCATCTTCGTAGGCCTTGAGCAGGAAAGCGTTCAGCTCGGCAGCCAGATCGGAGCCCTTGCGGAAGCCAACACCGTACTCCTCGCTGTTGAGGCCGATGGTGTAGGTCAGGTTGGCGTAGTTGGTGCCTTCGCCGATCATGGCGGCAGCCATCAGGGAGTCGATAACAGCGGCATCGGAGGTGCCGGCGGCAACTTCCATCAGCGCATCGGCCTGAGCGGTAACGGGGGTCACGTTGAGGGCCAGCTCGGTGAGCACGGCTTCACCGGCGCTGCCGGCTTCGGCGGCGAAGCTCAGCTCGGCAAGGCTCTCCACGGTCTTGTAGGCATCGGCCTTGTCGGCGGGCACAACGACCACCTGAGCGTTGTTCATGTAGGGCACGGAGCACTCCATGGCAGCCAGCACGGGCTCGGTGAGGGTCATGCCGTTCCAGATGCAGTCAACGGCCTTGCCGTCCAGCTCCAGGATCTTGTTGTCCCAGTCGATCTCCACAAACTCGATGTCCACGCCCAGCTCGGCAGCAAAGGCACGGGCCACATCGGCATCGAAGCCGATCCATTCGCCGTTATCATCACGGTAGTCCATGGGAGCAAAGTCGGTGATGCCCACCACCAAGGTACCCTTGTTGACCACATAGGCCTTGTCGGTTTCTTCGGCGACGGCGGCTACGGAAAGGATCATCAGCATTGCCATCAGCATGGCCAGAAGCTTCTTCATCATGGTTAAACCCTCCATATTGTTTGTTTGGTTTGGGTGATTTATCGCTTTAGCACGATGAATCGTCCTTATCCTATCATGCAGTGCTGAGGTTGTCAAGCGATGGAGGTATGAAAAACCGTGCAAATACAATCCTGTATACAGGGGGGATGCCAATATCGAAGGCGCCCTCGTTAGAGGGCTGCCCGAAGGGCAGACGGAGGGTCCTGCGGGTATGGGAGTGGCTTGGAGGTGGTTGATTCGGGGCGGGGCATACAACCCCTCCGGCGCTTCGCGCCACCTCCCCTTACACAGGGGAGGCTTAGGACGGGATCTCACCCCCGGCAACCCTGTTCGGGAGGCAAGAGATGCATCCGCAGCCAACAGCCGGCCCGCACGCGACGGTAGAGAGCGACGTCAAATCCCCTGCCCTT
>JAZQHO010000028.1:0-6405 GCA_045540635.1 Candidatus Limiplasma sp.
CCTCCGACTTCACCACAAGGAAGGGCAGCTGCACAAAGCAAACCACATGAGCGCTCATAACAGCAAAGCACACGGCAAGGGTCGCCGCAGCTCTGCCAAGGGTCTTGAGAAAGCTCTTCTCCCGTACCTCCAGCCCGGCAAAGAACACCGCTGCCAGCAGCAGCGCAAGGATGCGCCACAGGTCTCTGGGCGCACCTGCCACGCTGTGGTACAGGTTGGGGATCAGGTTGATGAGCACAATGCCCAGCAGGATGCAGGGCTTTTTGCCGCGGCAAAGCACCAGCAGCAGGGCCCCGTAGGCAGCAAGGGCATAAAAGGTGAGCATACCCAGCCCGCTGACGGCAGGCTTGTCGAAGGGATAGCCGAAGCTCTCCGGGGTATGGAAAAGCCCGTAGCTCATGTACAATTCAAGGGAAGGAAAATGGCTGTGCCCCCGGAAGCGCCCCTCCAGTTCCTCTTTTTCCAGAAGGTGCTTAAGGCTGCGGTCGTTGCAATACCGCTCCGCCAGCGCCATGTACTCGCCGCTGTCGCCGCTGAGGGTGAGGCTGTTCATGCTGGAGCAGAAGCGGATGCATACCGGTGCCAACAGAATAATCACGCACAGGGCAAAGCACAGGCAGACCAGTGCCGGCTTATCCAGCCGGAAAAGGCTGCGCACAAAAGCCAGTCCCTGCCGGAAAAGCTCCGGCAGGCGGCGCAGGTTGGCAAGCGCCATCCCTGCCAGATACAGCCCGCTGAGCAGCGGCAGCCCGCCGATGAAGATCCACTTGGATGCATGGGGGCACACCACCGAAAGCAGCAGCATCCACAGGTACTGGACAAAGGGCGTGGCTGCCACACCGGTCAGAAAGCAGGCAGCGCGGTTGCGTGCAGCAAACAGGCGGTGCACCGCAAACAGCACGCCCAGCGCAAAGGCCGTAAGCATACAGCTGAGCAGGTACAGGTTCCGCCAGCCGTTGCCAAGCTCCAGCCACGTCATCAGCCTTTCCTCCCAGCCTTGATCAGTCTGTCCATTTCTTCAAGATAGTAACGATTGATATCCACCTTTTCGCTGAGCAGCTTTTCCAGCTTCTGCGCGCCTTTTTGCTCCAGCTGCGGATCCTCCAGCAGCTGGATGGCCTTGGCGGTGGCTTTTTCGTAGCGCTCCTCGCCCTCGTTGAAGTTGTACAGCAGCTGGAAACGCTCGCTCTGCTCCTGGGTGGAGCCGCTCTTGATCACATTCACATAGAGGGCATGGGTGCCCAGCATCACCGCCTCGGAGGCCATGGTGGCCCCTTCGCTGTACACCAGCTTGGCAAAAGCCAGCACATGGTGGATCAGCTCATAGGGGGTGGTGAGCAGGTGGGGCTTCAGCTCCTCGGGTACATTGCCCTCGGCGCTCACATAGACCCTGCCGTACTTGCTGAGCCGCTTGACAAGTGCGATCTTGCCTGCATCATCCAGCCCCTTCTTGCCAATATCGTGGCTGGCGTTCCATGCCACAAAGCGCACAAGGATATAGGGCTCGTCGGGATCAAAGCCCACGTCCCTGAGCACCTGCTTATCCGGCGTAAAGACGGAGGGATGCAGATAGAACAGCTCCTTATAGGTATCCACCCGCTCCTGACACTTGCCCAGATCGGTCAGAAAGGTGCGGGGGGTGATGATCTTGGTGGTCAGCTTCTTGCAAATGCGCAGGCTGAATTTGCTCACCTCGGTATCCTCGTAGATGAGGTGGGGCTTGCGGCTGATCCACGCCGCCACCGCCATCATGGGAGAGGCACGGCCGATGAGGATATCCGGCTTGAAGCGCAGGGCATGCAGGGTGTGGTCGATGCACATGGCAAAGAACAGAAAACCCTTTTCGATGATGTTCTTGCCCGTGGAGCGGGCGCTGAGCTCGTAGGGAATGCCGAAGGAATCCAGCAGCTTGGTGTCGCCGTCCTTCTCGATGGCAAGGGTGCGCACCTCATCGCCCCGCTCGTTGAGCAGCTTGATAATGTGACGGAACTGGTGCGCCCATGCGGGATGGTCGATGGAGATCATCACTTTGCTCATTTGTAGATCACCTCTCCGATCTTTTCAGGGGTCGTGGGAGCGTTCTTGCGCAGCTGGTAGAGGATGCGATCCTCATTGCGGTTGATGCGCACCATGCTCTCCATGGCAATGCCGAAGCAGAACATGAGCACGGCGATCAGCGTACAGAAGGCGCAGAGAAGCCCTGCGAACAAATATCCGCTGAAGTAGCCCACACGGATGTAGTGGATCAGGAACATCAGCCCGAAAATGACGGCAGGGACCATGAACAGCCCGCCGATGAAGCCGAAGAACTTCATGGGGTAGTAATCCCGCATCAGACCGGTGATGATGCCCAGCGTGCGCTTCATGTACTTGAGGATGCTGCCCGCGATGCGGCTCTTACGCGTTTTGAAGTAGGTAACATCGATGGGCACCTCCTTCATGCTCAGACCGTTGAAGCGGAAGGAGATGAAGCTTTCCTGCGTATAGGTGAAGCGCCCATGGAAATTGATCTTGAGCAGCGTTTCCCGGCTGTAGGCACGGAAGCCGCAGCTCACATCGGAA
The DNA here is from genome assembly GCA_045540635.1 of Candidatus Limiplasma sp. Lineage (GTDB taxonomy): Bacteria > Bacillota > Clostridia > Christensenellales > Aristaeellaceae > Limiplasma. The sequence continues at coordinate 2,563 of JAZQHO010000028.1, forward strand.
AACTTCTGCCCGCACAGGGCGCTGACCAGCTGGTTCATCCTTGCGTTGCCCCAGCGCTTGATGGGGGGCATGTTCTCGATCTTCTTATTCTCCATAAAGCGGGAGCCGGTCACAAAATCCGCCTCGTGGTTCAGGATGGGGGCGATGAGCCGGGCGATGTTCTCTGCGTTGAACTGCCCGTCGCCATCCATGTTGACCATCAGATCGTAGCCGTGCTCGATGGCATAGTCCACCGCACTGCGGAAGGCCATGCCCAGCCCCTTGTTCTGCATATGCCGGATCACCGTGGCACCGGCTTCTCTGGCATAGGCGGTGGTATCGTCTGCGCTGCCGTCATCCACCACAAGGATGTGCACCTGATCCACGCCCTCGAAGGAGCGCGGAATGTCTCCGATCACCTTTTTGATGGTCTCGCCCTCGTTGAAGCAGGGCAGTGCGATAAGCATCTTCATACTTGTTCCCTCCCGTTCTGAGGCTTTGCCAGTGCGCACAGCCACAAAAGCATTGGCACGCACAGGTACAGGGGCATGGCGTAGCGGAAATAGCCGTTTACCGCCGACAGCATACAGCCCGCCAGTGTAAAGAGCATAGGCACGGCAGCGATCAGGTACCGGCTGCGGCCCCAGCCTGCCAGCAGGGCAATGGCCAGCAGGGTGAGCCAACCGTACAGCCCCGGCGCGATCACGATGCGGTACAGCGGGTTCTCCGCCAGCCCGTCAGTAAAGCGGATGAGCAAGTCGCTGCGCGGGTTTACCGAGAATTGGAAGTAGGGATCCAGATGAGTGGTGGTTTTCTGCTTGCCGATGAGCAGCGTGGGCTTGATGCGGCTCATGTAGCCCGGGTACAGATAGCCGTAGGTGTTGTGGAAGGTGGCTGCCAGGCTCGTACCCGGGTGCTTTGCCACAAGTGCAGGCCACAGACGGAAAAACGCGGCTTTCTGCGCTGCGGAGGCATCGGTGCGCCACAGCAGCTTCACCGGGTCGCTCAGCTCGCCGTTGTAGGCCTCGGGCAGCTTGTCCAGCTCCAGAACGCCGTCGATGGTCTCAGCTTCCCGGGGGGTCAGCTCATGGTTGGCGGCCACCCTTGCCACCTGCTGCAGGGGCAGGGAGTATTCCTCGGTCTCCGGCATGGGGGCAACACCCAGCACCGGCAGCAGCAACCGGATGCCAACAAACACGCACACCGCACACAGGATGGAAAGCGCCGGAGAGATCCACAGCTTTGCCTTGCGGCGCGCGCCGTTCAGCGCCCACACAAGGAGCGCCGCCAGCGTAAGCACCGCCAGATAGATGCCCGGGTTGCGCAGAAGCACGCACAGCACCGAAGCGGCGCACAAAAGAAGCGTGGTTCTCCATTGGGGCTTATCCTGCCCGCAGAGGCTGTGGCACAGCAGCATCAGCCACAGCACCGCCATGGCGAAGTTGGTATCCTTGCCGATGCAGAAAGCATACAGCGGAAAAACAGGCAGCACGGCAAAAAACAATAGCGAGGCAACACCCACCCAGCGGGGGGCATCACTTTGCAGCATCTGCCGGATCAGCACGCCCAGCAGCCATGCCATCAGCACCGACTGGATCAGGCAATACAGCGCCACAGTGATATCGCCGCTGCCCAGTCTTACGCCCAGCCAGCGGAAGGCGTGCAGCACAAAGGTCTGAAAAATGGGGTTGCCGTTAGCCAGCGGCTTGAGGCCGATGGCCTCCATGATCATGGTAACGCTGTCGTTGGACACGGTACCGGGAAAGATGAAAAACAGATACGGGCACCAGCAGGCAAACAGGATGAGCCCGTACTGCCAGCTTTTGAACACATGGCGGGGCGCAGCGCCGGGTGCGGCAGTCTGGCCGAACAGCTGCCCGCCATGGAGCGCATGGGTAAGAAGCGCCATGGCAGCAGCGTACAGCGGCACCCTGCCCGCAAAGAACACAAGCGCAGGCAACGGCTGCGCTGCCACCAGCCCTGCGCCGTCCACAGCGCCGAAGCTCTGCCCGAAGGTGACAACAGCGGCGAAGATGCCCGCCAGTACCCACAGGCGCTTCATGGCAAAGCAGCAGGTGTGCCGCAGCGCCTCCCGGTACAGAAGCCAAAGGGCAAGAGCTGCCAGCGCCCACACGCCGCCATCCGGCAGGATGCGCACAGGCTCCGCAGCGGGTACCAGCCGCACCGCCAGCGAGACCAGCGTGAGCACGCAAAGAACGGGGGCCAGCCAGCGGGGGGCTTGTTTGCTCTCAGCCATGCGCCCATTCCTCCTAAAGACAGTTATTCAGCTTATTTTAGTGTTTTTTCGTACTTCTGTCAATGTGACGGGGGTTTGGGCGCATACGGCAAAAATGGCGTAAAACGCTTTGGTAAAAAGCCTTTGCCGCTCCGCCCAGCCGCAGCCCCTGCGCCCATCGGGCAATATTTTTACACCGCCACCACAGGAAAAAGCACCCTTGTAACTGCCCCGGCAATGTGCTATACTTCGCCTCAAGAGGTGATTATTATGAAAAAATGGATGCTTATTCTGCTTTCTCTGATGCTCCTTGTAACCACCGCCGCTGCAGAGGGTGCCATGCCCGGCGCAGGCCCCATTCTTGTGACCACACGGATCGAGCAGGCCGATACCCCCGATTTTTCTCTCTATCTGGTGCGTGCAGAGGTGACGGTCGCCGACCGCCCCGAGGCTGCCGACAAGATCAACCAGAGACTTGAGGATATCTACTACAACGCCGGTACCCGCATCGACGAGCTGCGCGGCACCCCCTGCGAGGACGGCTTCAGCCCCAGCAGCTATTCTCTGACCATCGACAGCGTTTCCACCAGCGGTGCGCTGCTGTTCATCAGCTTCTCTGAGAGCTGGTATGCCACCGGCGCAGCCCGCCCCAACAGCACCGACTACGCCCTCGCCTTTGATACCGTCACCGGCGGCGAGGTGGAGGTGGATGCCATCCTGCCGCAGGATGACATGGCCATGGATGTGCTCATCGCACTGCTGTCCGTCAAGCTGCAGGCCTACGAAAAGGATATGTTCATCACCGCTGCCGAGGCCGCCGAGAAAGCCCGCGGCGATTCCTCCGCCAGCTGGATGATCGAAGGCAGCGACCTGTGCGTCATCTACCCTGCCGGTTGGCTCACGCCCCAGTTCCTGGGCAACATCACCATCCGCATGCCGCTGAGCAGCCTTTCGGGCATTCTGGATGATGCTTACATTCCCGCCCAGACCATCAGCACCGGCAGCGCCCAGCTGCTGCCCGCCGCCGAGGGCGCAGCGGCCCCCTGCAAGCTGGAGGCCGCAGGTGAGGTGAGCAACCTGACCGGCTGCGTATACTGGGGCAGCACCAGCAGCCCCTACCTGCACACCGTCTGCTACTATGCCAACACCCTGCAGGATGCCGCCGTGGAGCTGCCCGCCTGCGGCAGCGAGGAATGGTATGTAGCCACCTACGAAGCAGATGGCGAGACCCTTACCCTCAGCAGCAAGTAAGCACTGCTGCGGAATGGCCGAACAACACCGCATCCCCCGTGCCTGTGGCCGGGGGATGCGGTTCTTTTGCCGCTGCAGTTTTTTTGCTCGCTTTCATTGACACTGTACCCCTGTTTCTACTATAATATTTTGGTATGTGTGTATGTCCCGCCGATGGCGGTTATCAATACATTCATTGCAGTTGATTGCAAAGGAGAGACCCTGTTATGAAGACCTACAAAGCCGCTGAGCTCCGCGCCATGTTCCAGCAGTTCTTCAAGGATCATGGTCATGCGGTCATCTCCAGCGCCAGCCTGATCCCCGAAAACGACCCCACCGTGCTGTTCACCACCGCCGGTATGCATCCTCTGGTACCCTACCTGATGGGCCAGAAGCAC
>JAZQHO010000029.1:0-2150 GCA_045540635.1 Candidatus Limiplasma sp.
AGATGATCCTTTGGGACGAGCATATCGGTACACAGCATTTCGATTGCTTGACGCTGTTCCATTTCCTTCTTCAGCATTATCATCACCTGCTTCTATTATACCAAAAAAGGCCGCTGCTTGCGACCTTTTTTGACAGGCTGACAGGCTGTTGCAGTTTATGTCTGCAACAGCCTGTTTGTATTTGATTCAATGCACCAAAGCGCCTTACTGCCCCTTGGGGCCCACCAGCTGGATCTCGTGCCCCGGCTCCTCCCCCGTGCCGGTCTGCACAGGGGGCTCCTGCGCATCCAGCACCTGCTTGAGCAGGTGGGGATAATCGGTCATAATGCCGTCAGCACCGATATCGATCAGGTGCTGCATCTCCGAAACATCGTTGACGGTCCAGTAATGCACGGCAATGTTGTGCTTATGGGCGCTTTCCACCAGCCACTTGGTATCCAGCGGGATGCCCATCTTCTCGGTGGGCAGCTGGAACACACACAGCCCATCCTTGAAGAGAAAATCCGCATTGACGGCAGCCATGAGCACATAGCGGATCACAGGTGATACCGAGGGCGAATACATGAAGCATTCCGGCACCCTGCCCGAAGCCTGTAGCTCCACGTAGCGATCGTAGACCTCATCGTGGAAGCTGGCCAGCACCACCCGGTCGAAGGCATCGTGCTTTTTCAGAAGGCGCAGGGTCTCCTGCAGCGCCCATTCACCCTGTGCGCCGGATTGCTTGATCTCCACATTGATGCGGTTCTCCGGGAAGGCGATGAGCAGCTGCTCCAGTGTGGTAGCAAGGAACTTGGTGGAGTGGCGGGGGCGCACACCGGCAGGGTAGGTCACATTCCTGGGGGTGCGGGTGGAGCCGCCATCGGTGGTAAAGCGTACCCGCTTACCGTTCAGCTGCCCGTCCCTGACCGGGTTGGTGTAGCCAAAATCCACCTGCTGGGCCATCAGATCGGCATAGCTCCAGTCTGCAATGGCGCCGGTCACGTTGGTCTTTCGGTCCAGCGTGGTGTCGTGGGAGAGGATGACCACTCCATCGCTGGTGATGCACACATCGGTCTCCAGCATGACCCGGGGATCCACGCTATAGGCATTGTAGAAGGCCTCCAGCGTATTATCGGGAAACTCCCGGTTGCCTCCGCCGTGGGCGATGAGGATGGGCACGTCCTCCCGGAGCATGGTATTCTGCGGCACATAGTTGTTTTCTCTGGGCACAAAGCTCAGCGCCACCCAGACGATCGCCAGTGCCAGCACAAACCCGATGAGCCCTTTCAGCGCCCGGAAGAGACCGCCTTTTTTCTTACCAGCCATATCTTTTGATACCTCCATTGCAGCGGAGCGGCCAAAGCCGCCCGAACGGGAAAACAGCGTGCGGCAAAGCGTTATGCCCCGCCGCACGCTGCGTGGTTTGGTCAGATTTGCTCAAAGAGCACACGCATCAGGTCGGTGCCGTCCATGAGCACAGGCTCGCACAGCATTTCCTTCTCGCAGAACTTGCGGGTGGGCATGGGCTTGCCTTCGCCAAGGGTCTTGGTAACGAAGCGGCTGTCGTACACCGCATAGGGCACAGGGCTGCCATCGTGGGTGCGGGTGGTCAGCAGAGTGGGATGGTCGGGCAGCAGCAGCAGGCGGAAATCCTCGCCCCGCTTGTGCATCTCGCTCAGGATGGGAGCCACCACGCGGTATTCCACGTTCTGGATGGCCTCCAGCTTCTTGGCCAGATCACCTGCATGCGCCATCTCATCGGGCGCTTCCACGTGCACGGCGGCAAAATCGTCGCCGTTTGCCAACGCCTCCAGTGCGCAGGCCACCTTACCTTCGTAGTTGGTATCCAGATCGCCGTTGGCACCCTCCACATGAGGGGTCTTGAGGCCCGCCAGACCGGCGATGCCCCATACCAGCGGCACGGCGCTGACCACAGTGCCGTGGTGGCCGTACTTTTCCTTAAAGGAGGGCAGCTGCATGGCGGTGGCTGCGCCCCAGGGCCAAGGCGGATCGTAGCCATGTCGTTCTGTGGGCCAAGGAGTGGGGGAAACATGTTGTCTTCCTAAGACCGCTTGGCCTCCGACTTGGCACGGCGCTGACCACAGTGCCGTGGTGGCCGTACTTTTCCTTAAAGGAGGGCAGCTGCATGGCGGTGGCTGCGCCCCAGGGCC
>JAZQHO010000030.1:0-5227 GCA_045540635.1 Candidatus Limiplasma sp.
CCGGGTCGGCTGCCAGTGCAATGGCAATGACGATGCGCTGGCGCATACCACCGGAGAACTCAAAGGGGTACTGATAGTAGCGGGTGCGGGGCTCATGGATACCCACCTCCTCCATCAGACGGATGGCACGCTCACGGGCCATGCTGGGAGAGATGTAGTGTACGGTCTCGGCTGCACGCTGCTTCAAATACTCCACGATGCCGACGGCACGCTGCCTGAAATCAACCTGACCGGCGGTCTCCACAGCGGTGGTATAGCGTTCGTTGAGGCGATCGACAACGGTGAGGATGTTGCCACGGAGCATATCCACTTCGTACACATTCTTGGGTACGACCTTCCACTCCACATGCTTGCCGCGTGCCACAAGCGCTTCGCGCTTCTTGGTCTGGCGGGCAAAACGCTTTTCTTCCTTCACGTTGTTTACCTGATAGGAGAAGAAACGGTCGATGGCATCGCTCAGGCTGCTTTCGAATGCGTAGGCAGCGCTGTCCTTGATGATCTCCAGCCGGTCGATGGAGTCGCGGATGGTTGCGGAGATCTCCTTGCAGCGCTTCTGAGCTTCGGCGCGGGTAAAGTTGCCTTCAAAGAAGGTGCGCAGGGCAGGCAACTCCGCAAGTACTTCCTTTTTCTTGGCAAGAGCACGATTGAAGGAGTGCTCGACTGCCTTGGCAGCGCTGGAAAGGAAGTCCTGCATAAAGGCAGGATCGTTGCTGTTGCATACCTGCTCAACAAAATCGGGTTTGGTCTGCTCGGTGATGGTCTTAAGCAGGGTCTGCACCTTACGCAGTGCCTGAGCAGCCGCATCAGGAAGCTTTACATCGTCCCGCTTGGCCTGTGCAGCTGCATTCTGCACATCGGCAAGAGCCTGCTCTGCATCGGTCAGCTGCTGATCGTATGCGCCGGTGAGATACTCGTTCTTCACCTTGGCAATGCGAGCGCGATAATCCTTGATGGAGCCGGCGGGATCGCAATTCTGCTTTTTGGAGACAAGGAACAGAAGCTGCTCCATATCGCCCACCAACTCGTTGGCGGTATTGGCAGAATCGGTATACGCTTTTTCCAGCTTGGTGGCTTCTACACAAATCGCATCCAGCTTCTTGCAAAGCTCATTGACACGAGCCTCGCTGCCTGCGCCCTCTGCAGCGAGCATGTTGCTCTTCAGCTCGCTGAGGGTCTGCTTATAAACCTTCTTGGCCTCGGCGCGGTTGGTCTTGCTCTTGAGGAGCATAGCTTCGGTGATCTGCTTGCCGATCTTGACGATGGGGTTAAGAGAGGAGAGCGGATCCTGAAAGATCATGGAGATCTTATCACCACGGATCTTGTGCATCTCATCCTCGGAGATACGAAGCAGATCCTTGCCATCGTAAAGGATCTCGCCGCCCTCTACGATCGAGTTGCCAGCCAGAATACCAATAACGGCCTTGGAGGTTACGGACTTGCCGGAGCCGGACTCGCCAACGATGGCGAGGGTCTTACCGCGCTCCAGATCAAAGGAGATATTACGGACGGCCTTCAGCGTACCGTTGGTGGTACGGAAGGCGACCCGCAGGTTTTTTACTTCAAGAATCTTATCCATCTATCATTCCTCCACACCGCGCAGCGAGGGATTGAACGCATCGCGCAGACCGTTACCGAACAGGTTGAAGCTGATCATCAGCAGAGAGATGACCAGCGCAGGGCAGATCATCAGGTGCGGATAGTTGGTCCAGATGCTGCTGGCATCGGAAAGCAGGGTGCCCAGAGAGGTGGAGCCTGCGCTGCCCAGCTTGACGATGCCCAGATAGCTGAGCATGCTCTCCGAGAAGATAACGCCGGGGATGACCAGCGCACTGGAGGTGATGATGGTGCCCAGAGAGTTGGGGAAGATGTGCTTCCAGATCAGTCGGCTGTCCTTGGCACCCAGCGTACGGGCAGCCATGACGTATTCCTGGTTTTTAAAGCGATAGAACTGGGTACGTACACGACCGGAGGTGCCGATCCAGCCGGTGAGCACGAAGGCAAACAGCAGGCTGGGGATGGGCCCGATGCGGTTAGCAAGGTGGATCTGGAACAGGGTGGCCACAACGATGAAGGGGATGCCGGAGAGGATCTCCGCAATACGCTGCATCACGATATCGGTGGTGCCGCCGTAGAAGCCTTCCACAGCGCCGTAGAGAGCGCCGATGATAAAGTTGATTACAGATACGAACACAGCCACAAGCAGGCTCAGCTTGATACCGCCCGCCAGACGCAGCGCCATATCGTAGCCCTGACTGTCGGTGCCCAGAATGTAGTTGGGTTCAAAGCCATTCTTGTACTGGTAGTAGTTGTAGTACAGCACACGAACCTTGTACTGAGCGGTTTCCAGCGTACCGCCGCCGGTCATCTCGTAGTACTTGGGGGTGCCGTCCGCGTTGCGCTTGTAGTTATCCTCCAGCACCATGCCGGGCTCGTAGCGGATCTCCTTGGCCTTGCCGCCACCGGCAGTGGATACAGGCTGGTTCTTCTTGGCCTTGTACCAGTTGTTGGCATCTGCGGGATCCATGTTGTAATTGTTATCCTCGATAAGGGGATAAAGCACCTTTTTGCCGTTCTGCTCTTCCCAATCGACGATCTTCTGGTATTCCTTCTGCTCGATGCTCATATAGAGGAAGCCTTCCTCCAGATAAGCATCGATACGGCCATCGGGGTAGGTAACATCGATATTCTTGCCGCGCTTCTTCTCAACGCCTTCGCCAATACGCAGCACAGGCTGATACTCACTGGCAAGGCCCTGCTCCAGTGTAACATTGCCGGTACCGTCCACATCCTCGGCTGCCATGCCGATGGCAACCGCCTTGATGAGGCTCTTTTCGGAGAAAGCACGGTCCACACCGCCGTCGGCAATGCCGAATTTGCGCAGTGCAGTATGGCGGGGAGCCTTCTTGGAATAGAAGGCATCCATAAAGCGGCTGTCGTAATTGGTATTGAGAACGGGCATCAGAAAGGCAAACAGCACGATCAGAATGATCACGATGGCTGCCATAACGGAAGCCTTGTTCTTGCGGAAGCGGATCCATGCATCCTTGAAATAGCCGATGGGTTTGTCTTCGAACTTCTTATCGGCAATGCGTTCGCCATGGTTGACAAACTCAAACATATCCTTGGGGATCTGAATATTCTGCATGTTCTCAGCCATATTACTTCTCCCCCATTCTGATTCTCGGATCGATGAAACCGTAGCTGATATCCACCACGATGCCTGCCAGCAGGCTGACGAAGGTATAGAATACGGAGTCCATCATAAACACATCATAGTCCAGCAGATTGATGGACTTGATATACAGCTGACCAACGCCGGGCACAGAAAAGATCTCTTCGATGATCATAGAGCCGCCCAGAATGCCGATGAAGCTGGAAATGATCATGGGCAGGATGGGCACCATGGCATTTTTGAGTGCGTGGCGGGTGGTGGCCTGCGCCTTGCTGAGACCCTTGGTACGGGCCAGCAGCATGTAGTCGGAGGTAAGGGTCTCGGTCAATTCGGCACGGGTAAAGCGGCACAGACCGGCGATCTCACCGAAGGAAAGCGCCAGCACGGGGGCGATCATACTGTGGAACATCTTCCACGTGAGCCAGGAGCCGCCGCCGTCGGAGAGGGAATACACCTGCAGCGGCAGCCAGCCCAGCTTGAAGTACAGGAAATACTGCACAAGGAATGCGTATACATACGAAGGTATGGAAACAAACAGGATGACCATCGTGGAAATGACGGAGTCCTGCCATTTATTCTTCTTGATGGCTGCATAGATACCCAATGCGATACCGATCGGGATGGAGAACAGCAGCGAATACAGGTTGACCAGCACAGTGGGCAGCAGCTTGCTCACCAGCACATCCAGTGCAGGCTGGCGGAAGGCGATGTACCAGGAGGTACCGAAATCGCCCTTGGTAAAAATGTTTTTCAGATAGATCCAATACTGGGTAAGAAGGGGTTCTTCGTAACCGAGGGCCTTGAAGCGCTCGGCGATAGCCTGTGCCTGCACCTTATCGGTGGGCATCTCGCGGGGAAGCACTCTGATGAGCATGAAGCAGATGGTGGTAATCACAAACAATGTGAAGAACATCAGCAGCACACGCTTGATGATATACTTGGTCATCCAATCGTCTCCTTTTCCGGCTGTCTGCAAGAATAGCCATAATGGATCTGATGCCGGGGAACCTGCCGATACCGTACGCGGCAAAGGCCGACATCAGCAGAAAAAGTGGCTGAACTGCATGTGCGTAAACAGCCGTGAGAAGGGGAACAGGGAGGTTGTGCCTCCCCGTTCCCCTTCATGATTCAATCTGGAGTTTCGGGGCTAAAGCCCGACCGATTATTCGTAGCTCAGAATGCCGCCTTCGGAGGCAACATAGTCAGCCCACTCAGCATCGGTGTAGTTGTAGGTCATCAGTTCCAGACCGCCGAAGCCGTACATGATGTTGTAGTCTTCGGTGTAGTAGCTGCACTGGTAGGACAGCATGGAGGGCAGGGTGGTACCGGCCAGGGGGATGCGGTAGAACTTCTTGAGGTAGAGCTCTTCCATCTGGGCGGTAACATACAGCTTGGTCTCGAAGTCGGCAGCGGCGAAACGGCCGGAACCGATCAGAGCCTTGGACCAATCCTTCCAGGACATCTCAACATCCTCACCGTTAACGTTGAGGGTCAGCATTTCGGTAGCGGGATCCCAGCAACCGGCTTCGTTGATCTCGTACTGGTCGGTGTCGCAGTAAACCTGCATGTTGCGGAAGGGATAGAAGGCAGCGCCGCCCCAGGCACCGTAACCGATGGCATACTCGCCAGCGGGCACGTCGCCGTAACGGTCGGTGATGTTGCCGATAGCTTCCAGAGTGATGGTGCCGAAGCCAGCTTCGCCAGCAGCAGCATTGATGTACTTGTTCATCAGCTCCAGCTGCTTGTTGTCAGCGGAGGTGAGAGCGCCCTTGGCCCAGCCGATGCGGACATGGATGGGATCGCCGGACACGTACAGACCATCGGCAACCAGCTGATCGTGGGCCTTCTTCATCAGTTCCTTGGCCTCGGTCAGGTTGTAGCCGTTGATGGACAGGTAAGCATCACGCAGGGTAGCGTAGGGAGTGCCCTCGCCGTACTCAACGTTGTACAGGTTGCAAACAGCCTGCATGGCAGCGTCGGAGTTACGGTAGGAGGAGGTGGGATCCTCGTAGACGTTGTAGTAGTACAGGGAGTTCAGCATGGAGAATGCCGGGA
>JAZQHO010000031.1:0-3164 GCA_045540635.1 Candidatus Limiplasma sp.
CCCATACCCCCGATGAATACGGCAATGCCGAACCGTGAGGCAGCTATGAATACAAACCGACCCGAACAGACGAACGAACCCGTCATGCCCGCAGCACCCGCTGCACCTCAGGAGCCCCCGGTGGAGCGGGCCCAGCTGGCAGCCAATCTTTCTGCCTACTACCGCCGCGCCGCCAACACCGCCCCCCAGAGCGAAGCGCCCGCCGCCGAGCCGCAGGCGCAGCCCATCCCGCAGCAGGTGTCGCCGGACGATCCCTCCGCGGGGATGAATGTGTACCGCCCCAGAGAAGCCAGCTGGGCGCAGGCGGAACGCCAGACCATGCTCACCGATGCGGATGCAGATGGTTATCAGGTGCGCACGGAGGAGAACCGGAAGCTCAGCCGCCGCAAAAAGAAGCGGCTGATGCGCAATATCATCCTTATCGCAGTGATCGCTGCGCTGGTGGGTGGCGCGGTGCTGCTTTTCCTTAGCCACATGCCCAAGAATACCCCCGATACCGCTGACCAGCCCCCTGTTGCTACCGCTACGCCCCAGCCCATCCGCGGGTATGATGCAGCCACTGCCATGGATGTGTCAGCCGAGGCAGACGAGGCCATCGACCAGATCAGCGCCAATGTGCAGATGCTGCCCACCGCCGTTACCGCCGAAAACGTGCTCAACCGCAGCCAGCGCTCCGACGGGCTGTACGACTTTTACCTCTTTACCAACGATGGCAGCCTGCTGGGCTACTTTGACGGCCTGAAGGCAGACGGCATGTTCCCCATGCAGAGCGGCGGCTTCTTTGTGAACATGCCCCCCTATCTGGTGGGTGCAGACGGCAAGGCCATGGTCTCTGTGGAAGGGCTGGAAAGCACCTTCGGCCAGACCTTCGCCCTGCGCCCCATGATGAACGGCTGGAGCCGCATCGTAGCCGATGACGGCGAAAGCAACTTCATCGACCGGGAAGGCCGCCTGCTGAGCCGCCTGTGGTTCTGCCGCAGCTTCTCCATGACAGGCACCGAAAGCGTTGCCTTTGTGGATACCGGCGTGCTCCAGTCCCCTACCCGCTACACCCTCTACCTTGTAAGCGCCGAGGCAGAGGGCAGCACCCTCAAGTGGCGTGATGCCGCCGATACGGAGCAGGTAGTCACCGCCCAGCTGGGTGCTGTGTACCTGCAAAACGGCGAGTTGTACCGTCTGAGCGATCTGATGAAGGACACCAACGCCCTGCCTCTGTGCATCGCCAATCAGGTGCGCTTCTATCTGGATTGCAACGCCATGGTGGTGGAGGATGCCTCCACCGGCAAGTTCGCCCTCTATGTAAACGGCAGAAAGATCTACGATGCCGTGTATGACAGCATCCTCCCCGTGGAGAGCGATGTGCGCTGGAAGGGCGATATTCTGGCTTCGCAAAACGGACAGGCCATGGTGCTTTCCATCAGCGGGGCCAGCTATCCCCAGCCGCTGAGCTACTACTTTGTGCTTTCCAAGGACGGCGTGGAGGAGCATGTTGCCCTCTCCGCCGTGAGCAACTGCCCCATCCTGCCGGATTGATGACCTGTAAGGAGGAACGCCCATGAAACGTTTCTTTGCCCTGCTGCTGGCATTGTGCATGCTGGCGGCGTGTCTGCCTGCCCTTGCCGCAGAGGAGACCGTTGAGCTGGAAAAAGACGGCGTGACCGTTACCCGCTGCCATTTGGTGACTACCACCAAGAACCAGCGCATCGCCGTGGACTACCCCGCCTTTACCTGCGAGGACAAGGCGCTGGAGGAGCTGCTGAACCGTGTGGTGGCAGAACCCATCCGTCAGCGCTGCGCCATGGAGGAGCAGACCGACCCCACCGGCTACCAGACCGGTGCCATGGATACCATCTCCAGCGGCTATACCATCAGTATGGATTTTCCCGGCTTGCTCTGTGCTGAGGCCTCCTTCCGCTACCAGCAGGCCGGCTCCAATGTGGTAAAGACCGATTTCTTCTGGGTGGCCGTAAGCCTGAAGGAGCAGCGCGCCCTGAGCCTCTACGAGCTGTTTGACGACCCCGCAGAGACCGTGGATGCGGTTATCCGCAACGAGGTATTCATGCAGGGCATCTCCGGCGGCTTTCTGAAGCACGAGATCACCGAGTCGTCCAGTGTGCCGATGCCCAACGCCTACCAGCTGATGAAGGACTCCCTGCGGGTGATCTACGCCGCAGGAGCCGTCAGCGAGAATGCCCGTCTGGTGGATCTGCCGTGGGCGGCGCTGGGGCTGCACCAGTCCCGGCTGCTGACCGGCGAAGAAGAGCCGGTGTCTGATGAAGCGGATGAGACGGCAGCAGACGATACTGCCTCTGCGGGTGATGGCGATGCCGAGGTTGTTGGCAGCACCGAAGATGCCGATACCACCGAGGATACCGACACCACCGAGGATGCCGATACCACCGAGAATACTGACACCATCGTGGATGCAGATACCTCCGATGATGCCGATACCATCGTGGATGCAGATACCATCGAAGATGCCGATACCATCGAAGATACCGACACCACCGAGGATACCGACACCATTGAAGATGCCGATACCACCGAAGATGCCGATACCTCCGAAGATGCAGACACCTCCGAAGATGCCGATCCCCTCATCACCGGGGATGAAGCCCGGGAGTCCACCGCCGATGACACCGCCGCAACCGTGATCGTGACTGTGACGGAGGCTCTGCCGGAGCCCGATCCCACCCTCACGGTGGCACCCACCGAGTACATCACTCCGGAGCCGGTGGTCATCACCCCCGCTCCCGCCCCCACCATCGACCCCAACTTCACGCTCGCTCCAGTGATCACCCCCACGCCCATGCCTCTGGCTGCGGATGATGCCACCATCGTTACCGTGCTGGAGCGCGGGTTGTGGAAGGAGCTGGGCAGCGACGGCACCGTCTATTACCAGTTCACCGCCGACGGCAAACTGCTGACGGTGATGGTCTCCCCCTACACGCTGGAGGACGGACAGCTGACCAGCGATGCTCTCTCCGGGCAGATCACCCTCGGCGGTGACAGCGCCTTTACCCTCCGCAACGAAGCGGGCGAGCCTGCGGGCTTTGTGCTGAACCGTCAGGGCGAGGCTGTGGCACCTGCCGAGTTTGTGACCCCCAGCCCCACGCCGGTGCCGACCCCGACTCCGACCCCTACGCCCACTCCCACGCCTACCC
>JAZQHO010000032.1:0-9232 GCA_045540635.1 Candidatus Limiplasma sp.
CGGCTTTTTCAACGATGTTTGCACCGTTTGCCTAGGAGCCTACGGCTCCCCGGGCGGCAACCGGTGATAGGAATCCCTTGCTGCGCAAGGGTTCCGAAACCACCGTACACGCCGCTGGTTTCGGATTGGCAATCAGAGGGCTGCGGCGCTCCGATACCTCTGGTTTTTTTCAGCAGTCTGAGATCCCCGGCATCCCACATGGGGTGCCGGGGGTCTCAGCTTTGTCTGTGCCGCATGGCTGTGCGTGCGGCAGGTTATGCCTTTTGCTTGCTGAAATGCTCCTTGATGAGCCGCAGCACCACCGGTGCCAGCAGGAAAACGCCGATCAGGTTAGGCACAGCCATAAAGCCGTTGAAGGTATCGCTGATGCCCCAGATGAGCCCCAGATCGGTGGTGGCGCCCAGAATGGCGACCAGACAGTAGGCGATGTTGAACGGCAGCAGGATCTTGCTGCCCAGCAGGAACTCTGCGCAGCGTGCGCCGTACAGCCCCCAGCCCACGATGGTGGAGAAGGCGAAGCAGCACATGGCAATGGCGGTAAAGATGGAGACCCAGTTGCCGTAAACGGCGGTAAAGCCGCTGATGGTGAGCTCCGCACCGGCAGCCTGTCCATAGGGCACCGCCACGCCGCTGAGCAGGATGATCAGCGCAGTAAGGGTGCAGATGATGATGGTATCCATAAACACCTCAAAGATGCCGTACAGGCCCTGCTTGGCGGGGTCATCGGTATCGGCGCAGGCATGGGCGATGGAGCCGGTACCCAGACCGGCTTCATTGGAGAAGATACCTCTGGAAACGCCTTTCTGCAAGCTGATGAAGAAGCTGCCCACCACGCCGCCGGTAATGGCGGAGGGGTTGAAAGCACCTTGGAAGATGGAGGCGAACACAGCAGGCACCCGGTCGATGCGCAGCACGATGAGACCGATGCCCAGCAGGATGTACAGCACAGCCATCACAGGCACCAGCTTTTCGGATACCCGGCCGATGCGCTTCATGCCGCCGATGAGGATCAGCCCCACGATGATGCAGATGGCGATGCCGATGATCAGATTGCTCACGGAGAGGGCGTCGGCGCTGAGGATGTTGTAGTTGACCAGCGCTGTGTTGATGGAGGCGGTGATGGTGTTTACCTGTGTGGCGTTGCCGGTGCCGAACACGGCGCACACGCCGAAGAAGGCATACAGGTAAGCCAGCCACATCCAGTTCTTGCCCAGACCGTTTTTGATGTAGTACATGGGGCCGCCTACATAGTCGCCGTTCTTGTTGCGCTCACGGAAGTGCACAGCCAGTGTTACCTCTGCGAACTTGGTGCCCATGCCGAGGATGGCGGAGACCCACATCCAGAACACAGCACCGGGGCCGCCGATGGCGATGGCACCTGCCACACCGGCGATGTTGCCCGTGCCCACCGTGGCAGACAGTGCGGTGCACACTGCCTGGAAGGGGGTCAGAGCGCCGTCTGCGGCTTTTTCTTTTTTGAACAGCCTGCCCAGCGTGTTCTTCATGGCATAGCCGAATTTGCGAAGGGGCAGGAATCCGGTGCGGATGGCCAAATACAGGCCCACGCCAAGGATGCACACCATGGCGGGCACGCCCCAGATGAAGTCGTTGAGAAATTTGTTGACCGAGGTGATAAGCTCTAACATGGTTTCCTCCCGAAAGTAGTAAGGGTATGTGGCATGCAATTTGTACGAATGCGTTCAGTATACCGTATATTCTGGAAAAAATCCAGTGGGGGAGGGGCAGCACTGTTTGATCCGTCTCTGCCTTGGTCATTTCATTACATAAGAATCCTGATACAGCGTCACCGGTTTCCCGTTCCTCAAGATGCCCATCGTAACGGTAAACTCTCCATAACGCTGGAAAACGACCAGATACCCGCCGCTGTCGGCAATGGTACAGGTTTTTCCTTCGATCAACATGATATCCTTGACGGCCCTTTCGTCCAAGCGGTAGGTGGCGGCATAGAAAGGTTCCGTTCCGTCTTCTGCCGCCAGTATCTCCACCTTGCCGTCCGTCAATCCGCTGGACAGGTTCTGGATGCTTCTTGCCAGACTTTCCAGTTCCCACATGTCGTTTTCATTCAGCAACAGTCTTTCTCCGTCCTCGCATTCCCACATGTGCCCACGGTAGTCTGAATCAGCATAGAAGATCCGCACTTCCTCAGCGGCAGAAAAGTATTCCATGTTGATACGGATGGCCGGTCCGATCTCGTTGTACTGCCCTGCCCAGCCGAAAAATTCCATAGGATAGCGTTCTCCTCTGTCTTTCATTTGATCCGTCCTTCCCCGCAAAACGCGCATTGTATCCATTGCATTTTACCATACTGCCGTTCCGTTTGCCAGAATGGGATGGGAGCAACGGTGCCGCCGCCTGCTGCTCTGGAAACGACGGAGAGAATGATTCTTTTTGTTGTTTGGCTTATCCAAAACGCAGATATTTTAGTATACTGTCCTGTAGTACTGTGCCGGTTCGTGTGGGCTGTGGCCATAACGCTGACCGGCCCAATGGACCGTACAGCACCAGCGGCTGCGGGCGTTTGTCTCTTCGCTGTTTTCAGGACGGAAACGCTGCATGCGGTGTGCATCCTTCGGAAGCCTTGCAACAAAGGCGCCCGGGTTTTGGAGCCGCTTCTTTGCCAAATCAATTTTGGTTTGCCTGTAAGTTTTTTGTCTGTTTGTCGTTTTATTGTGTGTAAGGATCCTTCATTACCGAAAAGGAGGCTCACCGTGAACGATTCCGAGATCATAGAGCTCTACTGGAACAAAGACAGCGAAGCGGTCGCCGCTTCTGCGGAGCAGTATGGCGCGTACTGCTTTACCATCGCCAACGGGATACTGGATGATGCGCAGGATTCCGAGGAGTGCGTCAACGACACATGGCTCCGGGCATGGAACGCCATCCCGCCCACCAGACCCAGTGTGCTGAAGGTGTTTCTGGCAAAGATCACCCGCCATCTGGCATTCGACCGCTACAAGGCCAGAAGGTCATTGAAGCGCGGCGGGGGAGAGACCTTGCTGGTGCTGGAGGAGCTGGCCGAGTGCATCCGGGACGAGTCGGATGTGGAGGGTCAGGTGAATGCGCAGGAGCTGGGGCGGGTCATCAATCAATTTGTTGCGGCTCTGCCGGAGCGCGAGCAGAACCTGTTCGTCCGAAGGTACTTCTTTTCCGAATCCGCAGGGATGATCGCCGACCGCTTCGGTATGAACGAGAACCATGTAAACGTAACGCTCAGCCGGGTGCGCAGGCGCTTGCGGAAACACCTTTCAAAGGAGGGCTATTTGGATGAATAGGAACGATCTGTTCAGCGCTATGGAATACATCGACGAAAAGATCATTGAGAAAAGCGAGGTCAAGAGGACTGTGAAATATCAGAGATTTACCAAGAGGACGCTGCTGCTTGCAGCGGTGCTGTGCCTGGTCATTGCTTTTGCGACGGTGGCGGTCGCCACCCGGCTGGTCAGTCTGCGGGCTGCCGTGGTGGAGACCAACGATCCTGAGATCAAGAGCCAGATTGTGCTTTCCGGCGTTGCTGAGAGTGATGAGTACATGGCAGCCGCCGAGTGGAAAGCCTTTGAGGATGCCTACGATCCGGATGGCACCCTCCTTGCGCAGGCGGATCCGGAGGGCCCCGGGGATGCAGCCGTGGATGAGAAGTATGCAAACTACAATGTGTATACGCAGGAGATGGCAGATAAGCTGGATCAGGTGGCTGCCAAATACGGCCTCAAGCTTTACGGCAGCATGGTGCCCGGCGCTCTGGAGAAGATCACCGAAAAGCTGATCGTCAACGATCCCGCCGAGTTTTCCGATGCGGCGTACAACACCCTGCTGGACGGCTATCTGTATGACTGCGGCACCTTCGCCTTCGACGGCATCTTTGATGCGGCTCACGGCCGTCTGTCGGTGGATTATCAGTTCCGCCGTTCGGTCAAAGGCGTGTTCGATCCCATTTTTCTCAACCTCGGTGATATTGAGAGCTATCAGGAGCAGAGGATCGTGACGGATTCCGGCATTGAACTGGCTGCCGGCGTATCGGCGGAAAAGGCTGTGCTGGTGGCTGAGTTCGACTCCTGCTTCATCAGCATCAACGTGATGGGCGGTACGGAGCTGGGCATCACCTTTGACGACCTGAAGGATCTGGCGAACACCTTCGATCTCAATGTGGTCAAATAAAGAACGGATCAAATGGACAGGGAGGTTTACGGAACGATGAAGGAGAAAAGCAAATCTGTCAAAGCG
This sequence comes from Candidatus Limiplasma sp., assembly GCA_045540635.1. GTDB lineage: Bacteria > Bacillota > Clostridia > Christensenellales > Aristaeellaceae > Limiplasma. The sequence continues at coordinate 4,243 of JAZQHO010000032.1, forward strand.
CTGGTGCTTGCGCTTGTGTTGTGCCTGCTTGCGGCTGTGGCAGCCGTTGCGGAGGGCGTGCAGGAGCCCTCCGGCTGTACTGCCGCCAATGGCGACCCGGCAGCCGCCGCCGGGGATGAGGCTGTTGCGGATGCGGAATCGGAGTGGGAGCAGCGCTATATCCAGGTCAGCCGTGAAGGCGTTGTGGAGCAGATCCCCGTGGAGACCGTCCGGGTCATCAACTTCGATACCACCATCGCCATGGATCCTGAGTATTTTACCCACAATGTGTGCGAGGGTGTTGATACCTTTACCTACGATGCATGGCTGGGCGAGCGGGAGGTCTACTATTCGGTCTATCCTGTGGAAAGCACCACCCCGGAGCAGCTTTGCGCAGAGCTGCTTGCCCGCCACGGCAATAGCTATGCCGCCGGGAACGTTTCTGCCGTAAAGGTGGGCAGTTACGATGCCACCGCCGTTTGGTTTGACGGTGAGAAGGCCAGCCCCTCCTATCAGCGGCACTTTTTCCTCATCCCTGCATGGGACGGCTGTATCGTGCTGGAGACGCAGTTCGACTTTGAGATGTACGAAGGGCTTTACCGGATCATGCTTGCCCTGTTCGATACCTTGAAGATCGGCTGAGGCAGAGCGTTGCTGCCGAAAGGGCAGCGCAAAGATGGCGTTCTAACAGCATAAGCCCTCCGAAACCTGCCGTTTCGGAGGGCTTTCGCTCGTATGGTTCGGGAAGGTCACAACCGCTCTTTCAGTCTGGCGATATCCCGGCGAACGGCATCTGCCGTTTCGCCCTCGTTGAAATGCCACTCTGTCTGATACATTTCCAGTTCTTCCTCCCGGGCGGCAATGGCTCCCGCATAATCCCCCTGGATCTCCAGGATCTGGGCGATGGAGATGATGGGATCCACATAGCGGGGCGGCTTGCCCACTGCCAAGGCTTTGCGGTGCCACTGGATAGACTCGTCATACCGTCCGTCCCGGGCCAGATAGTCTGCGATCTCGTCCGGCAGATTCCAGCGCTCCGGATACTGGCGGCAAAGGGCTTCCCAAATGCGGTAGGCTTCCGCCTTGTTGCCCCGGTGCCATTCCAGCACGCCCCGGTAGAGCGGGGGACGGAAGGTGGTATCGATCTTTTCGAACATGGTCAGCCATTTTTCCGCCTCGTCAAAGCGATAATCGTCGATGAGCTGATCGATGAGCCACATAATGCCGTGCCAGTTGTCCGGGTTTTTCTTCATAAACGCCTCGTAATAGCGGATGAGGGCGGTGTGGTTGCTTTCGCACCAATCCCGGCAGCAGCCGTTCATGGCCTGTACCAGCAGGGAATGGGCTTCCACCAGATCGGGGTTGCGGCGGAGTGCTTCCATGGCATATTCCGCTGCCCTGCCCTGATGCTCCCCAACTAGCTTGATTTCGATATCTGCCAAAAGCTCGTGGGGACGACCGTTTTCCGGCTCCCGACGGGCTTTTTCCATCAGGAAAGCCCGCTCGTTTTCCACCGCTGCCGGGTTCAGGTACCGCTCGTCCCACAGCATGTTCTGAATGCGCTCCATGCGGGTCTCATCATCCAGCGCAAAGAGGGCATCGATGGTCACGCCGAAGTAGGCGGACAGCTCCGGCAGCAGGGCGATATCCGGCACCGATGTGCCGCATTCCCACTTGCTGATGGCCTGCGCCGTGATGCCCAAATGCTCTGCCATGGCCTCCTGTGTTACGGATTTTTTGAGGCGAAATGCCTTGATCTGGTTTCCGATGTTCATAAGCAATCTCCTTGTGTCGGTATCAGCGCTGCATCCACATTGTAGCACAGCCGTAGCCAAAAACAATGGCGGCGTGGGTGGGTGGATACAACCGGCGGTTGGGTGGGGGAGGGGCGTATACCCTGCAACCCCCCCCGGAAGCCATAGCAAAGACCCGTAAAGCTAGGAAAAACACCCTCCAGAACGCACCGTTCCAGAGGGTGTCCTCATATCTTCTTACTATGTGTCGGAAACAAGCCCAATCGTATCAAAACGGTATTGCTATCATATCAGACACACCGAAAGCATAGCTCTCATTGGGTTTATACGGTTTTGTGGATTATTCCCAGTCGTCTTTGCAAAGTTGTTCTGAGGTGTAATGGGGTGATTTTGGTGGTTAAAATCCGGGAGTTTTGTCCGGATTGTACCTGGTGTAGGGATTTTTAAGGGATTATATTGTCATTTTGTTGTCACTTTGAAATATTAGTGCGTTTCCAATATTTCATTAATAATACCTGCTATGGTAAGTCGTGATGAACGTTATCAGAACGCCATGCGCAATAGCGATAAGCAAGAGGCACGAACAGAAAGCGACCGCGTGCTCCAAAGCGTTATTTTCTCGATCATGGCGGACAACATGGAGCTCTTCAAACAGTATACAGACAACGGCGATTTCAAAAAGTGGTTGAGTGATCTGGTGTTCAACATCACATACAACAAAGACGGCAGACCGTATACCGGTCGCTCGGCACAGTAAGGTTCTTCATTTGTCTGAGTAAGTATTGCAAGCACAACGCCCACCGATCTTTACGATTGGTGGGCGTTCGTTGTAGTGGTAAGTTGATCATAATTCTTTGTGGGTTGGTTACTATGGTTGTGTCTTCTCAAGAAGGCTGATATCCAATTTCATATCTGAAACACCAATCTTTTCTAAATATTCCCTGTACATGTTTTCTACTGTCATAAAATATTCCTGAAACAGAGTGTTGAGAACGGGCGCATGATGTGTTATTGCTTCTATGTACCATTCGTTTGTTGAAAACGGCGTTCTGCTGTGATACGAGTCTTGATAGCATGCAATATCAAGTATTGCCTCTTCACGGGACAGATATTTCTCATTATCGCCTTCTTCATAGGAGGACGCCATCTCATAGAAAGCTTCTTCCCATATTGTGTTAAGCGCTTCTGTTTTCTCATAAAACGATTTGAGAGAAACCAATTCATCCCGAAGCATTAAGCGACGATTTTGCGCCAGAAAAAGAGTACGCAACGATTTGCGATAATCCCGCCATTCCTGTTGGGCCATTACATGGATGGATGGTTCGCCAAAATCGCCGGTATCTCTTCCATAACCATGTGCCATCAACTTTTCAATGGCCGTGCACAATGGAATATAGATTTTTTCTATGCGTTCAACCATATCGTCGTAATCTTGCTTCTTCTTTTCTTGCATCCGATTGAATCTAAATGCAAACCAACCACCAACAAAGGCGCCAAACACTGTTATGAAAAAGGTAAAGGCATAGTCCCAAAGGTCGATTGGCGTTTGATCAACAACTTTTACGACACCATCGTTTGTGAATATGATATCCTTAATTGCAGACAAAAGTTGCGTACAAACCGTATATATCTGTTGAATCATTCCATCGTATCCTTTCATTCGTATGGTGATATTATACGAAATATTTATGGAACCAGCAAGCGGATTTGGTTGATATGCTACGAAAATAATCAAGATTGCTAGAATAACTATATAGAACTTCCGGTCGGGTGAACAATAAGAGCTGGCGCTCGTTTTTATTCAAAAAACCTATTGATTAATGTCTTATGCACAGCATTCCCTGCCCCTTCCACCACCTTCCGCGCATTACTCCCCGGCTGCCACGCATATGCAATCAGATACCCCGAATGCTTCACCGCATATTGATTCGCCCTGACGATCGCTAATCGCTTCGGCACAGTTTCCTGCCCCTCCGGATATAACGATCCGTCAAAACCTTCAGGCAGCTCTGCTTTCTTATCGCATGGATGATAAGCCAGCAGCAACGTGAGTGTCAAATCCGGGTACTTCTCCTTCAGCTGGATCACCGCTTTGGCGGCCATCCGGTCAAAAGCGCCGTATTGCCCCACCAGAAACTCCGTAACCCCATACTGCACAATGTGTTTCTCTACCGCAACAAGGATGGATGGATAGAGCTCTGATGGCGCATCACGGTGTCCGATAAAGAAACAACGTTGTTTCCACATATCAATCACCAACCCTTTTGAGTTATTTTAACTCAAAAGGGTTAATCTTTTCAATGCGCTTTGAGTATCCTTTTCTTAAGAAAGTGAGGTGATACCGATGCGCATTGGTGAAGCGGTTCGGCAACGTATCGAAGAACTTTGTCGGCAGCAGGCCTTAACAGTCAACAAACTCAGCAATATCAGCGGCGTGACACAATCCACCGTCAACAATATTGTCAGTGGTCGGAACCGCAGTGCAACGATCTCCACAATCAAAAAGCTATGCGATGGTTTTGGTATCACTATACAGGAGTTTTTTGAATCAGACCTGTTTTCTGATCTGGAACAGGAAGTAAAGTGATGAAGCCGCCAGGTGTGATCCTGACGGCTTTGTGTTTTTGGTTCCTTTATACATAAGTGGATGGAGGACTCCTTCCCCAACCGAAAACCGAAAACATAAAAAATCCCTCCTGCATGAACATAAGCGTTCATACAGGAGGGATTTCCTCTTGTGTGATTATCGTAGGAATTTTGATTACAGTATCAAAACAGTATCAAATCTGTTTTGAGATGCCGCTTTTGCCCGTGTTTACTGGGAAAAACGGAGGCTGTTCATTATTCCCACTCTCTGCAGGTTTGCTGATTCTAAACAAATTTGTTCAGAAAATATGTTTCCTGCTATCTGGACGATTTACATTATCCGAGGTATGTAGGCTCTCTGATATGCGTTGCCGGGGTGTTGCCACCGGACATCTTCAGTATAGCGGATGTGTGGGAGATTTGCAAGGGGAACCAAAGGCTTTTTGATTGTTCTTTTCACAAACTGCTAACGCATATGAAGATTGCCTCAGGTGTACGCATGTTGATACCTTCGTAAATCAGTCATTGGGCCGCGGATTATTTCATTTCAGCAACCGTAAGCTTGACAACAAACGCCTTTGTATATGCTCCATCGCGCGCTTCAGCATTGATCGCCCCGCTGTGCCGCTGGATGATGCGCTTGGTAATGGCCAGCCCCAGACCGGTGCCCT
>JAZQHO010000033.1:0-1811 GCA_045540635.1 Candidatus Limiplasma sp.
GACATGGCTACGATCCGACTTCCGCGCCCCTTGACCGGGACACCATCCGTTCCCTGCACGCAGGCGACAGCGTACTGCTCTCCGGCACCATCTACACCGCCCGGGATGCCGCCCATGGCCGGCTCTGCGCCGCTTTGGAAAAAGGCGAGCCGCTGCCGGTGGAGCTGCGGGAGCAGACCATCTTTTATGCAGGCCCCACGCCGCCGCCCCCGGGCAAGCCCACCGGAGCCATCGGCCCCACCACCTCCGTGCGCATGGATGCCTACACCCCCCAGCTGCTCCGCTACGGGGTCAATGCGCTCATCGGCAAGGGCGACCGCACCCACGAGGTGCTCGCGGCGCTGATGCAGGAGGATGCGGTCTATTTTGCCGCCATCGGCGGTTGCGCCGCCTACATGGCTGCCTGTGTGGAAAGCTGCGATGTGGTGGCCTATGAGGATCTGGGCACCGAGAGCATCAAGCGGCTCCGGGTGAAGGACATGCCCCTGACCGTGGCGGCGGACTGCCACGGCGGTAACGCCTATACCGACGGCAGGAATGCCTATGCCGATCTGGCGGAAAGCCGGGGCTGATGCACCCGCCCCGGAACGGTGCAGCGGGTTTTGTATAAATCCGCAGAGCATGCATAAAACACATGCAACAAAAATCGAATCACACAAACAGTTTTTCTGTCGAACCGGATGCATAATCATTAAAAATATGCATCCGGTTTCCTGTTTATGCATGCTGCAAACAATCCCAACGCCCTGCGGAGGGCGCACAAAACCTGCAAAAACAGTATTTTTCAAACCTTTTCGGAGCCGCCCGCACACCCTCGGAAACTTTTTTGAATATTTATGCAAAAAATGCTTGACAACCTTCCGCCCCCGCAGTATACTATGCACGTTCCCAAGAGGAACCGCACCACTGTTACCAATTGCAAGGAGGATATAAACCATGAAGAAGCTTGTTGCCCTCATCGCCGCTCTGGTTCTGGCCCTCAGCTGCACCGCCGCTCTGGCCGAAGGCATCGTTTACGTTGCTACCAACCCCGAGTATCCCCCCTTCGAGTCCGTTGCCGACGACGGCGTTACCATCATTGGCTACGAAGCCGATCTGATCGACGCTATCGCCAAGAAGGCCGGTTTCGAGTATAAGTACGATTCCATGCAGTTTGCCTCTGTTGTAAGCGCTGTTCAGGCCAACCCCGATACCATCGGCCTGTCCGGCATCTCCATCATCCCCAGCCGTCTGCTGGAGGTCAACTTCTCCACTCCCTACATCAACGCCGGTGTCGCCGTCATCGTCAAGGCCGACAGCGCCATCGCCACCGTTGAAGATCTGCAGGGCAAGCTCATCGGCGCTCAGCTGGGCACCACCAGCGACTTCCAGGCCGAAGAGATCGTCGGTGCCGAGAACGTTGCCCGCTACAACACCTTCCTGGAGGCCGTGCTGGATCTGCAGGGCAACAAGATCGACGCCGTGTTCGTTGACCGCCCCGTGGGCATCGAAATTCTGGCCAACCTGAACGATCCTTCTCTGGTCATGCTGGACATCGAGATCGTTGCCGACTGGTACGGCATCGCCGTCAACAAGGAGAACACCGAGCTGCTGGAGAAGATCAACGCTGCCATCGACGAGCTGGTGAAGGAAGGCTTCTTCGATGAGCTGGATATGAAGTACTTCGGCGCTACCGGCATCTCCATCTCCGCTGAGGATCTCGCTGCCGAGGAAGCCCCCGCTGAAGAAGCTGCCACCGAGGAAGCTCCCGCTGCGGAAACTCCCGCCGAATAATCGATACCGCTAAACCGCATAAAGCCGTGGGGGTTCGG
>JAZQHO010000034.1:0-16397 GCA_045540635.1 Candidatus Limiplasma sp.
GTTATGCTGACCCACTACAACATCGTCAACGACGGCAAGTCCATCGGCGACCGTATGGATTTGTCCACTGAGGACCGCATGATGATCCAGGTGCCCATGTTCCACTGCTTCGGCATGGTGCTGGCCATGACCGCTTCCATGACCCACGGCGTTACCATGAGCCCCATTACCGCCTTCAGCCCCCGCAAGGGTCTCCACTGCATCAATCAGGAAAAGATCACCGCCTTCCACGGTGTGCCCACCATGTTCATTGCTATGCTGGGTCATCCCGATTTTGAAAAGACCGATTTCAGCCATATGCGTACCGGTATCATGGCAGGCAGTCCCTGCCCCATCAAGGTGATGGAAGAGGTCATCAGCAAGATGCACATGGATGAGATCTGCATCACCTACGGTCAGACCGAAGCCAGCCCCGCCACTACCATGTCCAAGACCACCGACAGCATCGAGACCCGCGTCAACACCGTGGGCAGCGCCATCTTCGGCGTGGAATGCCGCATCGTGGATCCGGAGACCAACCAGCCTGTGCCGGATGGTGTGGACGGCGAGTTCGTTGCCCGCGGCTACAACATTATGAAGGGCTACTACAAGATGCCTGAGGCCACCGCAGCCGCCATCGACAGCGAAGGCTGGCTCCACACCGGCGACCTTGCCCGCCGCGACAGCAACGGTTACTACAAGATCACCGGCCGCATCAAGGATATGATCATCCGTGGCGGCGAGAACATCTACCCCAAGGAGATCGAGGACTTTTTGTACACCCATCCCAAGGTGAAGGATGTGCAGGTGATCGGCGTGCCGGATAAGCAGTACGGCGAGGAGATCATGGCCTGCGTCATCCTCAAGGAGGGCGAGAGCTCCTCCGAGGAGGAAATGAAGCAGTATGTGATGGATCACATGGCCAAGCACAAGACCCCCCGCTATGTGGCCTTTGTGGAGAACTTCCCCATGAACGCCGCAGGCAAGATCCAGAAATACAAGATGCGCGAATGGGCAGTGGAATACCTGAAGCTTCAGGAGGCCAATGCCATCGTTACCGCCTGATCGTTTATACAGCGGGCTGCCACAGACCCCACCGTCTGTGGCAGCCCGCTTGTGTTTGTGCGGTTGCCAACGGGCTTCCTTTTTGCTATAATGTCGAATATCGCATTATATCATCGAAATACAGGAGCATTGCATGAAGAAAACAACCGCCATACTGCTGGGACTTTTCTGCCTTTTGTTTGCCGTTGCCGCTCTTGCAGCCCCTGCGGAGGATCTGACGGAGCGCTGCAGCTTCCGTTCCGGCTCCGGGCGGGACAGCCTTGCCCAGTGCCACGACCGGCGCTACAAGACCCACTGGCAGTCCTCCGGCGGTAAGGGCGCATGGCTGGAGATCACCCTGCCGGAGGGCGAAACCGCCGTGGGCGTTGAGACCAAATGGTTCGAAAAGCCGCACTGCTGGCAGGTGCAGGTCAGGGATGCGGCGGGGGAATGGATCACCTGCGGGCAGACAGAGGGGCTGTACTATACCGAGTTTTTGCCTTTGCCGGAGGGTACGGAGAGCTTCCGCATCACCACTGTGAAGGGCAGAAACAGCACGCTGAGCCTTATGGAGGTATATGTATACGGCAGTGGGGAACTGCCGGGCACTGTGCAGCGGTGGCAGCCCAGCGCCGATAAGGCGGATCTGCTGCTGATCGTTGCCCACCCGGATGATGAGGTGCTCTGGTTCGGCGGTGCCTTGCCGTATTATGCAGGCGAACTGGGCAGAAAAGTGCAGGTGGCTATGCTGGTACCTGCCACGCCCCACCGTCGCATTGAGTTGCTGGATTGCCTGTGGACCTGCGGCGTAAGGCACTACCCCGTATGGGCCAGCTTTGCGGACTCCTACGCCAAGGATCTGAAGGAGATGTACACCCGCTGGGGAAAGGATAAGGTGCACCGCCGTATTGCCGGCTGGATCCGCCGCTTCAAGCCCGATGTGCTGCTGACCCACGATCTGGACGGCGAATACGGACATGCGGCGCACAAGGTCTGCGCCGACGCGGTGCTGAGCTGCCTTGCCTTTGCGGCGGACGAGGGGAAATACCGGGATACCGCAGACGAATTCGGCGTATGGGATGTACCCAAAACCTACATCCACCTCTACCCGGAAAACGTGATCGATATGGACTGGCGTGTGCCCCTGAGCGCCTTTGGCGGCAGAACGGGCTTTGAGGTGGCGGAGGACGGCTTCCGCTGCCACCTGAGCCAGCAAAAGACCGACTACCATGTGGAGGACTGGGGCCCGTACGATAACAGCCTTTTCGGTCTGGTGCGCACGCTGGTGGGCGAGGATGTACACAAGAACGACTTTTTTGAAAACCTGTTCACCGATCCGGTGGTGCAGTAAAAAGCTGCCCCCGGGCATGGTATGCCATGCCCGGGGGCAGTTCGTATGTTTTGGGATCGCCGCAGAGAAGTTACAGTATCTCTTTTTCCAGCCAGCGGGCGATGCCGTCCTCGTCGTTGCTGCCGATCACCAGATCTGCCGCAGCCTGCACCTCCGGGATGGCATTGCCCATGGCGATGCCCAGCCCACACAGGCGCAGCATGCCAAGATCCGCATAATCATCGCCAAAGGCGGCGATGTTCCCGGGCTCGATGCCCAGATAGCCACACAGCTGCTGGATGGCGCTTTCCTTGGTAACGCCTACAGGGGTCAGCTTGTACCAGTTGCCGTCGGAAAAGCGGATCAGGTCGCAGCGGGGGAGAGCCGCCCCGATATGCTCTGCCAGGGCAGGTTCGTCGGTTTCAAAGCAGATCTTCAGGCTGGGCAGGCAGAAATCTTCAAAATCGGTCAGGGTACCGGTATCCCATGTGCGGTCGGTCTCCTCCGGCGGCAGCTGGTAGTTGCGGTAGTATTCGTCCACCCCGTCCACGGTCATGGGCAGGGTACGGCCCGCAAGAGTCTTGAGAGAACGCAGCAGCGTGCGGGTCTCCTCGCCGGAAAAGCCGTTGACCGCCACCGTTTTCCCTGCTGCCCGCACCAGCGCACCGGCGCTGGAGATGACGCAATCGGGCTTGAGCGCTTCCAGATAGCCAAGGGCATTTGCCTCGCCCCGGGAGGTGGCCACCCCGATCAGTACGCCTCTGGTGCGGTACAGGCGCAGTGCTTGAAGGGTGCGGGGCGATAGGGTCTTATCGCTCCGAAGAAGTGTGCCATCCAGATCCAGTAGCAACAGACGGATGTTTTTCATGCTCTCTCCTCCTGCCGGAAAAAACGTACTGTTTGTTCTTTATTTCTTGCGCGCCGCGGCAGGAAAAGGAACCGGAGAGGGTAGCGCCGGCACACGCGGGGTGCTTGGAATGCTGCGGCTCAAAGTGGGTTTGCGGCATGCTGGTGCGGAGCTCGGGGTGCCCGCGCAGATTGCAATGCCGCAGCTGCTTTCCGCCCCTTTGCGCTTCGCATGTGCTGTCCATTATAGCGCAGCCCTGCGCATCGTGCAAGCGAAGCCGCCGGTTGAGCGTGCTGCTAAACAAATGCAGCACGGCTGCCGGTACAGGGTAGACCCTGCTGCACAGCAGCCGTGCTGCGGTATGAAGGCTCAGCCGAAAATGCAGAACTCGCATTCCAGCCTGCCGTTGTAGAGGCGGCGTTTCTTATCGGCCCGGCGGCCGAAGTTGCGCTCAAAGGCGCTGTCGGAGGTGATGACTGCCATCTTCCAGCCGGGATGGCGGCGGAGCAGCAGCCCCATCTCCTTGTAGAGCGCTCTGGCCTGCTGCTGGTCGCCCAGCCGTTCGCCATAGGGCGGGTTGCACAGGAAGAGCCCCGGCTCCCCCTCCAGCTGCAGCGTGCGCAGATCCTGCTGCTGCACATGGATGCGCCCTTCAAATCCGGCCTGCTTGATGTGGCGGTTTGCCAGCACCAGCGCCTCGGGGTCGATATCGCTGCCGGAAATGGAAGAGCTGCTCTCCTTTGCAGCTGCCAGCTGCGCTTCGGCTTTCAGATCGGCCATGGCGTCCTTGGGCATAAAGGAGAAGCGTTCGCAGGCAAAGCTGCGGTTTGCGCCCGCGGGGCGCTGGCTGGCCTTGATGGCTGCTTCGATGAGCAGGGTGCCGGTGCCGCAGCAGGGGTCGTAGAGGCGCATGCCGGGGCGGAAGGGGCTCAGATCCACCAGTGCAGCGGCAAGGGTCTCCCGCAGGGGCGCTTCGCCGTTCCATGTGCGGTAGCCGCGGCGGTTGAGGGCTTCGCCGCTCATATCCAGCGTGATGCGCGCCACATCCTTAACCACAGCCACCTCGATGGGGTACTCGGCACCTGTCTCCGGCAGGCGGTTCAGGTGCAGCTTGTGCTGCATGCGGCTCACGATGGCCTTTTTGGTAATGGCTTGGCAGTCCCTCACGCTCATCAGCCGGGAACGCACGCATTTGCCGCTGACGTGGATGGCGGCATCCCTCGGCAACAGATTTTCCCACGGCAGGCTTTCCACCAGCCGGAACAGCTGGTCAAAGGTGAGCGCTTCCGCTTCTTTGAGGCACAGCAGCACACGGTCGGCGGTGCGCAGGTGCAGGTTGGCACGGTAGGCATCCGTCCAGCTGCCCTCAAAGCGTGCGCCACCCTGCTCGGCACGGGCGGCGATGCCCATGCGCTTCAGCTCGTTGGCAGCTACGCCCTCCAATCCGAAGGCGGCGGTGGCAAGAAAGGTATGGTTCATGGGGTGGTTCACTCCAGTACAAAGGGCGCAAGGGGCAGCCCGTTCTCACCGAACAGGTTGACGGTGGTGTAGTTGATGTGGGCATAGCGGGCCTTGCAAGGGAAGGGAACAGCCTCGCAGGTGAGCAGGATGCTGTCCTGCCGCACCTGCGCTTCGGCCTTGTGGTACTGCCCGTCGGGGCCTGCCACCTCAAAGAAGGCCAGTGCATCGCCCTTTACCTGCACCTTGCCGGACAGGGTGATAAGCAGACCGCCCTCCACCGGGTACTTGCCGGTGGCGTAGATGGAGCTTTCGCCGGGCAGGCCGTAGACCACGGGTTTTGCCACCTGATAGAGCCGCTCGCCCACGGTGCGCTTGTCGGTGGGGTGGATGTTGCCCAGCTCGCCCAGATCGATGGTGATGGCGAGAGCGCTGTTGCTCAGGTTCTCGTTCACCTTCCACTGCTGATGACGCAGATCGCCCCAGTTGGTGTAATCCTCTTCGCCGAAATTCTTGAAAACAGGCAGCTGCACGTTCAGGAAGGGGATGCGGTTATCGCAAAACAGCTTGCGCCAGTTGATAACCATGGTGCTGAGCAGCATTTCGTACCATTCGGGGCGGGCGGTATCCTCCTCGCCCTGATAGAACAGGAAGGCGGTCACGTTGTAGGGGGCTACCCGCTTGAGCATGGTCTCCACCAGACCGGCAGGGCGGAAGGGGCTCTTCATGCCCATGGGCGGCGGCCAGGGGCAATCGCCGGCCAGACGGACGATATCTGCCCAGCTGATCTGGGGATCGTCCTTTTTCAGCTCTTCTACCTTTTTGCCCCATACGGCGTTGATCTTGTCGTACTCGGCCAGCTCCCGGTCGTACTGCTCCTCGGTCTTGTTGCCGGCTTTTTCCTCGTAGATATCCAGATAGACCTTGCCTGCGGCGGTTTTCTCCAGCACATCCTTCTCTACCCAGCAGGAGGCGGAGGTGCCGCCCCAGTTGCAGCCGATGATGCCCACCGGCACATTCTGCTCGGCGCGCACCTTCAGGGCAAAAAAGTAGGCAACGGCGCTCACCTCCGGTATCTCACCGGGCTGGCAGCGTTTCCAGCAGGAGTGGCTGCGTTCGTTGGCAAGGAAGTCCTCGCTCAGGTGGGGCATCTTGGGTACATAGAAGGAGCGCAGCAGGGGATCGTTGTGACTGGCCACCAGCGCCTGCCCCTCGTCGGCGTTGCGCAGCTCCAGCTCCATGTTGCTCTGCCCGCCGGCCAGAAATACATCGCCGATGGCAACGTCGGTAAAGGTGTAGGAGGTTTCCCCGTCGCTGAGGGTGAGGGTATGGTCAACAGCGGCTTCCATAGGCGGGAACAGCAGTTGGAAACGTCCGTCGTGTGCCTTGGTGCTTACGGTGTTGCCTGCCAGCGTGCCGGTTACGGTGGTGCCGTCTGCGGCAGTGCCGAAGATGCGGATCTCCTTGCGGCGGCTCAGGATCATATGGTCGGAGAATATTGGCGCGGGAACAAACATGGGTTGTCATCCTTTCGAAAAAGAGAGTGGGTCGGATGCCATTTGTGCAAGCTGCCTGTAAAAGCAGCGTTTGAAACCATCTTAGCCGTTTCGGGGGCCTGTGTCAATGGTTTACAGTAACTTTATCAGGTTTTTTCTTTGTGGTTTTTTCTTTACAAAAGTTGGCTTTTGGGTTATGATAGGCAATGGTTTCATCAGGTTAATGGCAGCCCGGCTGCCGCCTTTTCTACGCATGTAAGGAGGATTACTACCAATGGATGCTCGTATGATGGCGACCCTGTGGTCTCAGGATCCGGCTTTTGACACCACCACCCAGCAGGAAGCCCGGGAGATTTTGAATGATGAGCAGAAGCTGCTTGCCACCTTCGGCACCGAGCTGCATTTCGGCACCGGTGGTCTGCGCGGCATTCTGGGTACCGGTACTGCCCGTATGAACCGTTATACCGTTGCCCGTGCAACGCTGGGTCTGGCGCACTACCTCAAGAAGCAGCAGAAGAACCCCTCTGTTGCCATTGCGCACGACAGCCGCCACGGCAGCGAGGAGTTTACGCAGGCTGCCGCAGAGGTGCTGTGCGCCGAGGGTGTTACCGTGCATGTGTTCGACACGCTGGCTCCCACGCCCATGCTTTCCTACGCGGTGCGCTCTCTGCACTGCACCGCCGGTATTATGATCACCGCCAGCCACAACCCTGCTATCTACAACGGCTATAAGGTCTATGGTGCGGACGGCTGCCAGATCACCGACAATGCCGCCGACCAGATCACTGCCGAGATCGAGCTGGTCAGCTATACCGAGGCCAAGTATCTGGCCAAGAACAAGGCCGTCAATGAAGGCCTCTGGCTGCCTGTGGGCGACGATGTGCGCCGTAATTTTGCGCAGGCCTGCCTGTTCTGCCGCCCCGATCCCACCATCGACGAGACCATCAAGGTGGTCTACACCCCCCTGCATGGCACCGGCCTTCTGCCTGTGCGTGAGGTGCTTTCCCACATGCAGGGCGTGCAGGTGACTGAGGTGGAAGCCCAGTGCGAGCCCGACGGTGCCTTCCCCACCTGCCCCAAGCCCAACCCCGAGCTGGATGAGACCCTTGCCATGGGCATCGATCTTGCCAAGGAGACCGGCGCGGATATCCTCATCGCTACCGACCCGGACTGCGACCGTGTAGGCGTTGCCGTTCGCGATGCCGAGGGCGGCTACCACCGCCTCAGCGGCAACGAGGTGGGTCTGCTGCTTACCGAGTACATCCTCAAGACCCGCAAGCAAAGCGGCACCATGCCCAAGAAGCCTGTGCTGGTCAAGACCATCGTTACCTCCGATCTGGCCTTCTCCATTGCCAAGGCTTACGATGTGGAGGTAAAGGAAGTGCTCACCGGCTTCAAGTACATCGGTGAGGTGATCGGCGGTCTGGAAAAGAAGAAGGGCGAGGATCGCTATGTGTTCGGCTTCGAAGAAAGCTGCGGCTACCTTGCGGGCACCCATGTGCGCGACAAGGACGGCGTGATGGCCTGCATGCTGGTCTGCGAAATGACGCAGGCCTGCAAGCGTGCCGGTCTCACCGTGTGGGACAGCCTGTGCAAGCTCTATGAGACCTACGGCTACATGGGCACCGCCCTGCTGAATTTCGACATCGAAGGCGCGCTGCCCATGCAGGAGATGGAGCGGGTCATGGTGAGCATGCGCAGCAACGCTCCCACCCAGCTGGCCGGCAAGCCCGTAACCGTGGTCAAGGATTATCTGGGCGGCATCGAGGGTCTGCCGGTGAGCAACGTGCTCAGCTATGCCACCGATGATGGCTGCAAGGCCATCGTGCGTCCCTCCGGCACCGAGCCCAAGGTGAAGGTATACCTTTCCGCCAAGGCCGAGAACCGCGAGGCTGCCGACAAGCTGCTTGGCGACATGACCCAGCAGATGACCGGGCTCATTCTTGGTTGATCCGTTTCCGGGGCGCAGCTGTGGAGCTGTGCCCCTTTCTTTTTGAGGGAGAGGAGGAACAGGCTATGACCATCTGCATCCGAAAAGCCTCCCGGGGCGAGGCTGCCAGAGTTGCAGCCCTTGCCATCCGCATGTGGGAGCATCACACCCTGGAGGAGATGACCGGCGAATTCCGTGAGTTGATCGCAAACCAGGAGGCTGCCATCTATCTGCTTTACGAAAACGATCGTCCGGTGGGCTTTGCCCAGTGCCAGTTGCGCCACGACTATGTGGAGGGCACGGAGACCAGCCCGGTGGGCTATCTGGAGGGCATCTATGTGGAGGATGCCTGCCGCGGCAAGGGCTATGCCCGCATGCTGCTCTGCGCCTGCGAGGGCTGGGCAAAGGAAATGGGCTGCACCGAGTTCGCCAGCGATTGCGAGCTGGAGAATGAGGGCAGTCTGGCCTTCCATCTGGCGATGGGCTTTGAGGAGATGAACCGGGTCATCTGCTTTGCCAAGAAGCTGTAAGGGCGCTGCCCGTATGCCCGCGGAGAGGAGGCGAGTGCGTTGGAGACCAAGCGAAGTCCAAAGCCCCTAAAGTGGAGACGGCTGCTCCTGTGCGCCCTCCTGCTGCTTACGCTCTGTGCGCTGGATGCACGGCTGGCGGTGCGCACCTATTCTGTGGATCTGCCCCGTGTGGAGGGGAAGATCCGTCTGGCGCTGATCGCCGATCTGCATGCCTGCCGCTACGGCAGGGAGCAGCGCACCCTGCTGGCTGCATTGGAGAAGCAGCAGCCGGATGCGGTCATCCTCTGCGGGGATTTTTTCGACGACAAGCTGCCGCTGGATAATGCCCGGCTGGTGCTGGAGGGCATCAGCGGCAGGTATCCCTGCTATTATGTGACCGGCAACCATGAATACTGGAGCGATTATCCAAAGCTCCGGCAGATGATGACCCTGCTGGAAGAAAACCATGTTGAGAATCTTTCCGGCAAGACCGCACAGGTGCACCTGAACGGGCAGACGCTGAATTTTTGTGGCGTGGACGACCCGGACAATCCATGGAGGCGAAGCATCGCCAGCCAGCTGCCCGGTCTGAAAAACGCAGCCGATCCGGCATACGATACGGTGCTTCTCAGCCACCGCCCCGGCCTGTTCGATGCCTATTGCGCCCACGGGTTCGATCTGGTGCTCAGCGGCCATGCCCACGGCGGGCAATGGCGCATTCCGGGCATTCTGAACGGTTTGCTTTCCCCGGATGAGGGCTTCCTGCCGGAGCATGCCGGCGGCCGCTATGAGCAGTCTGCCACCACCATGATCGTCAGCCGGGGGCTGGCAAGGGAATCCACGCTGATCCCCCGCATTTTTAACCGCCCGGAGCTGGTGATCGTGGATGTGGAGTAGCGATAAACTTGATGTTTGCGGAGAAAAAACATGATAGCGTTGAGATTGATGGAAGATACAATGGAAGATTATGTAGCAATGAGAAACTGGTTCTTAGAACCTGAACTACAGAAATGGGTTTGGTGCGATGAAGCGGGAGAAATGCCGTCGCTGGAACGCATTATTGAAAAATACGGCTCCAGAGTGAAGAGCCGGACAGATGTTTTTCCATACTTCATATTAAGAGATAACGAACCGATAGGTTTTATTCAGTATTATATCCATGATGAAAAATCGATTGGTCTGGATATGTGGATCGGAATTCAAAAGGAAAGAAACAACGGCTATGGTACTGAAGCCCTGAAACAGATGATACAGAAAATTCATCAGGAGCATCCATGGGCAAAAGAACTTTTTATTGACCCGGATGTTGAAAATGTACGTGCGATAAGGTGTTATCAGAAGGCAGGATTCAAAAGTGCGGGCGAAATAATGGATGATGAAGGTCATAGATGTTTGTTACACAAGATCGTTTTTGAAAGCTGATTCAGAAGCGGTCGAACGTTCCCTTTTATGGAACGGAACTGGCAGTCTGCTTTAGCGAGAGATTCCAATTTGTTGAGAAAACAAGAATCTCATTTCCCATTATGCAGGGAGAGCGCAACGATACGCACCGTTTCGGTACATTGCGTTTGTGCATCTGCATAAGCAAATGAGCATCCGGCATGTCATCGGATGCTCATTTGCTTGCTGTCGGATAAACGGTTCCTTCCTCTGTCCCAAAATGCGGCTAAAGGGGCTCAGCCCCTTGCGGGGTGCAGGGGCAGCGCCCCTGCCATACGCCTCACCCTTCGATCTCGTCTCCCCGGCCTGCCATCAGCAGCTCGGTGTAGCACATCAGGAAGGGAGCAAGACCTTTGGCATCGTTCTCCACCACGGGCTCGGAGATGTAGTATTCGTAGCTGCCGTCCCGGCGGCGGTTGTTTTCCGGGCCGAGGCCTGCCACCAGACAGATGCCGCCCAGATTCAGCTGCCCGCCACGCTCGGACAGCTGCCGCTTGCAGATGGCAAGGAAGATCTTCGCACCCACATCGGCGTAGGAAGCGTCCAGCATACCGAGGCGTGCGCCCTTCAGGTAGAAATAGGCAACCATGGCAGAGCCGGAGGTCTCCGGGTAGTTGCCCTCCTGCCCGATGCGGTGGGGCACCTGCCAGAGCATATGGGTCTCCGGGTCGATGTAGGGCAGCAGGTTTTTCGCCAGTTCCTGCGCGATGGCCACCATATCGCTGCGGAAATCCTCATAACCGGGGGCGATCTCGGCGGTCACATCGATCAGGGCGGCGCTGAACCAGCCAAGGCTGCGCAGCCACGGGTTCTGGGAGCAGCCGGTGTCGGGGTCGGCCCAGAAGGCGGTCTTGCTTGCATCGTAGCCGTGGCGGTAGAGCCCGGTCTTTGCATCGTACATGCGCTCCCGAACGGTGCGGAACTGCCTGTGGATGTCCTCATAGCCCCGGCAGGCTTCCCGGTCGGTGGTGTAGCGGGCATAGAACACCTGCGCCATGTACAGCCCATCCAGCCATACCTGATGGGGGTAGATCTGCTTGTGCCAGAAGTTGCCCTCATGGGTGCGGGGTTGGCGCAGCAACTGACCATAGAGCGTTTCGATGGCTTTGCGGTACTTCTCTTTGCCGCTCATGGCATATACATCGAACAGCACCCGCCCTTCGCAGATGTTGTCCAGATTGTAGTCCGCTTCCTTGTAGCCCCGCAGCGTGCCGTCCTCAAATACATAATGGTCGAGGAAGCGCTCCGCAAACTCATAATAGCGGCTCTCGCCGGTAATGCGGTACAGATTCAGCAGGGCGATCATCATGCAGCCGTCGATGTAGTTCCAGCCGTTGATCTTGCCTTCGTTGATCTTTTCGATATTCCACAGGGGCTTTTCAGGGGTGGATTCGTTCAGGATCCGATCCACATAGCGTTCGATGATATTCATGCATACCTCCGTAAGGCGGTTTTCTGCGGTATTGGTTGCCATAGGTATTATAGCATAAAACACAGCATCGGGCATGCTGTGGATATGGACAATACCGCTTTTATCAAGGAAGGATCGTTTTGTCTTATCTTTGCTTTGCACTGACCGTCTGCCGGGGGCTGCAAAGCTTGCATCCGGCGGCGCTTTCCCGTACAATGGTATACAGTAAAGACCGTATTTGTCCGCTACAAGCGGCGCACGAAAGGAAGGATCGGTATGAAAAAGCCCGGCTACAATCCCTATCTGCCTTCGTGGGAATATATACCCGACGGCGAGCCCTACGTGTTCGGCGACCGTGTGTATGTATACGGCTCCCACGACCTTTTTAACGGCTATGTGTTCTGTATGGGCGATTATGTGTGCTGGTCTGCTCCGGTCAATGATCTGGCGGATTGGCGCTATGAGGGTATCATCTACCCCCGCAACGAAGACCCCATGAACAAGGATGGCTCCATGTGCCTCTATGCCCCCGATGTGACCGTTGGCCCCGATGGGCGGTACTACCTGTATTACGTGCTGGATCATCTGGATATCGTGTCTGTGGCTGTGTGCGATACTCCTGCGGGCCGCTATCAGTTCTACGGTAATGTACATTACCCGGACGGCACCCTCTACGGGCGCAAGGCGGGGGATGAGCCTCAGTTTGACCCCGGTGTGCTCACCGAGGGCGATACCACCTACCTGTACACCGGCTTCTGCGGCCGGGGCGATAAGAGCCGCCACGGTGCCATGATGGTGGAGCTGGAGGCAGATATGCTCACCATCAAGGGCGATATGCGCATCGTTGTGCCGGGCGTGGAATATGCAGCGGGCACCGGCTATGAGGGGCACGCCTTCTTTGAAGCGCCCTCCATCCGCAAACATGGCGATACTTATTACTTTGTCTATTCCTCCACTCCCATGCACGAGCTCTGCTACGCCACCAGCAAGGATCCCCGGCAGGGCTTTACCTATGGCGGCGTCATCGTCAGCAACTGCGATCTGCATCTGGGCGATGAACCGGAGCTGCCCAAGGCCTACGGCGGCAACAACCATGGCAGCATCGTGGAGATCGCCGGGGAGTGGTATATCTTCTACCACCGCCAGACCAACAACACATGGTACAGCCGTCAGGGCTGTCTGGAGAAGATCTGCATCCTGCCCGACGGCAGCATCCCGCAGGTGGAAATGACCTCCTGCGGCCCCAACGGCGGCCCCCTGCCCGGTAAGGGCGAGTACCCCGCCTATATCGCCTGCCACCTGTACGACAAGGAACGCCGCATGATCACCGGTGCACCCGGTGCTGCTTACATCACGCAGGACGGTAAGGACGGCGACGAGATCCCCGCCCATGTAGCCAACATCCACGATGGCACGGTGATCGGCTTCAAGTATTTCGATTTTGGCGCTGTGGACAGCATCACCCTGATGGTGCGCGGCTACGGCTGGGGCGGCAGGCTGCATGTAAGGACGGCCCCCAACGGCCCTGCCCTTGCCACCATGGAGCTGAAAAACACCAATGTGTGGACGGCATTTTCTGCGCCTATCACCCTGCCCAAGGGCAAGAGCCCCCTGTATATCACCTACGAGGGCGGCGGCAGCGTGATGCTCAGATCTGTCATTTTTGAATAAGGCCTGCTGTATTCCCCTGCCTCTGCCGGTCTGCGGCAGGGCGCAGGGGAAGCTCCCTATATCGGAGAAAGGATGAAAGCGACCAATGAAAAAAGCAAAACTGACGCTGCACCCCTCCTACCGCATCGGCAATATCTCTGAGCGGCTGTTCGGTGCATTTCTGGAGCCCATCGGCTCCATGGTCAACGGCAACATGTACAACCCCAAGCACCCCACCGCCGATGAGCAGGGCTTCCGGCAGGATTTTATCAACGGCCTGAAGGAAGCGGGGCTGCCCTGTGTGCGTATGCCCGGCGGAAACTTTGTTTCCGGCTGGAACTGGAAGGATTCCATTGGCCCCAAGGCTGAGCGCAAGACCCGGCTGGATACCGCATGGTTCCAGTACATCCCCAACGATGTGGGGCACGACGAGTACCTGCAATGGGCGGAGAAATGCGGCACCGAGGCCATGTATACCATCAATCTGGGCACCGGCACCCTGCAGGATGCCATGGATCTGGTGGAGTATACCAACTTTGAAGGCGGCAGCGACTGGTCGGAGAAGCGCAAAGCCAACGGCCACGAGAAGCCCTACGGGGTAAAGACGTGGTATCTGGGCAACGAGATGGACGGCCCGTGGCAGATCGGCTCTTACCAGAAGGATCCCAGAGGCTACGGCGTGTTGGCCCATGAGGTATCCAAGGCCATCAAATGGATCGATCCCACCATCGAGACTGTGGCCTGCGCATCCTCCTCGCCCTTTCTGAACCATTACCCGGATTGGGATCTGCAGGCCATCCGGGAGTGCTACGAGGTGGTGGACTACATCTCTCTGCACCATTACCACTCCGCCCCTCCCGGCAACATCCCTGCGCTGATGGCAGGCTCGCAGGCCTTTGAGAAGTATATCGATACGGAGATCGCCCTGTGCGACTACGTAAAGACCAGCCTGCGCTCCGATAAGACCATGATGCTCTCGCTGGACGAATACGCCTGCTCCTACCGCCCTGCCAACGGTACCAGACTGGGTATGGGCGGGCGGCAGCCCGCCATGGGCTTCCTTGGCCTGAGCCCGGATCGTAAGTATGTGCGCCACGATCCCGACGACTGGTCCACCCGCCGCAGCTTCCCCAAGGCGGGGGAGATGCCCCGCACACTGGCGACCGCTGCTGTGGCGCTTACCCTTCTGCGCCATGCCGACCGTGTCAGGATCGGCTGCGCCACCAGCGGGCTCAACCTGCTCTGCGCCACCGACCGGGAGCATGCATGGAAGAGCGCCGCTTATTATCCCTACACCCAATTGATCCGTTATGCCAAAGGTATTTCGCTCCGGCCTGTGGTGGAGAGCGAGACCTTCGATGTACCCGGCTACGCCATCGATGATATGAACCAGTACGGAGATTTTACCGGCGTGCCCTATGTACAGGCGGCTGCAGCTCTCAACGAGGAAGCTGGCGAGATGACGGTGTTCGTCACCAATGCGGATTGGGAGGAGAGCCACGCCTTCACGCTGGATGCCGCTGCCTTTGCGGGCTGGAGGTTCGTTGAGCATACCGCCCTGTACAGCGAGGATCCCGAAGCCTATAACGATTATGACCAGCCGGAGACCATCGTCCCGGCAGCTGTGCCGGAGACGATTTGCGAGAACGGTCTGGTGCAGGCTGAATTGAAGCCTCTGTCGTGGAATATGTTCCGCTTTGTGAAGGAGGATGCGTAAAATGGGCATGAAGGTTCTTCCTGAGATCCGCACCCTGCCGGAAGGGCTGAAGGGCTGGAGCCACAGCTTTGAG
The DNA here is from genome assembly GCA_045540635.1 of Candidatus Limiplasma sp. GTDB lineage: Bacteria > Bacillota > Clostridia > Christensenellales > Aristaeellaceae > Limiplasma. The sequence goes on from JAZQHO010000034.1 coordinate 14,885, forward strand.
CGTTTCCGGGTAAAGGTGATCGTGCCCGGAGGGCATGAACTTTCCGATCTGATCAACTTCGGTTTTCTGGCTCCCTACCTGCTGGTATTTGAAGAAAGCGAGATGACCATGGAGGCTGCCGCTGCCTATGCTTTGGAGCGGGGCTTCGCAGAAGCCGCTGCCCGGTACTCCGGCAGCGTGGTGTTCGTGTACCCCACCGCACCCGGTGGCTGGGCGGAGGCGGATGAGCAGCTGTTCATCGACCTGATCGCCGAGAGCCGCATCCATCAGTATTACCGTGACGGCATCGTGACCACCCGCGACCGCTTTACCAAGGAATGGGGCGATTGCTTCATCCGGGGTGCCATTTTCCGCACCTTCCTCTATGGCTGCGGCGCATCGGCGGATCATATCGCCACCCACCTGCTCAAGACGGTGAACGGTCTGTACCTTTGGGGGCCGGGCGAGATCACGCCTACGGCGGTGGTGCTGGAGCGGCTCAGCGTGCTCCCTGCGCCCCAGCGGCGGGATATCCCTGTGGTGTCTGTTGGCAACAGCGAGGCAGTCAATGCCGCATTGCAGGCTTCCTGCGACCATCTGCTGGTAAAGACCGGCGCCGATGTACCCGGCGATCTGTGGAGCTTCCTCTATCGCTTCAAGCGCTGGTGCGGCAAACTGGAAAAAGAAGATGTGATGGATGAGATCGGCATGGTGCAGGAATACGGTTGCGCCGTTGTGACCACCTCTCCCGACAACCGGGGCGACGATGCGGGCACCGGGAAGCACCGTATCGGCTATGTAGCCCACTACAACAAGGGACTTTTGGATGGCGGTAAGGTGCCGCTGCTGCTGGCCTTCCACGGCGGCGGGGATTCCACCTTCTACCTGAGCCATGTTTCCGGCTGGTACCGTGTTGCCAAACGGCACAATTTCCTGCTGGTGGCTGTGGAAAACCATCTCAACTCCACTGCCACTGAGATGATGGAGCTGCTCAGCATCCTCAAGGAGCGCTATCCCATTGACGAAAAGCGTATCTACGCTACAGGCTTTTCCATGGGCGGCTGCAAGAGCTGGGATCTGTATCAGGAATACCCGCAGGTGTTTGCTGCCCTTGCGCCCATGGACGCCACCTTCGAGGTTGGGCTGAATGTGTACGGTCAGCCCGCCCCCTGCCGGATCAACCGCAGCGTGCCTGTGCCGCTGTTCTATTCCGGCGGCGAGGAAACGCCCCTGCCGGAGCTGCCCTTTCAGGCAGAAAAATGCTGGGATCGTATGCGCTATGTGTTTGAGGTCAACCGGCTCAAAACCCCTTATGCTGTCACCTTTGAAGAAAAGGAAAGCTGGCCCGAACCCATCTGGGGCATCGCCGGCGACCATGTGGAGAAGATCGATGATCCCTCCCGGGGCAGCGTACTGACCATCCACTATTTCGAGAGCGATGATGGAGTCATCCGCACTGCCTTTGCCGGTGTCAGCGGGCAGGGGCATGAATGCAGGGAGCATACCTGCGAGCATGCATGGCGGTTTATGAGCC
>JAZQHO010000035.1:0-8771 GCA_045540635.1 Candidatus Limiplasma sp.
TGTGCGTCAACGATATCATCTGCAGCGGCGCGAAGCCCCTGTTCTTCCTGGATTATATCGCCTGCGGCAAGAACATCCCCGAGAAGATCGCCCAGATCGTATCCGGCGTGGCAGAGGGCTGCGTGCAGTCCGGCGCTGCCCTCATCGGCGGCGAAACTGCCGAGCATCCCGGCCTGATGCCCGTGGACGACTACGATGTAGCCGGTTACTGCACCGGTGTGGTGGATAAGAGCAAGATCATCGACAACAAGGCCATGGCTGCCGGCGATGTGATCATCGCCCTGCCCTCCACCGGCGTTCATTCCAACGGCTTCTCTCTGGTGCGCAAGGTATTCGACGTGGAGAACGCCGATCTGCAGAGCCCTGTAGCCGAGCTGGGCGGCAAGAGCCTTGGCGAAACGCTGCTCACCCCCACCCGCATCTATGTAAAGCCTGTGCTGGCCCTCAACGAGCAGGTCAAGATCAAGGGCATCAGCCACATCACCGGCGGCGGCTTCTACGAGAACATTCCGCGCTCCATCCCCGATGGTCTGGGTGCCAGGATCGTCAAGGCCTCTGTTAAGGTGCTGCCCATCTTCGACCTGATCGCCAAGACCGGCAATATCAGCGAGCGCGACATGTACAACACCTTCAACATGGGCGTTGGCATGAGCATCGTCGTCAGCAAAGAGGATGCCGACAAGGCCATCCGGATCCTCAAGGCAAACGGCGAGGATGCCTACCTGATCGGTGAGATCGTCGCCTCCGAAGAAAAGATCACCATTTGCTGAGAAACCCCGATATAACAGGAGGGCAAACCCATGCAACAGAAGAACATCGCTGTGCTGGTCTCCGGCGGCGGTACCAACCTGCAGGCGCTCATCGATGCGGAAAAGCGCGGTGAGCTGGGCGGCGGCAAGCTGGCGGCAGTCATCTCCTCCAAGGAGGGCGCTTATGCGCTGGAGCGTGCCGCCAATGCCGGGATCCCCGGCTATGTGCTGCCCCGCAAGAGTTTCCCCGACAGCCGGGCCATGACCGTTGCACTGGTGGAGAAGCTCCGGGAGCTCAGCATCGATCTGGTGGTGCTGGCAGGCTGCATGGTCATCTTTACCGAAGAGCTGACCACCGCCTACCCCAATGCCATCATCAACGTACACCCTGCGCTGATCCCTTCCTTCTGCGGCAAGGGTTTCTACGGCCTGCATGTGCACGAGGCCGCTCTCAGCTACGGTGTCAAGCTTTCCGGTGCCACGGTGCACTTCGTAAGCGAAGAGTGCGACGCCGGCCCCATCATCGCCCAGAAGGCGGTCGCCGTTCTGGAGGGCGATACCCCCGAAACGCTGCAAAAACGCATCATGGAAGAAGCGGAATGGAAGCTCCTTCCCGAAGCGGTTAAGCTTTTCTGTCAAGGCCGTCTCCGTGTGGAGGGCCGCATTGTGAAGATCGAACAGGAGGATGCTTGAATGAACATCTACGAGATCCAGACCATGGCACAGCGCCTCGAAGGCAACACCTACCCCGGCCGCGGCATCGTCATCGGCAAGACCGCCGACGGCAAGAAGGCCGCCACTGCCTACTTCATCATGGGCCGCAGTGCCAACAGCCGCAACCGTATCTTCACCGAGAAGGACGGCGCCATCTTCACCGAGCCCTTTGATGCCTCCAAGGTGGAGGATCCTTCCCTGATCATCTACGCTGCCCTGCGCAACTACGAAAACAAGCTGATCGTTACCAACGGCGACCAGACCGATACCATCTGGGAGGGTCTGAAGGCCGGCAAGAGCTTCTCCGAAGCCCTCACCACCCGCGAGTTTGAGCCTGACGGCCCCAACTTCACCCCCCGCATCAGCGGCATGATTACCTTCGGCGAAGGCGACTTCACCTATGAGATGAGCATCCTCAAGTCTGCCGATGCGGAAGGCACCGCCTGCAACCGCTACACCTACACCTACCCCAGCCTGAACGGTCTGGGTCACTTCATCCACACCTATGTGTGCGACGGCAACCCCATCCCCACCTTCCAGGGCGAGCCGGAGCGCGTGGCCATCGACAACGATATCGATGCCTTCACCACCGCTCTGTGGAATGCGCTGGATGAGAACAACAAGATCTCCCTCTATGTGCGCTACACCGACCTTGCCACCGGCGAGTGCGACAGCCGCATGATCAACAAGAACGCTTAAAGGAGAGTGGCAACCATGAAAGAGTTTGAACTGAAGTACGGCTGCAACCCCAACCAGAAGCCCGCCCGTATCTATATGCACGACGGTTCCGATCTGCCTGTGACCATTCTCTCCGGCCGCCCCGGCTTTATCAACTTTCTGGATGCCTTCAACTCCTGGCAGCTGGTCAAGGAGCTGAAGGAAGCGCTGGGTCTGCCCGCTGCCGCCTCCTTCAAGCACGTCAGCCCCACCTCCGCTGCTGTGGGCACCAAGCTGAGCGACAAGCTGAAGAAGGCCTGCTTCGTGGACGACATCGAGGGTCTGGATGATTCTCCCCTTGGCTGCGCCTATGCCCGTGCCCGCGGCACCGACCGTATGTGCTCCTTCGGCGACTGGGTGGCCCTCAGCGATGTGTGCGATGTGACCACCGCCACCATGATCAAGCGTGAGGTGTCCGACGGCGTTATCGCTCCCGGCTACGAGCCCGAAGCCCTTGAGATCCTCAAGACCAAGCGCAAGGGCAACTACAACATCGTGCAGATCGACCCCGATTACGTGCCCGATCTGGCCGAGCGCAAGCAGGTGTTCGGCATCACCTTCGAGCAGGGCCGCAACAACTTTGAGATCAACCGCGAGCTGCTCCAGAACGTTGTCACTGCCAACAAGGATATGCCCGAATCCGCTGTCCGCGACCTGATCGTGGCGCTCATCACCCTCAAGTACACCCAGTCCAACTCCGTGTGCTATGCGGTGGATGGTCAGGCCATCGGCGTGGGTGCCGGCCAGCAGAGCCGTATCCACTGCACCCGTCTGGCAGGCGGCAAGGCCGATACCTGGCAGCTGCGCCAGCACGACAAGGTGCTGGGTCTGCCCTTCAAGCCCGAGCTGGGCCGCCCCGACCGCGATAACGTGATCGATGGCTACATCAACCACAACGAGGAAGATGTGTGCGCCGAGGGCATCTGGCAGAACTACTTTACCGAGCGCCCCGAACCTTTCACCAAGGAAGAGCAGCGCGCCTATCTGGATACCATCAGCGGCGTGGCGCTGGGCTCCGATGCCTTCTTCCCCTTCCCCGACAACATTCAGCGTGCCCGTATGAGCGGCGCTACCTACATTGCCGAGCCCGGCGGCTCCATCCGTGATGATCTGGTCATCGCCGAGTGCGACAAGCTGAACATCTCCATGTGCTTCACCGGCATGCGCCTGTTCCACCACTAATACTGCCAGCGGAGGGATCATTCCATGAAAGTACTGGTCGTAGGCGGCGGCGGGCGTGAGCACGCCATCATCCGCAAGATCAAGGAAAACCCCACGGTTGAACAAATCTTCGCTCTCCCCGGCAACGGCGGCATCGCTGCCGATGCCACCTGTGTAGCCATTTCCGCTACCGATGTGCCCGCCATTGTGGCTTTTGCCAAGGAGCAGCAGATCGATTATGCGGTCGTCGCTCCCGATGATCCGCTGGTGCTGGGCTGCGTGGATGCGCTGCAGGCAGAGGGCTTCCCCTGCTTCGGCCCCAGCGCCGCCGCCGCTGCCATCGAGGGCAGCAAGGTGTTCTCCAAGAACCTGATGAAGAAGTATGGCATCCCCACCGCTGCCTATGAGGTCTTTACCGACGAGGCTGCCGCTGTGGAATACCTCAAGACTGCTCCCATGCCCACGGTCATCAAGGCTGACGGCCTTGCGCTGGGCAAGGGCGTTATCATCGCCCAGAGCTTTGAGGAGGCCGCCGAGGCGGTGCACTCCATGATGAGCGATAAGGTGTTCGGCAAGAGCGGCGACCAGATCGTTATCGAGGAGTTCCTCACCGGCCCCGAGGTATCTGTGCTGGCGTTTACCGACGGCATCTCCGTCAAGCCCATGGTCTCCTCCATGGATCACAAGCGTGCAGGCGATAATGATACCGGCCTCAACACCGGCGGCATGGGAACCGTGGCTCCCAACCCCTACTACACCGAAGCCATTGCCGCCGAGTGCATGGAAAAGATCTTCCTGCCCACCATCAGCGCCATGAATGCTGAGGGCCGCACCTTCAAGGGCTGCCTGTACTTTGGCCTGATGCTGACCCCCAATGGCCCCAAGGTGATCGAGTACAACTGCCGCTTCGGCGATCCTGAAACGCAGGTGGTGCTGCCCCTTCTGGAGAGCGACCTGCTCACTGTTATGCAGGCCGTTACCACCCAGACCCTCAGCGAGACCGAAGTGAAGTTTGCAGACAAGCACGCCTGCTGCGTCATTATGGCCAGCAAGGGCTACCCCACCAAGTACGACAAGGGTTTCGAGATCACCATTCCTGAGGCGATCCGGAAGAATGTATTCGTTGCCGGTGCTGCCCTGAAGGATGAGAAGCTGCTCACCAGCGGCGGCCGTGTGCTGGGTGCCACCGCCATTGCCGATACGCTGGGCGATGCCATCAAGGCTGCCTATGGTCTGGTGGATCAGATCCATTTTGATAACGCCTATTACCGCCACGATATCGGCGCACGCGCCATGCAGGCTGCGGGGGAGGAAAAGTAATGGTATATCGCATTTACGTGGAGAAGAAACCCGAACTGGCAAACGAGGCCCGCGCCCTCCTGTCCGATGCCAATGCATTCCTTGGCATCAAGGGTCTGGAGAAGGTTCGCCTCATCAACCGTTACGATGTGGAAAACATCACCGAGGAATTGTTCGACTATGCTGTGGGCACCGTATTCTCCGAGCCCCAGCTGGATATGACCTCCCGCGAGCTGAGCGTGGAGGGCGCTGCCGCTGTGTTTGCGGTGGAATACCTGCCCGGTCAGTTTGACCAGCGCGCAGACTCCGCTGCCCAGTGCATCCAGATCATCTCTCAGGGCGAGCGCCCCACCGTGCGCACCGCCAAGGTGTACGCCCTCTACGGCAGCCTGACCGATGAGCAGATCGCCGAGATCCGCAAGTATGTCATCAACCCGGTGGAAGCCCGCGAGGCCACGCTGGAGATGCCCGAGACCCTCAAGACCACCTATGCCATCCCCACCGAGGTGGAGACCCTGACCGGCTTTACCAAGCTGGATCGTGAGGGTCTGGAGGCCTTCGTAAAGAAGTACGGCCTTGCCATGGATGCGGATGATGTGGCCTTCTGCCAGAACTACTTCCTGAGCGAACAGCGCGATCCCACCATCACCGAGATCCGCATGATCGATACCTACTGGTCCGACCACTGCCGCCACACCACCTTCCTCACCATCATCGACGATGCCCACTTTGAGGACGAACTGCTGCAGAAGGCCTACGAGGAGTACATGCAGACCCGCAAGGATCTGAACCGCACCAAACCCGTCTGCCTGATGGATCTGGCCACCATCGCCGTGCGCCATCTCAAGAAGGAAGGCAAGCTGGATAAGCTGGATGAGTCCGAAGAGATCAACGCCTGCACGGTAAAGATCGATGTGGAAGTGGATGGCGTTACCGAGCCGTGGCTGCTGCTGTTCAAGAACGAGACCCACAATCACCCCACCGAGATCGAGCCCTTCGGCGGCGCTGCCACCTGCATCGGCGGTGCCATCCGCGATCCTCTGTCCGGGCGCAGCTATGTGTACGGCGCTATGCGCGTTACCGGCGCTGCCGACCCCACCCGCCCCGTCAGCGAGACCATCAAGGGCAAGCTGCCCCAGCCCAAGCTGGTCACTACCGCTGCTGCTGGCTATTCCAGCTACGGCAACCAGATCGGTCTGGCCACCGGCATTGTGGATGAGCTGTACCATGACGGCTATGCCGCCAAGCGTATGGAGATCGGCGCTGTGATCGCCGCCACCCCCGCCGGGAATGTGCGCCGCGAAGTGCCCGCCCCCGGCGATATCGTCATCCTGCTGGGCGGCAGCACCGGCCGTGGCGGCTGCGGCGGCGCCACCGGCTCCTCCAAGGCCCACACCGAGCAGTCGCTGGAGACCTGCGGCGCAGAGGTGCAGAAGGGCAACGCCCCCGAGGAGCGCAAGCTGCAGCGCCTGTTCCGCAATGGCGATGCCTGCCGCATGATCAAGCGCTGCCACGACTTTGGCGCTGGCGGCGTATCCGTTGCCATCGGCGAACTGGCAGATGGTCTGGAGATCGACCTGAACGCCGTGCCCAAGAAGTATGACGGTCTGGACGGCACCGAGCTGGCTATCTCCGAGTCTCAGGAGCGTATGGCTGTGGTCGTGGAAGCCAAGGATGTGGAAGCCTTCCTCGCCCTTGCTGCCAAGGAGAACCTGCAGGCCTGCCCCGTGGCTGAGGTAAAGGCCGAGCCCCGTCTGCGCATGAACTGGAACGGCAAGACCATCGTTGACCTGAGCCGCGAGTTCCTCAACTCCAACGGCGCAGAGAAGCATATCTCCATCGATGTGGAGGCCGTCAAGGACTTCCGCAAGGAAGTAAAGGGCACCTTCACCGAGAACTACACCGCTCTGGCGGGCGACCTGAACATCTGCTCCAAGCGCGGCCTCAGCGAGCGTTTCGACTCCACCATCGGTGCAGGCACCGTGCTGATGCCCTTCGGCGGCAAGAACCAGCTGACCCCCATTCAGGCCATGGTGCAGAAGATCAGCGTTGAAAAGAAGCATACCAATGACTGCTCCTTCATGTCCTGGGGCTACAACCCCTACCTGACCGAGAAGAGCCCCTACCACGGCGCTTATCTGGCTGTGGTGGAGAGCGTCTGCAAGCTGATCGCCACCGGCGCTTCCTTCGAGGATGTGTACCTGACCTTCCAGGAGTACTTCCAGCGTCCCGGCAAGGATTCCACCCGCTGGGGCCAGCCTCTGGCTGCGCTGCTGGGCGCTTTCAAGGCTCAGATGGAGCTGGGCATCGGCTCCATTGGCGGCAAGGACTCCATGAGCGGCTCCTTCGAAAGTCTGGATGTACCGCCCACGCTGGTCTCCTTCGCCGTGACCACCGGCAAGGTGAGCGATGTGGTGTCCCCTGAGTTCAAAAAGGCGGGCAACAAGGTGGTCGTCCTCAAGCCTGAGTACGATGCGGAGGGTCTGCCTACCACCCAGAGCCTGATCCGGCTGTTCGATACCGTGCATGGCCTCATGCAGAGCGGCAAGGCCGTGGCCTGCTACACCCCCGGCATGGGCGGCATCGCCGAGGCTGTTATGAAGATGGGCTTCGGCAACAGCCTTGGCTTCACCTTCGCCGATGATGTGACCGTCAGCGAGCTGTTCGGCTACAGCTACGCCGCCTTCGTTCTGGAAGTGACCGGCGATGTGGACGGCGCACGCCTGCTGGGCACCGTCACCGACGACGGCAAGCTGACCCTGAAGGGCGAGAGCCTGTCTGTGGACAGCCTGCTGGGCATCTACGAAAACAAGCTGGAGAAGGTCTACAGCTGCAACATCCCCCAGAGCGGCTCCAAGATGGAGAATTTCACCAACGTTGCCACCAGCTGGCCCAAGCCCGCTGTGAAGACCGCCCGCCCCAAGGTGCTGATCCCCGCCTTCCCCGGCACCAACTGCGAGTTTGACAGCGCCAAGGCTGTGGAGGATGCGGGCGCAGAGGCCAAGATCATGGTCATCCGCAACCTGACCGCCTCCGCCATCGCCCAGAGCGTAGAGGACTTTGCCAACGAGCTGAAAACCGCTCAGATGGTGTTCATCCCCGGCGGCTTCTCCGGCGGCGACGAGCCCGACGGCAGCGGCAAGTTCATCACTGCTTTCTTCCGCAACGCCGCCATCCGCGAGGGCGTAACCGATCTGCTGGAGAACCGTGACGGCCTGATGTGCGGTATCTGCAACGGCTTCCAGGCGCTCATCAAGCTGGGTCTGGTACCCTACGGCAAGATCATCGATACCGATGAAAACTGCCCCACCCTTACCTTCAACACCATCGCCCGCCACCAGAGCCGCATCGTGCGCACCCGCATCGCCTCCAACAAGAGCCCGTGGCTGAGCCTGATGAATGTGGGCGATGTGGTCAACGTGCCCATCTCCCATGGCGAGGGTCGCTTCCTGGCCAGCGAAGAGCTGATCCGTCAGCTGGCTGCCAACGGCCAGATCGCTACCCAGTATGTGGATCTCAGCGGCAACGCCACCGGCGATGTGCACTTCAACCCCAACGATTCCCTGTACGCCATCGAAGGCATCACCTCTCCCGATGGCCGCGTGCTGGGCAAGATGGGTCACAGCGAGCGCGTAGGCGCAGGCCTGTACAAGAACGTGCCCGGCAACTACGATATCCGCATGTTTGAGGCTGCTGTCAAGTACTTCAAGTGATTTTCCGAGGAGGATCAACATGGAATATAAGTCTGATATCCAGATCGCACAGGAGTGCGAGATGCTCCATATTGATGAGATCGCCCGCCGTGCTCATGTGGATGACAAGTACATTGAGCACTACGGCCGCTACAAGGCCAAGGTGGATCTGAGCCTGCTCAGCGAGACCGACCGTCCCGACGGCAAGCTGATCCTCGTTACCGCCATCACCCCCACCCCTGCCGGCGAAGGCAAGACCACCACCACCATCGGTCTGGCGGATGGTCTTCGCCGCATCGGCAAGGATGTGGTTGTTGCCCTGCGCGAGCCCTCCCTTGGTCCGGTTTTCGGCATCAAGGGCGGCGCTGCCGGCGGCGGTTATGCGCAGGTGGTTCCCATGGAGGATATCAACCTGCACTTTACCGGCGACTTCCACGCC
>JAZQHO010000036.1:0-5367 GCA_045540635.1 Candidatus Limiplasma sp.
ACCGTCGCGTGCGGGCCGGCTGTTGGCTGCGGAAGCATCTCTTGCCTCCCGAACAGGGTTGCCGGGGCTGAGATCCCCTTCTAAGCCTCCCCTGTAGATGGGGAGGTGGGGCAGCGCCCCCCCCCAGCCTCCCCTGTGTAAGGGGAGGTGGCGCGAAGCGCCGGAGGGGTTGTACGCGCCGACCCAAACGATCTACCCCCAACCCACTCCCACACAGGCAGCCCCTCCATCCCCACCACATCCTCTTTTCTTTTACTGCCGCCGATGGTATAATAAATACACCAAAACCTGAGGAGGGTGCATATGAAGAAGAAAAAGACCGGCGGTCTGGGCGGGCTGTATATCATGATCGCTGTCTGTGTCGTTTGCAGCGCCGTAGCCATTTTTGGGCTGATGGGCAAGCTGCAGGGGTATCAGGAAAGCAACGACAGCTATGCCGATCTGCAGCAGATGGCTCTTACCGTCCGCACGGATGATGCCACGGCTACGCCCGTTGTTGCGGCATCTGCCACGCAGGCCCCCGCAGAGAACAAGGCAAGCACCGGCGGTGCTGCGGCACTGACCACCATCTCCCCTCAGGAGCTGGCTGCGGCAAAAGCGCAGGCAGAAGCCGAGGAAGCCGACGGCAACTATGAAGCCGCCCCGGTGTACGATCTGAGCAGCATGACCGGTCAGGTGGCCTCACAAGGCCCCGAAGAGGAGGAAGTGCTGGACGAAGCGCTGGTCTGGATGCTGAAGAACCAGCAGGAGGACGAGCTGATCACCGACCGTCCGGGCCCCCTGTTCACTCCCGCACCCACCCAGCAGCAGATCACCGCTGCTGCGGAAGCACAGCCCACCGAGGCCATTGCAGCTGCTGCGCAGACCCAGCCCACCGAGGCTGGCGCAACCGCTGCGGAAGCCCAACCCACCCAGCAGCAGGTCGCAGCCGCCGCAGAAGCTCAGCCTGCCGAGGCTGATGCATCCGCTACGGCAGCCAAGCCCGAAGAGACCGGCTATCTGGTGGCTGCCTCCAACGGCAACAAGCAGCTGTCCGGGCGTGCGGATACCCTGCAGGTAACGCCCAAGCCCACGGCGACCCCCTCTCCGTCGCCCACGCTGGATGCAACCACCGCCACCCCTGCGCCCACGGCAACGCCTCCGGCTTATGTGCCCAACAGCGGCATCAGTATGGAGCGGGCGGTCACTGTGCCCAGCGCTAAGCTGGCGGTCAACTTCGACTACCTCTCCCTCGTTAACGATGATGTGGTGGGCTGGCTGTATCAGGAAGGCACGCCCATCAACTATCCGGTGGTGCGCGGCAAGAACAATGCCTACTATCTGACCCATCTGTTCGACCATACGGTGAACGATGCAGGCTCCGTCTTTATGGACAGTGGTAACTCCGCAGCCTTCATCGACAGCGCCACCTACCTGTACGGGCACCACAGCAAGGGCGGCGGTATGTTCGCCTCCCTGAGCGATTATCTGGATCCCGCCTACTATGAGGCGCATCCCCAGTTTTTGCTGCTTACGCCCTTTGCCGATTATCAGGTGGATGTGTTCGCCGGTATGGCTACCATCGTGGAGGACGAGACCAGCTGGCGGCCCAAGACGCTGGAGAGCGAACAGGATCTCAACGAATTTCTCGATCTGATCTTGCCCCAGTCCTTTATCAATGCGCCTGAGGAGAGCCTGCCCCTGTGGGGCGACCGTATGCTGGTGCTGGTCACTTGCACCAATATCAAGTCCAACCAGCGCTACGTGATCTACGGCAGAATGCGCCCCATTGTCTACGAGACCACCGAGGAGGCGGTGATCACCACCAAGGCCGCCATGGATGCCAAGGAGACCGGTAACGGCTTTGTGGAGATCGAGGGCATGGGCACCTACATGAACTACGCCCAGAACGATCCTCTGTGGGAGCGGATGCGCTACGAGTCCCGCGGCAGCGGTAAGTACCGCGTTTTTGGCGACGGCGGCTGCGGCCCCACTGCGGTGGCTACCGCCATTGCCAACCTGTGCCCCGTTGAGGAACTGCCCAGACTGATCGGCTACGCCAATACCGAGCTGGGCTACACCTTCTGCGAGTGCTCGGTGAACCGCTACTACTGCAACCACACCCACGCTCAGTACCAGCTGCGCACGGGTGAGGAATTCCTGCGCTATATGCCCCTGGCGGTGGCCAACTTCGCAACCGGCAACAATATCTGGGATATCAAGTCCCGCAGGGAAACGCAGGGCACCAACATGCGCTTCCTTGACAAGATCTGCGCCATCTACGGCATCCGCGTCACCGTTATCGAGGATTCCGAGGAGCTGATCGAGCGACTCCGGGAGGAGAAAGTGGACGGTATCAAGCGCATGGCCATCAGCTGCGCCATCAAGGGCAGTCCCTTTACCAAATCGGGCCACTTTGTGGTCATCTGCGGCGTGGATGATGAGTACATGTACTTCCTGGATCCCCTCCGGCGCGATAACTACGATGATTACGACCGTTTCAATTATGCGGAGATCCTTGAACCCGGCGTGTGCCGCATCCGTCTGGAAAACACGGGCAATTGCAACCTGATCCCCTTCTACCTGCTGGAGAAGGTGCAGTAACAAAAGGAGTCTTGTACAAATGGAAAAATGGGCCGGTCTGAGCCGCGCGGAAGCAGAAGCGCGGCTCAGGGACGGGCGGGGCAATCAAATGCCCAAAGCAAAAGATGGCGGCGCAGGAGCGATCCTGCGCCGTAACCTGCTTACCCTGTTCAATTTGCTGAATGTTCTGATGGCGGTGGTGCTGATCCTTGTGGGCAGCTACCGCAATCTGCTGTTTATGGGCGTGGTCATCTCCAACGCCCTTATCGGCACGGTGCAGGAGCTGCGTGCCAAGCGCACCCACGACAGGCTGGTGCTGCTCAGCGAAGGGCAGATCACCGCTGTAAGGGAGGGGCAGGAGAGCAAGCTGCCCGCCTCCCAGCTGGTGCTGGAGGATGTGGTCATCCTCAGCCGCGGCGATCAGGTGCCTGCCGATGCGGATGTGCTGGAGGGCAGCGCCCTGCTGGATGAATCCCTGCTGACGGGCGAGAGCCGTTCCATTGAAAAAACAGCAGGGGACGGCCTGTATGCCGGCAGCTTTCTGAAAAGCGGGCGTGTGGTGGCAAGACTGACGGCAGTGGGTGCCGACAGCTATGCGGGTAAGCTGCAGCTGTCCGCTCGCAAGGTGAAACAGGGCTCCAGCCGTCTGATGCTGGATCTGCGCAAGCTGATCCGCATCGTTACGGTGATCCTGCTGCCGGTGGGTGCACTGTTGTTCTGGCGGCAGTACGGTCAGTTGGGGCTCAACATGCAGGACAGTGTCACCAAGACCGTGGCTTCTGTGCTGGGCATGATCCCCGAAGGGCTGATGCTGCTCACCTCCATGGCGCTGGCGGCAGGCGTGGTAACGCTGGGCAGGAAGCAAACACTGGTCAACGAGCTGTACGGCATCGAGACCCTTGCCCGCACTGATGTGATCTGTATGGATAAAACCGGTACCATCACCGGCGGCGCAATGGCACTGGAGAGTATTCTGCCGGTGAACGGGGTCGCTGTGGAGGCAGTGGAGGAGAAGCTCCGGGCGCTGCTCAGTGCCCTGCCCTCCGATTCGCCCACCAATGCAGCGCTGGCAGAGGCGTTGGGGCGGGAGAGCAGCGAAGGTGCTCTGGAAGTGATCCCTTTCTCCAGCGAGCGCAAGTGGTCGGCAGCCCGTTTCGGCAAGCTGGGCACGGTGTTGATGGGAGCGCCGGAGCGGCTTGTGGAGGGTTCCTTGCTGGCACAGGCGCAGAAGGAAGCCGCCAAGGGGCTGCGTGTGTTGGCGGTGCTGGGCGGCGATCGCTGGCCCGCTGCGGATGTGATGCGCCCGGAGGGGCTCCGTCCGCTGGCACTGGTCACGCTGAGCGATGCTTTGCGCCCACAGGTGGCGGATACCATCCGTTACTTTGGCGAGCAGGATGTGCGTCTGCTGGTTATTTCGGGCGACAGCCCGGTCACGGTGGCAAGGGTAGCGGAGGATGCAGGTCTGCCCCATGCAGGTGATGCGGTGGATCTTTCCGCCATCGAAGGCGAGAAGGATTATGCGGCGCTGAGCCGTACCTATACGGTTTTCGGGCGTGTATCGCCGGAGGATAAATGCGGGCTGGTGCGTGCCTTGCAGGCGGACGGCCACAGCGTCGCCATGATCGGCGACGGCGTGAACGACATCCCCGCCCTGAAGGCGGCGGACTGCTCCATCGTGATGGCAGGCGGCAGCGATGCTGCCAGCCGGGTAGCGCAGATCACGTTGATGAGCGGCGGCTTTGAAGCCATGCCCCAGATCGTGCTGGAGGGCAGGCGGGTCATCAACAACATCACCCGTGCGGCTTCCCTGTTTCTGGTCAAGAATATCTTCTCGCTGCTGCTGTCGCTGTCGCTGCTGGTGCTGCCCTTCGCTTATCCCTTTGCGCCCATCCAGCTTACGCTGGTAAGCACCATGACGGTGGGCTTCCCCTCCTTTGTGCTGGCACTGCAGCCTAACCGGGAGCGGGTCCGGGGCGATTTTTTACGCAATGTGATCTCCCGCGCCCTGCCGGGCGGTCTGTGCGTTACCCTGCTGTGCATAGCGGTCATGCTGCTCTCCGGGCCTCTTGGCTATGGCGGAGAGGTGTGCGCCACCCTGTGTACGCTGGCAGCGGCCTGCTCCGGTCTGGTCACGCTGTTTTTGACCTGCCTGCCGCTGGATAAGATCCGTGCGGCGCTGCTGGTGCTGGTAACGGTTGGTCTGGTGCTGGCCATCACGCTGTTCCCCGGTCTTTTCTACCTGACGGCGCTGAATGCCACCCAGCTGTATGTGCTTTTGGGCTGCGCAGCGGTCTGCCTGCCCCTGCAGGTGGGCTTGGCGGCGCTGATCCGTTCGACTGGCGTGCGGGGGAAAGCCTCCCAACAGGGGTAAGACACGCCCCCGGGTACCACCCACCTATGCAGGCTCCCTCTCGCCAGAGGGAGCTGCCCCGTCAGGGGCTGAGGGTGCCGCCGGAAGCCAACCCGCACAGCCTCCCCTGTGTAAGGGGAGGTGGCCCCAAGCGCCGGAGGGGTTGTATGCCCCGCGGGAAGCCAACCCACACAGCCTCCCCTGTGTAAGGGGAGGTGGCGCGTAGCGCCGGAGGGGTTGTACGCCCCGCGGGAAGCCAACCCGCAGTTCCGCTGCGAGCAACAGGGTGGGGCTCCGCGCCCCACACCTGCGGTTACTCTTTTGACGCAAAAGAGTAACCAGAAAACAGCGACACGCTCGCTTTGGTCAAATCCCTTGATCGCCCATTTTCGTGGCGGCGGTCGCAATCAACGTCACATCCGCAGAGGCAGGTCTCACTCCGTGCCTGTCGGATT
>JAZQHO010000037.1:0-13950 GCA_045540635.1 Candidatus Limiplasma sp.
GGGTGGGTTCGAGTGTGGGTTCCGCGGTAGGCTCGACCGTGGGTTCAGGTGTGGGTTCGACTGTGGGTTCTGCCGTAGGTTCCGTTGTGCCGGAAAGGCGATCTTCGCCGCTGACATCCGCCGTCAGCAACCGATCGATCTCCGCTTCTTCGGCGATCAGGCGTTGTTCTTCGGTACGCATATCAAATACTGCCAGCAGGTCATCGGTGAGATCGATCACCTGATCGCGTCCGAAAAAACCATCGCTGAGATAGTCTTCCACACCGGAGAAAAATTGGCCGCTGAGCAGCGTTTCACGGTTCCATACAGGGGCGCCCGCCAGCATGCGGTTCTCCTCGGTGGAAGGCCTTGCCTCCTTAGGTGCAAGCACAACGAGCAAAACGCCCAGACACAGGCAGCCGAGCAGCCACCAGAGCGTTATCAGGAAGGATCCTTTCCCCTCTTTCATACAAGCACCTCCTTAAAAGCGGAAATAGATAAACGGATTGTAGCTTTGACCGATGATCATCATTACAGAAAGGATAAACACAAGCGTGAGCCAAAGGGTGGCAAGGGGCTTGAAGCGCTGCTGCAAAGGCTCCGGAAACAGATTCTTGATAGGGAAGGCTGCCACAAGAGCCACCAATGGCAGAACAGAATACTGTCGAACGACCATCCACAGCTCCTGCGTATAGAGCGGAACGGATGCGCCAAAACCGAAAAGGCTGCCCAGATAACCGATGAGCTGCATCGTATCCGTAAAGTAAAAGATGACCCATCCCACCAGCACCAGCGAGTAGGTAAGAACACCCTTTACCAGCTTGGGCAGTTTGACCAGCAGCCACTTGAACACGAAGCGTTCCAGCACGATGAGCACAAAGTAATACAGTCCCCAGAGCACAAAGTTGAAGCTTGCACCATGCCAAAGTCCGGTAAGCGCCCAAACAACGAACAGGTTAAAAACCTGCCGCCATTTTCCTTTCCGGTTGCCACCAAGGGGGATATACACATATTCCCTGAAAAAAGTACCCAAAGAGATATGCCATCTGCGCCAAAACTCGCTGATGCCGGTACTGATGTAGGGATAATTGAAGTTTTCTGCATAGTGGAAGCCAAACACACGCCCCAGACCGATTGCCATATCGGAATAGCCGGAAAAATCAAAATAAATCTGCAATGAGTAGAGAAATGCCATGTACCAGCCACCGGCTACGCTCATGCCATAGAGATTCTGGTTAGCAACGACTGCCTCCACCATTTTGCCGCAGATGTTGGCAAGAAGCACCTTTTTGCCAAGACCGATGGCGAAACGTTTCATTCCGACAACAAAATCGTCCGGCGTGGTCTGTCTGTTGTCGATCTCCTCGCTGATGTCCCGATAGCATACAATGGGGCCTGCCACAAGTTGAGGAAAGCAGCTTACATACAGCAGCAGCTTCAGAGGGCTGGGCTGGTATAGCTTGTCGTCCCGGTAGGCATCCACCGCGTAAGTAATGATCTGAAAGGTGAAAAAAGAGATACCCAGCGGCATCTCGCCGGCAGGCAGGATCGGCAGCCCAAGTGCCGTAAGCAGCCCGGAAAAAAGGAAACCGCCGTACTTCACATACAGAAGCACGCTCATGGGCGCTGCCACTGCCAGTGCAAGGCAGAGACGCTTGAGCCAGACAGCCTTTGCATGGTGCACACCGGCAGCAAAAAGCCACACAAGGAAAGTGAGCGCGATAAGACCGTATACCCATACCGGCTCGCCCCAGCCGTAGAAAACAACAGAGGCCAGCAAAAGAACGCCGTTTTTCCATGAAAGCTTATGGGATACAAACGTAAGCCCTATGAATATGGGCATAAACAGCAGCAGATACGTGAGACTGGAGAATACCAAAGCAGCTTCCCCTACCTTTCAGACAGAGCTACGAATGATTATCCGATGAAATACCGTATTTGTCAAGTTTCCGCAAAGCATGACAACAGCCGCTTCCGGCATGCGAAAGCGGCTGTTGCCTTACGTTCGGGGAGGGGATTGCCTCCCCTGCAACTCAGTTATGCAGAACCACGGTGTAGGGCTTGTTGGAATCGGTCTCCACAACAGCCTGACCGTTCTTGATGGTGACAGTATAGGTAGCGGCCAGCGTGCCATCCAGTGCGGGGATCTTGCACACTGCGGTCTCACCCTCGCCAAGCATATAGACATGCAGCTCAACACCATCGGTGTAGTCGTACTCGGTGCTGGTTTCGCAGGTGCCCATGGGCAGCACGGTACCGGGACGAACCATCAGCGGCAGGGAGAGGAAATCGTGGGTCTCACTCTGCCAGTGACCGCCGATCACCTTGTTGCCGTTCAACAGGCTGATCCACTCGCCATCGGGCAGATAGTACTGCACAGTGCCTTCCTTGTTGAAGATGGGAGCCACCAGCAGGCTTTCGCCCAGCATGTACTGGCGATCCAGCATCTCGCAGGCAGGATCCTGCGGGAACTCCAGCATCATGGGGCGCAGCATGGGCGTGCCCTTTTCATGGGCCTCAACAGCGGCGCCGTAGAGGTAGGGCATCAGGCGGCACTTGAGCTTGGTGAACTTACGAACCACATCGCAGCTCTCCTCGTCGAACAGCCACGGCACACGATAGCTGGTGGAGCCATGCAGACGGCTGTGGCTGGAAAGCAGACCGAACTGGCACCAGCGCCTGTATACATCCGCAGGAGCGGTGGATTCGAAGCCGGAGATATCGTGGCTCCAGTAGCCAAAGCCGCTGTGGCTCATGCCCAGACCGGCGCGCAGTGTCTCGGCCATTGAGACATAGGAAGCGCTGTTATCACCGCCCCAGTGCACGGGGAACTGCTGGCCGCCCACCGTGGCACTGCGGGCAAACAAGATGGCCTCGCCCTCGCCCTTGGCTTCCTTGAGCACATTGAACACCAGCTGGTTGTACAGGAAGGTGTAGTAGTTGTGCATGTGCAGGGAATCAGAGCCGTCAAAGTAGGCGATATCACGCACAGGGATGCGCTCGCCGAAGTCGGTCTTGAAGCAATCGATACCCATATCCAGCAGCTTGCGCAGGTAGCCCGCATACCACTCGCAGGCATCGGGGTTGGTCACATCCAGAATGCCCATACCGGCCTGCCACATATCGGTCTGCCAGACATCGCCGTTGGTCTTTTTGAGCAGATAGCCCTTTTCCATGCCCTCGTTGAACAGGGGGCTGGCCTGACCGATGTAGGGATTGATCCAGCAGCAGAGCTTGAGACCCTTTTCGTGGTAACGCTTCAGCATGCCTTCGGGATCCGGGAACACATCGGGATCCCACTCAAAGTCGCACCAGTTGAAGGCCTTCATCCAATAGCAGTCGAAGTGGAACACACTCAGGGGGATATCCCGCTCCGCCATGCCGTTGATGAAGGAGGAAGTGGTCTCTTCGTCATAGTTGGTGGTGAAGGAAGTGGAAAGCCACAGGCCAAAGCTCCAGGCGGGCAGCAGTGCGGGACGGCCAGTCAGGGCAGTGTACACATCCAGCACGCCCTTGGGGGTGCCGCCGTAGATGATATCGTACACCATGGTTTCGCCTTCATGGGAAAACTGTACACGCTCCACCTTCTCGCTGGCAACCTCAAAGCTGACATCGGAGGTATCCTCCACCAGCACGCCGTAGCCGCGGTTGGTCATATAGAAGGGGATGTTTTTATAGGCCAGCTCGCTGGCGGTGCCGCCGTCGGCATTCCACATATCGATACTCTGACCGTTCTTCACATAAGCGCCGAAACGCTCGCCAAGACCGTAGACATTCTCGCCCACATCCAGCATCAGGGATTCTACCATATAGCTCTTGCCGTGGGGCAGCAGGGAACAGGGGCCCTCTTCCTTGCGCAGACCGCGACCCATGGCACGGAAGCCGCTGGTGGTGAGAATCTTATCGCCCACCATGTAGTCCACCTGCCACTGACCGTCTGCCTTGAGCACACGGGCGGTCAGCTCGCCGCTGGTAAAGCTGGCATACTGCTCGTTCTCGCTCATAACGGGAACAACTTCCTCTTCGAAGGTCTCGAAGCGGGGCTCCTTTACCTTGGCACCGGCAAAATGCGTTACCTTAACGCGGATCACATTCTTGCGGGGTGCGGAAAAGGTGACTGTCAGGGAGCCGCCATCCAACACATCGCCACGATGGCGAACAGGACGGCAGGCAGAGATGACCTGCATCTCCTTCTCAGACTTGGTGACACGTACGCACTGGGTAGCGTAGCTCATCACAAATTCGGGTTTTGTCATCCAGTAACCATTGGAAAACCTCATACGTATTCCCTCCAAAAGTTATCAATTGACCGTGATCTTGACCACTACAGGAAGCTCGCTGCGGTATTGCCCCAGTTCTACGGTAAGAGCAGTCGTATCCCGCTCCCACCGGATGGGGGCATCGCAGCCCAGCACTGTAACATTCTTGACTGCACCGCTGAACAGGGGCAGATGGCTTGCATCTGCCTCACGCATGCTGCGGATGCGCAGCATGCCGTCTTCGGGGCAGACAAGAGCGATGGCGTACACCGTATCGCCCTTGCAGGTAAAACGGATATCCTCGCTGGTAAAGGCGCGGGATACCCCATCGGCAAACTGGCCCTCCTGAATCGCCGTGGGACCCTCCTGTGCATAGCGCCAGATGCCGGTGCCGTGGATGGCTTCGCCGTTTTGTTTCATCCAGCTGCCCAGCGTCTGAAGGATGGCAACATCCTTTTCGGCAAGGGTACCATCCGGCTTGGGGCCTACATTCAGCAGCAAACGCCCGTTCTTTGCCACCACATCCACCAGATCCCAGATGATCTCTCTGGGTTCTTTATGCTGTGCACGCTCCGGCAGGCTGGAATAGCACCAGCTGCCACGCATAACAGAGGTATCGGACTGCCACAGGAAGGGCTTTACCTCCGAGAACTGCCCGCGTTCCACATCGGGAACGGCGCAGCCGAAGGGAAAGGCATCATGCTTGTAGTTGATCACGCAGCCGCCCCATGCTTCCGCACGGTTGAAGTAGTAAGCCGCAAACTTCATAAGCCAAGGCTTAACGGCCTGATGCTGAATCCACCAGTCGAAATACAGGATACGGGGATGATATCTGTCCACGATCTCGCAGCAGCGAAGCAGCCAGTCGGTCATAAACTCGTCGTCCGGTGCAGGCTGGCCGTTGATATCGTGCTGGTTCTCCGGCTCGGGATTGGCAGGCCAGTAGAGATGATCCCTCGGGATCTCCTGCGGGATATCGCTTTCGAACTTCTTGCCGTTGGCAAAAAACCAACAGTGTTCCACCCGGTGAGAGGAAGCGCCCACCGTCATGCCGCCGCGTTCCGCCTGCAGGAGCAATTCGCCCATCACATCCCGGTGGGGCCCCATTTCAGCGGCGTTCCAATGCGAAAGCTCGCTTTTGTACATCTGAAAGCCGTCGTGATGCTCGGCAACAGGCACGATGTAGTCTGCCCCCGCCTCACGGAAGAGACTGATCCATTCCACCGGGTCGAATTTCTCCATTTTGAGCATGGGGATAAAGTGTTGATAGCCAAAATCCTTGTGGCTGCCCCAGTGCTCCAGATGGTGCTTGTACTCCTCCGAGCCTTCGATATACATATTGCGGGCGTACCAGTCGTGGTAGGCGGGAATGGAGAACGGTCCCCAGTGCAGGAAGATACCAAGACGTGTTTCTCTGTACCATTCCGGGATGGGATGCTTTGCCAGCGATGACCAGTCGGCCTTATATCTCCCCTCTTGGATAACACGTTCGATCTGCTGAAGGTACCATGCGCGATCCATGACAGAGATGCTCCTTTCGCATGCAGGCGCCGAGCCTGCCGGATAGCGGGATGGCAGTGAAAAAGACAGCCGCGCGAGGCGCTGTCCCATCCCTTGCACAAGGCGGAGGACATGGTGCAAACCTTTGCACCGTACCAAAGAACACTTTCGAAGAAGATTCCGTGGAAATATCCTTTCAAAGCACCTTGCATTTATTGTTATTATATCATAAAATAGATATGATGACAACGCCTATTTGAGAGGTATGCCATACATGGAACAAGAAAAGCTGACGCCTAAACAGGTACTGTCCGATTACGCAATACTTACCCTTGCCACAGTGATCATGTCTGTAGGCATCTACTTTTTCAAGTTTCCGAACCATTTTTCCACGGGCGGGGTCAGCGGTATCTCCATCATTCTGGGCGCACTGGCACCGCACCTGTCTGCGGGTGCGTTCGTTTTCATCATCAATCAGGCGCTCTTACTTCTGGGGTTTCTGTTTTTGGGGCGCTCCTTCGGCGTTCGTACAGCCTATGTAAGCATTTTGATGAGCTGCATCATCTGGGGATTGGAGGTTCTGGTTCCCCTTACCCAGCCCATGACCGCCCAACCCCTGCTGGAGCTGATCTTCTCCGTAGCGCTCCCGGCGCTGGGCAGTGCCATCCTTTTCAACATGCAGGCCTCCAGCGGCGGCACGGACATCATCGCCATGCTGCTGAAGAAAAAAACCAGCATCAACATCGGCAACTGCCTGCTGCTGGTCGATTTTCTCGTTACGGTTGCCGCCTGTATCGTTTTTGGCATGGAAACGGGTCTTTTCAGCGTTTTGGGTCTGGCACTGAAATCCGTTATCGTGGATATGGTGCTGGAGAACATCAAGGTTCACAAGTGCTGCCAGGTGATCACCTCCAAACCGGATGAAATCGTGGATTTTATCGTGGACGAGCTTCACCGCGGCGCTACCCGGATCAAAGGCGAAGGTGCATTCACCCATGAGGATAAAACCGTTATCCTCACGGTGGTCAACCGCCCGCAGGCGGTGCAGCTTCGCAAGCAGGCAAAGGCCATCGACCCATCCTGCTTTATCCTTATCACCAATACGACAGAGATCATCGGAAAGGGCTTCCGGGGTCTGATATGACCCACTGCCCGCACCATATGTGAGGAGGAGCTTTCCCATGAATGTACGAAGGAACGCAAGTAAACCCGCATCCTTCACGCTTCTGGTCATGCTGGCTGCGCTGATGCTGCTGACCGCAGCATTCCCCGCCTGCGCCGAGGAGACCTTTACCTACCAAGGCACCACGCTGACGCTTGATCCCTCTGAGGATAAGCTGAGCATTCGCCTTACCCCGCAGCTGCTGGGATTGTGGGATACCTACTACTATACCCCGGACGATGACACCCAGAAGGAGCTGCGCACCCTGCTGGATGAGCTGAAGCTGCTGAACTACACCATTGATGAGAAGTTCTGGGAGGAGCATCCGGAAGCCGGATATACCATCGTGGATGCAGCAAACCACACCGAATGGATGATGCTTGCAGGCGACCACCTGCTCTACACCATGTTCGAGACCGGCGAGGGCTTTGCTTTCATGCACCGCAGATATGCCAAGTGTGAAGATCTGGTAGTATACCTGCAACCCATGATGGATTCCCTGCTGCAGTACACCAGTTTCGATGTTACCACACTGACCGGTCTAACCGCTGCCACGATCACCATGGCCGACGGGCGCACCGAAACGGTTACAGATGCCGCCGTGCTTGCCCAGATCGAGGAATGGTTCTCTGAGGCTGCCTACATTCGTGCTCCCTCCTGCCCCAACGGCGACGGCATGCTGTACCTGACCACAGGTGCCGGTACTACCGCAGAGCTGCTGCTGGCGGTGGATGAATGCCCCTATTTCAGCATCAACGGTATTTACTACGATTACACCCCTGCCAAGATCCGCAAGGAGCAGCAGCCGGGTGATGTATACCCCAACAACTTCCTGTTCGATCTCTTCCCCGGCATTCAGTTTGAGCCTGTGGATCTGCACCCCTGAGCTTACAGGAGCCGCATAAAGCGCACCCTCGCTTGGTGGGAGGATTTAAGGAACAATTGATCCAATAACAAATAAACGCGCATCCGGTGTTTGGATGCGCGTTTGCTTATGTGCTTATGTAAACGCAATGCACCGGAACGGTGCGTATCAATTGTGCCCTCCTGAAACGGATAACAATTGGTCTTTGGGATTGCTCGACAAAATGAAATTGGCTGTCCCATCGAACGATAGTTTACGTTTTCTATCAATCAGATGGCAGAAACTCACTTGTCTTTTGCAACATTCTTTCGATTCTCGCGAATAACGATTCCCCACAAAACAACTACACCTATAACTCCTATTCCTAACCACAAACTGCCGCTTCTGAAAATATGATCTGCAGGAAGATAAGGAAAAACAATACATCCAATCACTATACTTAGCGCAAACAACAATGTACCTACGAATGTAACAATGCATCTGCGTCTTACTACCAATTTCTTTTCGGCTTCTGCATAATCTGCAACTTTGTGTAAAGTCTCTTTTTCTTCTTTTTCCATATGCTCACTTTTCCTTTCGCCATCAATGATTTCCTTGATATCAACCTCATAGTAATCTGCCAATTCGACCAGAATGCCCAGTTCCGGCATGGTATTGCCATTTTCCCAACGCGATACACTTCGGGATGATACACCAAATTTTTCTGCCAACTGCTCTTGTGTCAGTTTCTTTTCTTTACGCAATTCTCTCAGAAAACTACCGATTTTAGTCTGGTCTATCATTTTGCTTTCTCCTTTCGTTCTCGATTATCGCTGAAAAGGCTCCGGAAAACCACGTCAAAAAGTGAGAAACAGCGTGTTTTCCACCAGACAATTCTGTCCCGTTGTTATTTCATGCCTCAAAAATCAATTAGATACTTATTTGGCGCTCCCATTCTATCACAGCCATATAGCAACGGCAAGACATACTCTCTGGTACGACTTGCCGTTATTGTTGACTGTCTCTATTCACCGCAACAGTTGAAACGATGTAATGTGAAGGATAACTCCTTCCTTTCCATCATCCCTATTGAGCCGCTTTTCTTTTATAATGCCTTGTGCTTTTTCGCCAGATCGATGTAATGATCGGCGTTCCAGGTGTTGTCGGCGATCTGTTCGGGGGAAACTTCCCGCAGGATCTTGGCGGGGCAGCCCACCACCAGAGAATTATCTGGGATGATCTGGCCTTCCCGCACCAGGGCGCCGGCGCCGATGATGGAGTTTTTGCCGATCTTGCAGCCGTTGAGCAGGGTGGCGTGCATACCCACGATCACGTTGTCGCCAATGTCGGCGCCGTGAACCACAGCGCTGTGGCCGATGGTGACCTTCTCGCCCAAAGTCAGCTTGAAGCCCTTGTCGGTGTGCAGCACGGCGCAGTCCTGCACGTTGGAGCCCTTACCGATAAAAATGGTGTCGGCATCGCCCCGGACCACCGCGCCATACCAGATGGAGGCATCCTCCTGCAGGGTCACGTCACCGATGACGGTGGCGTTGTCTGCCACAAAGCAGGAAGCGCGAATGGCAGGAATATGTCCGTTAAACCCTTTGATCATGGTCAACCTCCTTAAAAAATCCAATCTCACCGTGATAACCCTCCAGATAGTCCAGAAGGTCTTCGGCATTGTCAAAAGCCGCCCACAGCGTGCGGCATTCTTCCTTCATAAAGCCCTCGTCCATGGCCTTTTCCAGCAGGGCCAGCAGGGGATCGTAATAGCCCCGCAGATTGAGCAGGGCAATGGGCTTGCTGTGGCGGCCCAGCTGCTTGAGGGTCAAAATCTCGAACAGCTCGTCAAAGGTGCCGATGCCGCCGGGCACCGCCACAAAGGCCTCGGCCTGATCCTCCAGAATCTGCTTGCGCTCCCGCATGGTATCGGTATAGAAAAACGTGTCGCAGTGGGGATACAGTACGCCGTCCACATTAAAAAACCGGGGCGCCACGCCGATGATCTTGCCGTTTTCCGCCTTAACACCGCGGGCGGCAGCTCCCATCAGGCCCTTGTCGCCGCCGCCGAACAGCAGCGTGTGGCCCCGCTTGCCCATCGCGCGGCCAAAGTCCTCTACCCCGGTCAGATACTCCGGGTGAATGGTTTGACTGGAAGCGCCGTATACACAGATGACCATAGGGTGCGCTCCTTTCCTTTCCTGATGATGCATATTATACCGTATTCCCCGACAAAATGCAATTTACTGGACTTTTTTTCTCCCACATGCTATATTGTCACCAGAGAAATTGCAGCAAAGGAGCGATCTTTGTGTTTGAATATGATCCCAGAAAAGTAATTTGCACCTGTGCCCGGGTCACCTGCGGCGATATGGCCGACGCGGTAGCCGCCGGCGCCACGACGGTTGCCGAAATCCGCGAGCGTACCCGCGCTACCGCCTTTTGCGGCAGCTGTACCGAGCGGGTGGAAACGTTTTTGAACCAACTGCTTTCCGGCGAAGCCAAGGCCATGGAACTGCCCAAGGAGCCCGGCCCTGCCGACAATGAGATCGTGGCCCCCGGTTTCCGTCAGGTGTGTCAGGACATCTATTATGTGGGCGCCTCTGACCGGGCGGCCGACCGTTTTGAAAAACAGTACCCCGTGCCCCGTGGCATGAGCTTCAACAGCTATCTGCTGCTGGACCGCAAGACCGTTCTGTTCGATACGGTGGACCAGTCGGTGCGCGAGGTCTTCCTCCGCAACATCGAGACCCTTTTGGCAGACCGGCCGCTGGACTATCTGATCATTCACCATATGGAGCCCGACCACGCCGCCACCATCGCGGAAGTCCTTCGCCGCTGGCCCAAGTGTCAGGCGGTCTGCACTGCCGGCGCCAAAAAGATGCTGGCCCAGTTCTTCGGCCCTGCGCTGGCCAAACGGGCTCAGGAGATCCGGGACGGCGTTTCGGTAATGGTGGGCAAGCATATCCTGTCCTTCCATCTGGCGCCCATGGTTCACTGGCCCGAGGTCATGGTCACCTATGACCGCACCTCCGAGACCTTGTTTTCGGCCGACGCCTTTGGCACCTTCGGCGCGCTGGACGGCAATCTGTTCGCCGATCAGGTGAACTTTGGCGATTGGCTCTCGGAGTACCGCCGGTATTATACCAACATCGTGGGCAAATACGGCGGCCCGGTGCAGCAGCTTTTGCAGAAGGTCTCCCCCCTGAACATTCAGCGGATCTGCCCCCCCCACGGCCCCATCTGGCGGCGGGACATTCCCACCATCCTGGAAAAGTACCGGAAGTGGAGCACTTACGAGCCGGAAGATCAGAGCGTGGTCATCGCTTATGCTTCCATTTACGGAAACACCGAGCTGGCCTGCCAGTCTTTGGCCAATTCCCTCAGTGAAAAGGGCGTCCGTGAGGTCAAGCTGATGGATCTCTCCCGGGAGCATCCCTCCTACGTGCTGGCCGAAGCCTTCCGCTGCAGCCATCTGGTGCTGGCTTCGGTGACCTACAACGGCGGCCTGTTCCCCGATATGGAGCAGTTCATTCTGAGCCTGAAGGCCCACGGTCTCAAGGGCCGCACCGTCGCCCTGATGGAAAACGGTTCGTGGGCGCCGGTGGCTGCCAGAAAGATGGACGAGCTGCTCACCGGTTCGGGTAACCATGTTATGGGCAAAAAGATCTCGCTGCTGTCCACCCTGAAGGTCAGTCAGCTGCAGGAGCTGGACGAACTGGCAGAAGCCATGGTTTCCAGCATGAAATAACCGGAAAACCCCGCATAAATTGCCATCACCTCGGCCACAATAGGGCCGAGGTGATTTTTTATGCAGTGGAATCAGAAAGAGCGCGACCTTTTGAAAGACCTGAAGGATCAGGAGCAGCTGTGCGTGGACAAATATATGCGTCACGCCGAAAATGCCTGTGACCCCCAGCTGAAAAAGCTGTTCTCCCAGCTGGCCCAGCAGGAGGCCCAGCATCTGCAGACCATTTCCCAGATGGAAAGCGGCACCGTTCCCCAGATGCAGAGCGGCAGCGGTCAGCAGCCTGCTCCTGCCTTTACCGCCGCCTATACGGGCGACAGCAAGGAAAAGAAGAACGACTGTTTTCTTTGCTCCGATGTTCTGGCAGGCGAAAAGCACGTTTCCGGGCTGTATGACACCAGCGTCTTTGAGTTCCGGGACGGTCAGGCCCGCAACGTTCTCAACCACATTCAGAAGGAAGAGCAGGAGCACGGCAAGCAGCTGTACGACTACATGACGGTAAACGGCATGTATCAGTAAACCAGCAAACCAGTAAACAAAAAAGACCGCTTTCGCGGTCTTTTTGCTTATAAAACGAACTGTAAAAGGGCTTCTTCCACCCCTTCCGACCGCTCCTTTTGGCAGATGTAGTCGGCTTCGGCCTTGGCGGCGGCAACGCCGTTGGCTACCACCACGCCCAGTCCGGCCCAGCGGATCATGGACAGATCGTTGGTGTTGTCGCCCAGGGCCATGACCTGATTTTGGGGA
The DNA here is from genome assembly GCA_045540635.1 of Candidatus Limiplasma sp. Classification (GTDB taxonomy): domain Bacteria; phylum Bacillota; class Clostridia; order Christensenellales; family Aristaeellaceae; genus Limiplasma. The sequence continues at coordinate 12,240 of JAZQHO010000037.1, forward strand.
ACACCCATCAGTCCGGCCAGCTGTTCCAGCGCTTTGCCCTTTCCGGCGCTTTTGGGCATAACTTCAATAAGCCAGGGCTGACTCTGGCAGAAATCCAGCCTGGAAAAAACCTCTGCCAGTTCTTCCAGACGGGCCTCCACCCTTTCAGGCTGCTCCACGATGAGCATTTTGGGGGTGGGGTGCAGATCGGGGAAGGTCAGATAATCCCCAATGGCCCGAAAGCCCACCGTCACAAGGTCGGGATCCACCCGCAGGCCTTCGCAGTCCTGCTCACAGATGATCACGTCATCGTAGTCGTAGCACTGAAGATACAATCCTTCCTTCCGGCAGAAGGCGGCCACCTGCCGAATGGTATCGACATCGATGCGGGACTGGGCGATGACCTCGCCGGTGTCGCCCCACTTGATCAGCGAGCCGTTGTAGCAGATCACCGGGGTGCGGGCGCCGATGGTGTGGGCATGCTCCAGCGCCGAGGGAAAGCACCGGCCGGTGGCAACGGCGGTAAGCACCCCTTTTTCAGCGGCCTGCCGCAGCAGGGCGGCGGTACTTTCGGGGATCCTGCCGTCCTTGTTCAAAAGGGTGTTGTCCAGGTCGGTAGCGATGAGCTTGATCATTTTTGGGCTTCCTCCACGATGCGGTTGATGGCATCTTCCAGCTTGGCAATGACTTCGTCGGTAAAATAGAATCCGCCGGTTCCTTTGTCAACCGCCAGATAAACGGTCAGCGCCACCAGGGCCAGAAACACCAGTAAATACAGCAGGGCGAACAGACGGCGGGTGCGGCAGAGTTCTTTCAGAAAACCACCCTTCCGCGCGGGCTTCGCAGGTTTTTGCTGCCCATTGCGGTGATCGTTCAAGGCCGACACTGAATCGCCAATGAGCCGCCGCAGGCCATTTCCAACGCCGGTCGTTGCCTGATAGTCGCCATAGCAATAACCCAGCGGCAGGGTTTCCGACGCGTTTTCGCCCGTAATCATTTGGTGCCACTGCCTCTGGCACTGTTCCGCCATATGCATATGATCGTCAAACACACCCTGCCAGCGCATATTCAGCAGCATGGCCATCAGGCCAAACAAAGCCAGCACGGCCGACACAATAACGGCGATCCGGCGATCGTCCAGACCGAAGATCACCGCCACGGCGCCGATGACCATGGCAATATAGATGGAGGTAAAGGTCAGACGCTCGTTTTCCACATGGCGGGCATGGCCCAGATTCTCACTGACGCAATGCTTCAGATAATCCATGGTATTGGGATCACAGGTTGCTTTCTCGCTCATATCCATCCCTCTTTCTCTTTTTCGGGAAGTTATCCTCTGGCGATGACGGCACCCAGGGCGATGGAGGCCAGCTTGCTTTCGGCGCTGTCCGAACGGGAAACCAGAATGATGGGCACCTTTGCGCCGATGATCAGACCGGCGGCGCGGCAGCCGGTGAGGCACAGAGCGGTCTTATAGATGGCGTTGCCCATTTCGTAGTTGGTCACCAGCAGCAGGTCGGCATCGCCGGCGCCGGGAGCGTTGAAGCGCTTGTGCTGGCAGGCCTCCCGGCTGAGGGCCAGATCCACCGACACCGGGCCGATGACGTCCATGTTGTATTTCGCCCATTTTTCGGTCATTTTGGTCAGTTCCAGTGCGTCCACCGTGCTCTGGATCTTGGGGTTCACCGTCTCGGCGCCGCAGACGCAGGCGGCGGGGATGCGCTCATAGCCC
>JAZQHO010000038.1:0-5384 GCA_045540635.1 Candidatus Limiplasma sp.
GGGATTTCGTTGTGTTACTTGCGCCTGAGCACGCAGGAGAGGCTTTTCGGATGCACGTCAACGCCGTTCCAGCGGTAATCGAGGATGCCTACATCCTCAGGCCTCAAGCCATCAAAATCGCTTTCCATGCCTTGGATGCGGATCTCGTTTTCCTCCAGCTCCACGATCACGTGCAGCGGATCCTGATAGAACAGGTTCTTTACCTCGCTGCCCGGCGGGTCTCCGCCCCACCAGCAAAACTGGGAGGCAGAGCTTACGGTGTAGTAGGGAACGCCGTTTACCCACTTGAGATCGCTGCCGTGGTCGTGACCGTTCATACACAGCATGACATTCTTGTTTTGGAACACCTCCTGCACGGCTTCCTTGTTGGCAATGCCACGGCGGGCGAACGGGTTGACCAGACTCATGTGGGAAAAAACAATGGTCTGCTTGCCATCGGCAAGCTGCTCTTCAAGCCAGCGCAGTTGTTCTTCGGGCAGTACCGGGTAGAGCGAAGGCACTTTGTCCAGGTTGGGAAAGTGGAACTCGCCTTCCTCACTCTTCCAGTAGCAGGTATCCAGAATGACGAATCTGTATCCGCCTGCTTCAAAAGCCTCGCAGGGGCTTTTCTTGCCAAGAAAGCGCAGGGAATGGTCAATATCCCAGTATTGCACATCGTGGTTGCCGATGGTGTGGTATACAGGAATACCGCAGTTGCGCAGCATTTCCATTACCGGCAGGTGCTCTTCGGTGGGGTAGCACAGGTCGCCCAGAGAAACGATGAAATCAACCCGCTCCTCTTTGGCATGGTTCAGGATGATCTCTAACCGTTTCGTACCGTCGGCACAGTCCTCCAGATGCAGATCGCCAAAGACCAGAAAACGAAGCATATTCCTAATCCTTTCTTTAGAAAACGGCATTCAGAGGCAACGGACGGAACGGGATCAGTGATAGATCTTGCGGCCCTTGGCATCCTCAACGCCGGAAAGTCTGCAGAAATAGTTGTTCACGATGTCGCACCAGTTGTGGGCGTTGACCAGCTGGCGCTGCATACGCTCATCCGCTTCCTGACGGTCGGGGGAGGGCAGGGGCAGCTCCTTGAGTACCTGGGCCATCTGCTTTACTTCTTCGTAGCCCTCAAAGTGATCGTCGTAGATGCGCTGGATCAGGGTGCGGCCGTCGGAGAGCACATCCTCGTAACGCAGATAGTGGAAGAACAGTTTCAGCTCATCGGGACAGGTGGAAAGGTCGCTGTAGTAGCGGCACCACTGCTCCGGATACTGGCATGCATAGCCGGTACCGCTTTCGGTACGGTCAATGCCAACGCCGTTGCGGTCTGCACGGATGTAGCAGCCCCATGCTGCATACTCGTAGCCCTCCGGGTTGGGGCCATAGTGGTGGTTGGGATTCACCATCCAGCAGATGCCCAGCGGTGCTGTGTATTTCTCGTAGGTGCGGCGGCTGCCCAGCAAAAGCGCAGCCAGCTTGTTTTCGTTGGCGGCATCGAAATGGTAGGTGAGCTTTGCCCAGAAACGGACAGCCTCCTCCGGGTCGGTAGCGGGATCCCATGCAAACAGACCGTAGCTGAACAGGTTGACCGCTGCAAAGGGGTGGCCGGTATAGTTCTCATCCCGGCCCAGATTGGGCACTGCAGCAATGGACATCACCTTGTCGGCAGGCAGCTGCTCAAACAGCTCCTTCCACATGGGCGGCATGGTGTAGATATCGATCTGCTGACCGGTATACTCCTGCGCCAGCTGCAATTCCAGCGCCAGGTTGGTCTTGGGCATGGCGTAGAAAAGGGGAGAAACGGGTTCCCGAACCTGGAAGTCAAAGGGGCCATGCTTTATCTGCAGGATCACGTTGTCCTCGAAGGTGCCGTCCAGATAAGCGTAGTGCTGGTGGGCAGCCATGGGGCGGTCGGTCTGATAGTCCCGCCAGTCCTGCTGGCAGTTGTACACGAAGCAGCGCCATACCAGCATACCGCCGTGGGGCTTCAGTGCGCGGGCCAGCATATTGGCACCGTCGGCATGGTTGCGCCCGTAGGTGAAGGGGCCGGGGCGGTGTTCGCTGTCTGCTTTGACGAGGAAACCGGCAAGATCAGGAATGTATTTGTACACCAGAGCGGTCTGCTCCATCCACCATGCCTGCACCTGTTTGTCCAGCGGGTCGGCGGTGCCGATGCCGTGACGCATGGGGTGGGCATAGTCAATGGAGAACATCAGCCGGATGCCGAAAGGACGCACCAGCGCCGCCAGCTCGGCTACCTGAGGCAGCCACTCCTCCTCGATCAGCTTATGGGCAGGGTTGCGCACGTTTACATTGTTGATGCACAGTACATTGAGCCCGACGGAGGCCAGCATGCGTGCCAGCTGACGGATGCGTTCGGGGCTGTAGTCCAGCTTGCCGCCCTCAAAGAACAGGCTGCGCCCGGAGTAACCGCGCTCGATATCGCCGTCCGCATTGTCCCAGCAGTTGAGCATACGCAGACCATAGAAAGGCTTCTGGATGCCGGTGGGGCAGGGCAGAGAGGCATTCAGCGCCATGAGCAGGCGGTATGCGCCATAGAGCACACCGGTCTCGCCGCCGGTCACGGTATAGGAGCCATCGGTATGCTGCACAGCTTCCCAGCTTTCGCCCATGGCAGGGTCTACCTGCAGAGAAACGGCAGGCGCATCCTTCATGGCAGAAAGAGTAGTATCAAGCTCAGCCTGTGCGGTTTGGGCCGGGGTTTCGCACTGAACAGGGGTTTTCAGAAAGGGGAGCCACGTAAAATGCTTGACCGGATCGTTCATGGATAATCGTTCCTTCCAGCAGAAATTTCGGTATATTATACCATGAGGCCAACCGGAACGGCAATATAAATACGTAGGCACAGCTGTGTTTTTCGCCCGCAGAAAGTGCAAAAATCTATGCAAAATATGCAAATTAACAAAGTTACGAAATTTTGTTGCAAAACAAAAGGAAAATGCCTTTCCAATGTCGAAAAGGAAGTTCGAACCATGAACAAGTATGCAGAACGGAGGCGCTGCCATGGCAATAACGGTCAACCCGGTGCTGCCGGGTGTATATCATCTGTCAGATTGCATGGGTGTCTGCCAGACATTGCTGGTGGGGGAGCGGGAGGCTCTGCTGGTGGATGCGGGCTATGGTCTGGAGGATCTTCGGCCCGTGATCGCCGGGATCACCCCGCTGCCGTACCGTGTCATCCTTACCCACGGGCACCACGACCATGTGCTGGGAGCACGCTGGTTTTCCGAAACATGGATGTTCCCGGAGGATCGGGAGGATTTTGCTGAGTTTACCCAAGGGCCTACCCGCAGGCGCATCCTTGCATCCGCCCGCAACAACGGGCTTGCTGTCGATGAGGAAGCGTATCTCGCAGCTCCTGTCCCGATGCCCAAACCCCTTTGCGCACAGACCATCGACCTCGGTGGCTTAACGGCGCAGATCATCCATGTGCCGGCGCATACCCCGGGCTCCTGCGTGATCTATGTAAAGGAACGGGAGCTGCTCCTTACCGCGGACGACTGGAACCCCTGCACATGGGCATTTTTCCCCAAGGCACTGCCTGCAAAAGTGTTTATCTCCAATGTTCGAAAGCTGTTTGCGCTGCCCTTTGCCAATGTGCTCTGCTCGCACCGGTCTGCGCTGTATCCCCGTGCTGCCATGCAGGCCTTCTTCGACGGTCTGACCGATGAAGCGCTCCGTGACGCGCCCCGTGTTACCATCGGCGGCTGGGAAAGCACCAACACCCATGAGGCTGCCCCTGCAGAAGGGCAGGTTTTCGTGTTCGACTACGATAAACTGTAATACTGGGAGGAATGGGAACCATGCATAAGCAAATCAACATCACCCCGGCTAGCAAGGCTACCTTTAACAACAACGCTGCCTACTGCGTGGGCACCGGTCGCATGGGTCTTGCCATGCAGGAGGAGTACCAGAAGCAGCTTCAGTTGGCACAGGATTTGGCAGGCTTCCGCTATATCCGTGGCCATGGCCTGTTCTGTGAGGATATGAGCATCTATCAGACCGTGCCGGACGGCAAGGGCGGCTGGAAGTTCGGCGGCTATTGCTTCACTTATCTGGATCGTGTGGTGGACAGCTACCTCGAAAAGGGTATCCGTCCCTTCATTGAGCTGGGCTTCATGCCCGGTGCCATCGCCAGCGGCACCCAGACCATCTTCTACTGGAAGGGCAATACCACGCCCCCCGCCAACGATCAGGACTGGATCGATCTGGTGCAGGCCACTCTGCGCCACCTGATCGACCGCTACGGCTACGATGAAGTGGTCACATGGCCCTGTGAGGTCTGGAACGAGCCCAACCTGCCCGGTTTCTGGGAGAATGCCGATAAGGACAAGTACCTGCATCTCTACGAAATCACTGCGCCTGCGGTCAAGGCTGTTCTGCCCGAAATGAAGGTGGGCGGCCCCGCCGTTTGCGGCGGCGAGACCACCCCCGGCTGGATCACCGATTTCCTTACCTTCTGCCGGGATAAGAAGCTGCCGCTGGATATGGTCACACGCCACCTGTACATGGGCAACAGCCCGGAGCGTAAGGGTCGCTATATGTATCACACCATGCGCACGGTGGACAGCATCATCGAAGAAGCGGAGGGCACCCGCGCCATTATTGACAGCTTCCCCGAGTACCGTGGCATGGAGCTGCACATCACCGAGTTCAATACCTCCTACAATCCCTTCTGCCCCATCCACGATACCAACCTGAACGCTGTTCTGACTGCCGGTCTCCTGTCCCGTCTGGGCGATACCTGCGCCTCTTATTCCTACTGGACCTTCGGCGATGTGTTCGAGGAGGGCGGCGTACCGCCCCGTCCCTTCCACGGCGGCTTCGGCATGATCGCCAACCAGCTCATCATCAAGCCCACCATGTGGACCTTCGCTTTCTTCAACAACCTGAAGGGCGAGCCCGTATACCGGGATGATAACATGGTGTTGGTTCGCCGCAAGGATGGCAGCTATCAGGGCATTGCATGGAACATCTGCCAGGAAAATCGGGATGCTGTTACCCTTGATGTGACGCTGCCCGTTTCCGGCAAGCATGTGCTTATGCAGCGCATCGTGGATGAGGAATGCTGCAACCCCCTCAAGGCATGGCACGAGATGGGCGAGCCCGCTTCCCTTACCAAGGAGCAGCTCAGCTTCCTGCAGGCTTCCGACAAGCCTCTGTGCAAGAGCAGCAGCCTCACCGGCGAGGAGCATATCTCCTTTGCGCTGGAGCTGAAGCAGAATGCACTGGTGCAGTTCACCGTTACCAAGGCCGAAGGCGAAAGTGATGAAGGCTACGATTATCAGTGGTACGTGGAGCATGCCTGATTGTTTTAAACAATAGCAAAACCGCCCTCCCGCGACTGGGCTTCCCCCCGCCCGGGGGGGGGGTTT
>JAZQHO010000039.1:0-2067 GCA_045540635.1 Candidatus Limiplasma sp.
CCACCACCGCCTGCGTGGAGGCGAAGCTGGCTGCCATGGAGGGCGGCGTGGGCGCTATGCTCACCTCCTCCGGTCAGGCTGCATCCCTGATGGCGGTGTTCAACATCGCTTCTGCGGGCGATAACATCGTATCCTCCTCCACCATCTATGGCGGCACCCTCAACCTGTTCGCCGTTACCATGAAGCGCATGGGCATCGAGACCCGATTCATCACTCCCGAGATGAGCGCAGAAGAGATGGATGCTCTTTTCGATGACCGCACCCGTCTGGTGTTCGGCGAGACCATTGCCAACCCGGCTCTCACCGTGCTGGATATCGAAGCCTATGCCGATCTGGCCCACCGCCACGGCGTACCGCTGATCGTGGATAATACCTTTGCTACCCCCGTGCTGTGCCGTCCTTTTGAGTTCGGTGCCGATATCGTTACCCACTCCACCACCAAGTATCTGGACGGTCACGCCAGCGTGGTGGGCGGCTGCATCATCGACAGCGGCAATTTCGACTGGAATAACGGCAAATACCCGGAGCTGTGCGAGCCGGATGAAAGCTACCACGGTGTGCGCTATACCGAGCAGTTCGGCAAGGCTGCCTACATCACCAAGGCGCGCGTGCAGCTGATGCGCGACTTCGGCTGTACCCCCAACCCCATTGGCATGTTCCTGCTCAACAACAATATCGAGAGCCTTGCCGTGCGTATGGACCGCCACTGCGAGAACGCCCTCAAGGTGGCGCAGATGCTGGAAGCAGATGAGCGCATCTCCTGGGTCAACTATCCCATGCTGCCCTCCAACCCGGATTATGCGCTGGCAAAGAAGTATCTGCCCAAGGGCGCTTCCGGCGTTGTATCCTTTGGTGTCAAGGGCGGGCGCGAAGCTGCCACCCGCTTTATGGACAGCCTGAAGATGGCTGCCATCGTGGTGCATGTGGCTGATGCCCGCACCAGCGTGCTGCACCCTGCCTCCACCACCCACCGCCAGCTGACCGATCAGCAGCTGGTGGATGCCGGCATTGGCCCGGATCTGGTGCGTATGTCTGTGGGCATCGAGCATATTGACGACATCATCGCCGATATCAAGCAGGCGCTGGATCAGATCGGAGGTTAAGGCATGCCCATCAAGATCCCCAACGCTCTTCCGGCAACCCGCACGCTGGAGGAGGAAAACATCTTCGTAATGACCGAGACCCGCGCCATCACGCAGGATATCCGTCCGCTGAAGATCCTTCTGCTCAATCTGATGCCCACCAAGATCGTTACCGAGACCCAGTTTGCCCGTCTTTTGGGCAATACCCCCCTGCAGGTGGAGCTTACCCTGCTGCAAACCTCCACCCATAAGGCCACCCATACCGCTCAGGAGCATATGATGGCCTTCTACAAGGTCTTTGACGATGTGAAGGATCAGAACTTCGACGGCATGGTCATCACCGGCGCCCCGGTGGAGCAACTGCCCTTCGAGCAGGTCAACTACTGGGATGAGCTTTGCCGGATCATGGAGTGGAGCAAGACTCATGTGCATTCCACCCTGCATATCTGCTGGGGTGCGCAGGCAGGGCTTTACTACCATTACGGCATTCAGAAGCGCGATCTGCCGGAGAAGCTGTTCGGTGTGTATCCTCATACGCTGGATAAGCCCCGCGCCATTCTGCTGCGCGGCTTCGACGAGGTGTTCATGGTGCCCCATTCCCGCTACACCACCGTCAAGCGGGAGGATGTGGAGAATACCCCCGGCCTGAGCATTCTGGCTTCTTCGGAGGAAGCCGGTGTGTTCTTGATCGCTGCGCCGGAGGGCAAGCACATCTTTGCCACCGGTCACGCCGAGTACGATGCCCGTACGCTGGAAAACGAGTACCTGCGGGATAAGGCAGCCGGTCTGGGCACCGCAGTACCCGCCAACTACTACCCCGGCAACGATGATACCAAAGCCCCCAATGTTACATGGCGGGGCCATGCCAATCTGCTGTTTTCCAACTGGCTCAACTATTTCGTCTACCAGACCACACCTTACGATCTGGATACCCTGTAAGGCCGCAAAAGAACCGCCCCCGGCCCTGGAAAAGGCGGTCCCGGGG
>JAZQHO010000040.1:0-10599 GCA_045540635.1 Candidatus Limiplasma sp.
CACCGTTTGCCTAGGAGCCTACGGCTCCCCGGGCGGCAAACGGCGATAGGAATGCTTACTTCGTAAGCTTCCGAAACCACCGTACACGCCGCTGGTTTCGGATTGGCAATCAGAGGGCTGCGGCCCTCCGATACCTCTGGGGTTTTTCGACAGTCCGCCGCTACGGGAAACCTCCGCAGCGGTATATACGCCGTCACTCGGCTTGTTTTTTCCCGTCGGGCAGAAAAAACACCGCCATACCCGCCATGATGACCACGATGCCCCACAGCTGCTGTGCCTTGAGCCCTTCGCCCAGCACCAGCCATGCCAGCAGACAGGTGCCCACCGGCTCGCCCAGAATGCCCATCGTGACCGCCGAGGCGGGAAGCTTCTTCAGCAACAGGTTGAAGATGAACTGCCCGCCGATGGTGGCTACCAGTGCGATGCCCGCAAAGCTGAGCCATGTGCCCGGATCGAAGCCCCGCAGCGGCTGCCTGCCCAGCAGGATGTAAAGGAGCAGGACGCCCGCACTGATCAGGTAAGCAGCGGTGGAATAGGAGATGGCGGACATCTCCTTGCGCACGCTCTCGCCCACAAAGTAATAGACTGCGATCACGCCCGCCGCCACAAAGGCCAACACATCGCCCAGAAGGCTCTGCCCGCTGATGCGCAGATCCCCCAGCCCGATGATGAAGCAGCCGCACAGCGCGATCAGGCACCCGGGCAGCGCCGTTTTGCGGATCCGCTTCCGGGAGACGAACTTTTCCAGCGCCAGTGAAAAAAGGGGCTGCAGGCACACGATCACCGTGGAGCTGGCGGTGGAGGTGAAGCGCAGGCTCTCAAACCACAGCACATAGTGCAGCGCCAGCAGAAAACCGGCAGCAAAGATCTGCCCCGCCCGCCGGGCGGTCAGCTTCCGCAGCTCCTGCCGCGCCTGCCGGTTTGCCAGAAGAAAGGGCAGCAGCACCAGCGCCGCCAGCAGCAGCCGGTAGAAGGCGATCACCGCAGAGGGTGCCTGCGCCAGCTTGACCCAGATGGCAGAGGTGGAGAGGGCCAGCACGCCCAGAAACAGGATCACATAGCTTTTGATGCCGCTGTACATGGTATTCTCATTCCCTTATGTGCAGATCTGCTCAGCCCAGATGGCTGCGGAGGATGGCAAACTGCCCGTTGAGCATCTCCGTATCGTTTACGCCGGTTTGGTCAAAGGCGGTGGCCTCCACAGTGCAGTCGCCGGTGTAGCCGCTCTGCCTTACAAATGCAAAGAAGGGCGCAAAGTCGATGTTTCCCTTGCCGATGGGCCTGACCGGGCCCAGAAAGCGATCCCACTCCATATAGCCGCCCGCATAGTCGTTTACATGGTAATGGGCGATATGCGGCCGCAGCCAGTCGTTCTGCGGCGCATACAGCATATCCAGCTGGCTGTGGAAGGCCGCGTTCTTGGTATCGAAGGTGAAGCACACCTCCGGGAAGCGCTCCGCCAGCGTTTTCAGGTGCGTCATGGGATCCTGCCGGTTGCAGACCACGTTCTCCACCGTCAGCACAAGGCCGTGCGCCTTTGCCATGGCAGTCAGCGCAGGAAAGGCGCTCAGGTTGTTTTCGATGTGCTGGTCGGAGACCAGACCGCTCCACAGGTGCAGTACCAGCTTCTCCGCCCCCGCCGCCTCTGCGATGCGGCAGTTGGTCTCAAAATCGCCCATCGCCTCCGCCAGCAGTTCGTCGCCGCCAAGGCCCAGCTTCTTGCCGATATCCTTCTCGCAATGCACGGCAGGAATGGTCAGCTTCGCCTTTGCCAGATAGGCCAGCAGCTCTTCCTGCCGCCGGTACCAGTCCTGATAGATCATCAATTCGTAGCCGTCGCAGCAAAGCTGAGGGGTCAGGCTGTCCAGCAGGGTAAAGTCCCTGCCGTTGGCTCTGCCCAGCAGTGCACCGGTGGAACAGAGGATGCGGGGCATGGTGGGTCATCTCCTTCCGGAAGCGGATAGGCTCCGGTGTATTTGCTGCCCATTGTACCATTTTTCCCTGCGCAGGTAAAGCGCGCCCTGCGTTGACAGCCAACCGCCTTTTTGGTACAGTACAAAGCAGAACAACACCAAAGGGGGAAGGCTGCCGTGGCATCCATCCTGTTTCTGATGCGCTACCCGCTGGACGCATGGGACAACCTGAAAAGCAAATTCGACGGGCAGATGGCCGCCGCCGAGGCGCTGGGGCACGAGGCATGGTTCATCGGCTGGAACCGGGAGGGCATGTGGCTCTGCCGGGGCAGCCGGCGCACCCTGTTGCGCAAATGCGCCCTTACCGCCCTGCCCGGCTACAGCAAGACCGTGCTGTACTATGATCTGTTCGCGGCGCTGAAGCGTGCCCTTGCTGCCCGGCATTTCGATGCGGTGTACATGCGCTACATGCCCGTGTACGGCAACGCTCCCGCTGTGTTGCGCGATTTCCGGCGGCAGGGCGGCAGGCTGATCGTGGAGCATCCCACCTACCCGCCGGAGAAGGGCAGGGTCACATCTGCGCTGCGCAAGCCCGTTTTCTGGTACACCGACCGGGTCTTTGCCCGGCTGGAGAAGCAGATCGACCTGTACGCCCTCATCGGCGATCCCTGCGGCGATACCCTCCACGGCATACCGGCAATGAACATCGTAAACGGCGTATCAGCAGACCAGCTGCCCCTGCATGCCCCCCGCCCCGAAGGCTCGGCTGTGCAGCTGCTGGCGCTGGCCTCCATGAGCTACTGGCAGGGCTACGACCGGCTCCTGCGCTCGCTGGCGGACTACCGGGGCACGGTGCCCGTGCGCATCCTGATGGCAGGCGGCGAGGGCGACGGCTCTCTGGCTGCATGGAAGCAGCTGGCCCACGAGCTGGGCGTGAGCGATCGGGTGGTGTTTACCGGCCCCCTCTCCGGCGAACCGCTGAACGATGCGGTGGCCCGGTGCGATATCGGCATCGGCGGGCTGGGGCTGCACCGGATCGGGCAATACCGGAGCACCACCCTCAAGCTGCGGGAGTACATGGCCCGGGGGCTGCCCTTTGTCTATGCGGTGGAGGATCCCTCCATACCGCAGGATGACCGCTTCTGCCTGCAGCTGCCCAACGACGACAGCCCCATCGATATGGAGCAGCTGGTGCGCTTCAGCCTGCGCAGCCGCAGCGAGCCCGGGCTGGCAGAGGAGATGCGCGCCTACGCCAAGCAGCACATGTCCTGGGAAGGGGCGCTGGCAGAGGTGTTCCGGCGGGCGGACATCCGGTAAAGCACAAAAGCCTTGCAAACCGACCCGCTCCATGCTATAATACCCCCAATCGGCGATGAGGAAGAACAACGCCCGGTCAACAGGTCTCTGCCAGAGAAGGCGGTATGCGCCCCGCGCATGCTGAAAGCCGCCCCGGAAGCCTGCGGGAAATTCGCTTCCGAGCTTTTCCTCCGAAATAGCAGTAAGAGGAAACGGGTGGCTCCGTTAAGGGCGAAAAGCGCATCGGGAAAGCTGTTTCCCCGTGCGGAATTTGGGTGGTAACACGCGGCATAACGCCTTCGTCCCATACGGACGGAGGCTTTTTCTTTTTTCTGGTAAAAAGGAACGCTGTTCTCAAATTCAGTACTACAGGCGATACACAACAAAAGGAGGAACCACACATGGCAATCGTGGATACCCTGCGGGAGCTTACCCAACGGGTGGAAAGTGAACTGAAGGCCACCGACACCTCTGCCGCGCTGGATGCGCTGCGCGTAAAGGTGCTGGGCAAGAAGGGCGAGCTGACCGCACTGCTCAAGGGCATGGGTCAGCTGGCTCCCGAAGAGCGCCCCGTGGTGGGTGCCCAGATCAACGAGGTGCGCGAGCACCTGACCGGCCTGATGGCCGAGCGGGAAGCCGCCATCAAGAAGGCCGAGCGGGAAGCCGCCCTCAAGGCCGAGACCATCGACGTGACCGAGCCCCGCAAGCTGCCCAAGGTAGGCGCTGCCCACCCCATCACCCTTGTGATGGACGAGCTGATCGAGTGCTTCTCCGGCCTTGGCTTCGAGGTGATGGAAGGCCCCGAGGTAGAGCTGGATCACTACAATTTTGAGCTGATGAACCTGCCCAAGAACCATCCTGCCCGCGATGCGCAGGATACCTTCTACATGGACGACAACATCGTGCTCCGCACCCACACCAGCCCCATGCAGGCCCGCGCCATGCTCACCCGCAAGCCCCCCATCCGCATCATCTGCCCCGGCCGCGTATACCGCGCCGACGAGCTGGATGCCACCCACAGCCCGGTGTTCCACCAGATGGAAGGCCTTGTGGTGGATGAGAACATGAGCATGTCCGACCTGCGCGGCACGCTGGAGGCATTTGCCAAGAAGCTTTACGGCAACGATGTTTCCACCCGCTTCCGCCCCAGCTTCTTCCCCTTCACCGAGCCCAGCGCGGAGGTGGATCTTACCTGCACCGCCTGCCACGGCAAGGGCTGCCGCATCTGCAAGGATACCGGCTGGGTAGAGGTGCTGGGCTGCGGCATGGTCAACCCCAAGGTGCTGGAGATGTGCGGCATCGACTCCTCCAAGTATTCCGGCTTTGCCTTCGGCATCGGTCTGGAGCGTATCGCCATGAAGCGCTACGGCATCACCGACCTGCGCATGCTCTACGAGGGCGATGCCCGTCTGCTGGGCCAGATCCGGTAAACAGGGGCTGAGCCCCTGTACCCGCTTACTGCGCCCAAGGGCGCAGGGCTTGTGTCAGGTACGGCTGTTGCCTGAAGCAACCGCCGGTCGGGGTACGGCCCTCCCGGCTCGCTCCGGGGAGCGGCTGTCTGCCGCCCGCCCCATGGCTTCTCCCGTGCTTTCGCCGTGGGTGCAGCGGTACAGAATTTGCCCCCTGCCATTTCTCCATTCACCCCATTGTTTCATCCATCTATAGGAGGACATTCCTGTGAAACTTGCTATGAATATGATCCGGGAGTATGCGGAGATCCCCGTTACTCCCAAGGAATACGAAAGCCGGATGATCATGTCCGGTACCGCTGTCGAGGGTGTGGAAGACATCTCCGGCGGCATTGAAAAGGTCGTTGTAGGCCGCGTGCTCACCTGCGAGGACGTGGAAGGCACCCATCTGCACCAGTGCACCGTGGATGTGGGCGGCGAAGAGCCCCTGCACATCGTCTGCGGCGCGCCCAACGTAAAGCCCGGCGTTCTGGTACCTGTGGCGCTGGATGGCTCCAGACTGCCCGGCGGCATCAAGATCAAGAAGGGTAAGCTGCGGGGCATGGTATCCGAAGGCATGTTGTGCGCCGCCACCGAGCTGAAGGTGCCTCAGGAGCTGTACCCCAGCGTTGGCGATGAGGGTCTGCTCATCTTCAACGAGGAGTACCCCGTGGGCAGCGATGTACGCCCCATCCTTGGCATTGACGATTATGCTGTGGATTTCGAGATCCTGGCCAACCGCCCCGACTGCCTCAGCGCCATCGGCATCGCCCGTGAGACCGCTGCTGCGCTGGGCACCACCTACAACAAGCCCGATACCACCGTTGTGGAAGCCGGCGGCGATATCAACAACGAAGTCTCCGTCCGTGTGGACGACTACGAAGGCTGCCCCCGCTACGCCGCCCGCGTCATCAAGAACGTGCGCATCGCCCCCTCCCCCATGTGGATGCGCAAGTACCTGCACGCCGCCGGTCTGCGCTCCATCAACAATATCGTTGATATTACCAACTACATCATGCTGGAGTACGGTCATCCCATGCACGCCTTCGATCTGAGCAAAGTGCGGGGCCGTCAGATCATCGTGCGCCGTGCCGCCGAGGGCGAAAAGCTGACCACGCTGGATGGTGTGGAGCGCGACCTGCGCACCGCCGATCTGGTCATCTGCGATGCGGAAGCCCCCACCGGCTTCGCCGGCATCATGGGCGGCGAGGAGAGCGAGATCACCGAAGCCACCACCGAAGTAATGTTCGAATGCGCCAGCTTCGACCGCACCGGCATCCGCCTGTCCGGCCGCGCCCACGGCATGCGCACCGAGTCCAGCGGCCGCTTTGAGCGCGGTGTATGCGCCGCCACCGTGATGGAAGCCCTCGACCGTGCCTGCCATCTGGTCAACGAGCTGAATGCGGGCGATGTGGTCTCCGGCTGCATCGACCTCTACCCCAACCCCAAGCCCCAGCAGACCATCGTGGCCGATCCCGAGCGCATCCGCATCCGTGCGGGCGTGCAGATCCCCGATCAGGCCATGCTGGATATCCTCACCAAGCTCAACTTCGAAGCCCAGATGGTGGATGGCAAGATCGTTGCCAAGGTGCCCGCCTACCGTGAGGATCTGGACGGCGAAGCCGATATCTGCGAGGAATGCCTGCGTATGTACGGCTACGAGCACATCGGTGCCACCCCCCTCCACGGCCTGACCACCCAGGGCGGCGTAAGCCCCATGAAGGCGCTGAAGAACCGCATCGGCAAGATCCTGCAGGGTCTGGGTTATCTGGAGGTTATGAACTTCAGCTTCGTGGGCGTGAAGGAGATCGCCAAGCTGGAGCTGCCCGCCGATGACTGGCGCATGGATCCCATGCCCATCCGCAACCCGCTGGGCGAGGATACTGCCGTGATGCGCCCCACCCTTGTGGGCAGCATGTGCAAGACCCTTTCCTACAACATGAACCACGCCACCGAAGCCGCCAACCTGTATGAGATGGCTGCGGTGTTCGATCACCACAGGCCCACCGAAGAAGGCCTGCCCACCGAGACCCAGACCCTGTGCCTTGGCTGCTACGGCGAGGATGTGGACTTCTTCGCCGTCCGCTCCGCTGTGGAAGCCCTGCTCAACGCCTACGGCATCCGCTGCGAGGTGGAGGCAGGCGGCGAGGTCTACCATCACCCGGGCCGCTGCGCCAAGCTGATCCGCGGCCAGCAGGTGTTCGCCGTGATCGGTGAGGTGCACCCCACCGTGCGCGAGAACTTCGACATGCCCAAGCGTGCCGTCATCGCTGAGGTGAACCTGCAGCAGCTGCTGGAGATGGGCAAGCCCATGGGCGAAATGAAGCCCCTGCCCCGCTTCCCCGCCATGACCCGCGACCTGGCCCTCGTAATGAAGGACACCGTCCTTGTGGGCCCGCTGATGGCGGATATGCGCAAGGCTGCCGGCAATCTGCTGGAGAACATCGAAATGTTCGACGTGTACCGCGGCGCTCAGATCGGCGAAGGCAACAAGTCCGTCGCGTTCTCCCTCACCTTCCGCGCCAGCGACCGCACCCTCACCGATGAGGAAGTGCAGAAGGCCGTGGAAAAGGTAATGAAGGTCTGCGCCGAGAAGCACGAGGCCGTGATCCGCGGGTAAGCGGAACGGCAGGGGGACAGCAGGGGCGCTGCCCCTGCACCCCGCTTAAGGGATTTCATCCCTTAAGAATCCCGGTACTGTGCCCATTTTATGGGCACAGGGGATAGCTTCGTAAATGAAAAACAAGCCGCATGGTGCGCTTCGCGCCATGCGGCTTTTGTGTGCGGTGAGGGGGAAAGGATGGGGAAATGGTATGGGCTTTCTGTTGCTTGTTTCCCGCAGCGGAGAGTATTCCCCTGCGGGGGCAGGGGGCCTTTTGCTGGCTGCCTCCCGCTGCATTTCCAGCCCGCTTACAGAAAACCTGTTTCGGTGGAATAAAACAGCAGGAAAGATCGTTTTATGGATAGAAAACATTGGGTACAGAACATTGTTCTACCGGTCAAATGGGGGATGCATCATGAGGAGAACCGGCAAGCTGCTGCACGGCGTGCTATTGCTGCTGTGGGTGCTGCTGTGCATCGGGGCAGGTGCCTCTGCAGAAGAGGATGACTGGGAGTTTGAAGGCTTTGAAGTGCACGGGAATACCTGCTATATCAACGAAGGTATAGAGATGGTCGGCTATGAATATTCAGAGGATGAACCGATCTACGAATCCTTGAAGGTACTGGATACCTCCATGGTTATGGATTGGCTACGGTATGAATATGCATCTTATGGGCTGTCGGAGCCGCCCTCCAGGCTACAGCTGCCATCCACCCTCAGGGTGGTAGGTGGTGATGCCTTCTACGCGGTTGATTCGCTTGAGGAGCTCATCCTGCCGGAGGGTGTGGAGGCGATTCTCGACTCGGCTTTGGATAGTAGCAGTATCGAACAGGTCTATCTGCCCTCCACGGTGCGGCTGGTGGAGCCGGGGGCTTTTGAGGATTCGTCTGTAAAGACCATAGAGGTCTCTCCGGACAACCCCTTCTACACCTCGGTGGATGGCGTATTGTACACCAAGGATGAAACCACACTGGTCGCTTACCCGCCCGGGCGATCGGATGTGCATGTGGATGTGCCCGCCGGGGTGAAGGTGATCGCCCCACGCGCCTTTGCCTTCAATTGGCATTTGCACAGTGTTACCCTGCCCTTTGGGCTGGAGCGCATCGGCTATGGTGCCTTTGCAGCAAATGTCTATCTGGAGGCGGTAAACCTGCCGCCCACCCTGGAGCAGGTTGGCAGCCGCGCTTTTGCCAATTGTGTTCTTTTGCAAAAGATCAATCTGCCTGCGCATACGGTGGTGGTGGATGAGGATGGTCAGCCCGTTTCCGGGGATGATGTGTTTGATAACACCCCCATGCTGAAGGATTGCCGGATGAAGACCCAGCCGCAGACGGCTGAACAGCCCGACGATACCGCATCTCCCGTGGAGGAGGTGTATCTGTACGGCATCGTCAACCCGGTAAATGCCAGGGATACGGTGGAGGTATTTGAATACACCTCCGACGTGCTGAGCACGGCAGCCTTGCCCTGCGGTCAAACAGTGGCCGTGACCGGTGTGATGGATGATTGGTTCCGTGTACAGTACACAACGGACGGCCCGGAGGTGGGTGTTGGGTATATGCCTGCCGGGTCGCTGTACATACGCCGCTCGTGGGAGCCGCTGTTCAGGGTGGTCTCCGCTTCGCCTGCCCATGAGCAGGTCATCTTCCGCCCCAGAGCCGATTATAGTGGCTTGCCGGTTGGCAATGATGAGATCGTTTTTACCGGGGAGATGAGCTTTTTGTGGCTGGAGCAGGTGGGGCAGCTGGTAGAAACCTATGTGGAAAATGGTGCGGATGGCTGGCGGGCGTTTCTTGACCCCTCCGACTTGTTCCTGACCCGCTACGACACCCACGATGGCAAAACCTACGGTATAGTCATTTCCGACGATCCTCGCGACCGCCTGAATCTGCGGGCAGCGCCGGACAGGGGCAGCGAGAGCCTTGGCAAGTATTTCGGTGGTACACAGGTGGAAATACTGGAAGAGCGGGGCGATTGGTACCGGGTGCTGGTGGACTGGCAGGAAGGCTGGATGATGAAGCAGTTCGTCCGCATCGTGCCGGTGGAGCCGGAGCAGCCCGAGGAGGAATGACCCTCTCCCCGCATACCCTGATATCATGAAAAGAAGGGATCACAATGATGAAGTATCTGGTAAGCATTCTTCTGGCAGCCCTGATGCTGTCTGGCAGTGCCATGGCAACAGAGACCACGGCCCAGCCCGCCACCGGCAGCTGGGCGCAGATCAATCAGAGCATAGAACGGCCCGAAAACTGGCAGCCCTATGTGGAAAACAGTCCCTTTATCCTTGGCAGCGGCGTGCCCATGGAGGGTTATCCGGAATATACCGTGCTGGATTGGGGCACTTACCCTTCCATCGACGGCAGCACTGTCTGCGTGCCGCTGGGCATGGAGCTGGCACGGCAGCATCTGGGCATCGGCGAGGAGGATCTGCCCGGATTCGTTACCTTCTCCACCACCCACAATGCCTACATGCGCCTCTTTGAACAAAAGCCCAATCCCATGGTGTCCATCGCTTCGCAAAACCTGATACTGGACCCGGAAACACCCGTCAGCCTGTTCCTTGGCACCGAGCCCTCCGATGAGGAGCTGGACATTGCTGCCGGTATGGGGGTAGAGCTGGTCAAGGTGCCCTTCTGCTACGATGCCTTTGTATTTTTGGTCAATGGCTGCAACCCGGTGGAGACCCTCACCGTGCAGCAGATCCGGCAAATCTATTCCGGCAGCATTGTTCTGTGGAACGATGTGGGCGGCGAAGAAAACCGGTTGATCTGGGCGTATCAGCGTCCCTCCAACAGTGGCAGCCAGACCGCTATGGAAAACCTGGTCATGCAGGGTATGCCGCTTGCCGGCGCAAAGGATGCCTATATTGCGGATGGCATGAGCGAGCTGATCGGTGTGGTGGGCGACTACGACAACGGCCCCAACGCGCTGGGCTACTCCTACCTGTACTATGTGGAGGGCATGTACAAGTCCGGCGATGTAAAGGTGCTGGCAGTGGACGGCATCGCTCCCACGGAGGATAACTTGCGCTCCGGCGCGTACCCCTTTACCACCTGCTACTATGCAGTGTACCGCAAGGGCGATGCCAACGCAGCAGCCTTTACCGACTGGCTGGTGAGCGAGGCCGGGCAAAAATGCGTGCGGCAGGCCGGGTATGTGCCGGTGATGGATGTGGAGTAAGGGAGATAGGCGGTTGACGAGCTTCGCCCACCTTGGGCAAGACAGAATGCTTTGGCTGCCCCTGCACCCCGCTTAAGGGATTTCATCCCTTAAGAATCCCGGTACTGTGCCCATTGCATGGGCACAGGGAGGAACAAGTGTGAATATGGAAAGCCGCATG
>JAZQHO010000041.1:0-5094 GCA_045540635.1 Candidatus Limiplasma sp.
TTGGTGGAGATGTGGCACACATGGTAGCTGCAGCCGGTCTCCCGCACCAGCTCCAGATCCCGGGCGATGGGGCCCCACTCGCTTTCGGGGCAGATGCCCTTGTGCCCGTGGGCTTTCGCGTATTCTCCGTCGTGGATGTAGCCGCCCCGGAGCAGGCTGTTATCCTCGCAGTGGGCGGCGATCAGCTTGCCCATGGCCTTGGCACGGAGCATGGCTTCCTTCATCATTTCCCGGCTCTGTACGCCGCGCCCGTCGTCGGAGTAGGCGATGGCGGAGGGCGCAAGGGCTTCCAGATCCACCAGCTGTTCGCCCTTTTCGCCGATGGTGATGGCGGCGTAGGGGTACACGGCGATGGTGGCATCCTTTTCGATGGCCTGCTGCTCAACGGCAATGTTCTCTGGGCTGTCCGGCACGGGGTCAAGGTTGGGCATGGTGCACACGGCAGTGTAGCCGCCGGCGGCAGCGGAGGCGCAGCCGGTTTGTATGGTTTCCTTCAACAAAAAACCCGGCTCTCTGAAATGCACATGCACATCACAGAAACCGGGAAATATTGCGAAGTTGGAAGAAGAAACAGCATCCCCATCAAGGGTGAGGGCGCTGCGCCACGCAGCCAATGCGGATTGGGTGTCCATGTAAGCAGCCATTCCAGAAGCTCCTTTCTGCCAACAAAAAACGTCCTGCCGCAAACCGGCAAGACGGTACAGACACACAGAAAAAGCCGCAACGATTTCGTGCGCTGAATCGATCTTGCCGATCACTCGGTATCGGCTTAAAAATCATTCTTATAGATGTTAGCAGAGAGGGCGGGTTTTGTCAATAAAAATGTTGTCGAAAAACAGCCCAGATCCACCATTGAGGGGCGCAGGGCGTGATGGCGCAAAGACTTTGGTTTCTCAACAATCGTTGAGGTTGATTGCCGAGCCTTGCAGCAATGGGTCGGGCTGTGCTATAACAAAAAAGCCGGTTTTGCCGGTAGTATGCCGTCAAGGGCAATGGAGTGATGCGAACCATGGGTATGCTGTACAAGACGCTCAGAGGGGCGGTGCGGCTGTTCAGCCGTAAATGGGAGACCGTTTGGGAGGAGCCCTTCGATGGGGAACTGGCGGTGTTCTGCCCCAACCACGCGGGAGCCATGGGCCCCATTCGTATGTGTGCCCATTTTGAGCTGACCGACCGCTGCTATTCGTGGATGAACAACGGCATGATGGAGGCCAAAGAGGTGCCCGCCTATGTACGGCAGGACTACTGGTGGGAGCCGGGCTGCAAGCTGGAGCCCCTGTACAATGCCACCCTGCCCTACATCGCCGCAGCCATCATCCCGCCCATCCTGCGCAGCGCACCCGGTATCCCGGTGTACCATGATGCCCGGGTCATCAAGACCTTCCGCCAGAGCATCGAGCGAATGAAGGAAGGCAACCATCTGATCATCTTTACCGAGCAGCCCGCAGGCCACGGCACCAGCGAAGGGGAGCTGAACAGCGGCTGGCTGCAGATCGCCCCCATGGCGTGGCGCATCCTGAAGGTAAAGCTGAAGATCTACCCGGTGAATATCGATCTGGAGAAGCGCCGCATCACGGTGGCAAAGCCCGTGCAGTTCGACCCGGAGATCCCGCTGAAGGAGCAGGAGGCAGACATTCTTACCGCCATCAAGAAGGGCATCTCCACCGGCCAGTTCGAGAATTGAATGATAACCCCCCGGCAGGCGTTGTCTGCCGGGGGTATTGCTGCCTGTGAAAGAGAAAACGCCCGGCTGCTGTACCAAAAGCAGCCGGGCATCGTTGTTTTGATCGCTTCTGCGGCGGGTCTGTCTCACTCCCCGCTGTTCATGGCATCCTTCTCATACATGACCACCCGCACCTGAGGCTTCACCATCAGTGCCAGACCATCGCCCAGCACGGCACCGTCCATGCCGGTGAGCGTGGTCAGCACCAGATGCACGCCGCCGTCGGCGGTCAGGTCATCCATGGGGGTAGCGCCCGCCACCGCCCGCCCGGGCAGACAGGTTCCCGCAAAGGCGGTGGCATAGCGATCCAGCCCGACAGAGGGGGCAGAGCGGGTGGCCAGCCAGCCCATGGAGGTAAGCTGCCCCAGAACGGGGGTACCATCGTACAGTAGAACCTCTCCCTCATGGGACAGGAGCAGCGTGCATACGGGCTGCGGATCGTCTCCGGCGGTGGTACCGGCAATGCGCCAGCCCCGATCATCCGCCCGGCAGGTCAGGGACAGGGAGGTGGTATCCACCGCCACAAAGGGCGATTCCAAGAAACGCCGGGCGCAGGCCTGGGCAGCATCGGGATCGGTCAGCGGCTCCTCCGCGGCCGTCCATGTGGCTGTGGGAATGTCCCGGATCGTGACCGGGATATGGCTTTCCCTTGTGGCGAAGGCCACCAGCAGCACCAGTGCGCCTACCAGTGAGGCCAGCGCCACGCCCCATTTGCGCACGCTGCCGGTGCGCAGCACGCCGTTGATGCGCTCCTTGAGCCGCTTGCCGCTGAGCATGAGGCGGCTGGCACCGGTGCAGCAGCGCCCGGCGGCACCGGCGAGGGCGTTGGCATAAGCAAGGCGCTCCACCGCAGGCAGCTGCTGGGAGACCCTGCTGTCGCAGGCATGCTCCGCATCCTCCCGGCTCAGGTAGGCCGCCAGCCACACCAGCGGATTGATCCAGTGCACGATACAGCACACATTGCGCACCGCTGACCACCACTGGTCGCCTGCCTTCAGGTGGCAAAGCTCGTGCGCCAGCATATGGGGAATGTGGGCGGGAGCGGAGTCCTCCGGTATGGCGATGAAGGGCTTGGTGCGCCCCACGATGCAGGGGGCGGAAAGATACTGCACCAGATAGACCGGCACAGGCTTGCATTTGTATTGGCTGCACAGCTCCAGATACCGGGCGTTGAGCGCCTCGTCCGGCAGACCGGTGCGGTTGCGCAGGATGCGGCTCCTGCGCCGCCCCGAGCGGTACACCAGCACGATGCCGGTGGCAGCGCCCACGGCTGCATAGCACACCAGCAGCCACTTTCCGGCTCTGCCGCTGCGGGTCTCCTGCCCCAGATGGGTCAGCGCGGCAGAACCGGCGCTGTCGCTTTCTGCCAGCGCATCCACCGTATCCAGGAACCGGGTGCGGGTCTGATCCGCCACGGGGCGGGCTTCGCCATCCACCGAAAGGGTGGGGCGCAGGTGGTTCATCAGCGGGTTGGGCAGGCTGACGGGCAGCAGCAGCCGGATGGCCACCACCAGCCACAGCGCATAGAGCACCCGGCTGGAAATGCTTTCTCTCAGCAGGCTGCGCACGGCCATCATCACCAGCACCAGCGCACTGCCGATCAGCGTTGCTTCCAGCAGAAAATTGAACAGCGTCATGCTTCGCATGGGTATATCTCCCCTCTTTGGTGAGGTATCCGGAAAGTCTCATTAATATATCAGACGAAAAAAGGATGGGAAATCCTGCACCTTTGCAAAAAGAATTGTACCACACCGCCGCCCCTCCGGAAAAGAGGTGCCGCCCCGGCGTTGCACCGCCCCGGTGCACGACAGGCCCCGCATGGCACAAACGCTGTGAGAAAAGAGTGTACGGGCACATTGTTAAAATATTGACATGTTTCTGTCAAATCCCGTTCTGATGCATTGCGAAAGGTTGACAAGCCCCCCTGTAAATCCTATAATAAATACGTTGGAAACCTCCGTCTGTTTGCTATGCGCACATGCGGCCCGCCGCTGTGCCCGGGGCAATGAAAGCGCTGCCAAACCTGCGTTTTCGCTGCGCCGCAGGCAATGCAGACAGACGGCTTTCAATGATAAATACTTAGGAGGGAATCCCAATGGCCATCAAAATGACCGTAGACGGCAATACTGCTGTCGGCCACGTTGCGTATGCGTTCAGCGATGTGGCAGCCATTTACCCCATCACCCCTTCCTCTCCCATGGCTGAAGTCGTGGACGAGTGGGCGGCTCGTGGCCAGAAGAACCTGTACGGCCAGTCCGTGC
The DNA here is from genome assembly GCA_045540635.1 of Candidatus Limiplasma sp. Taxonomy (GTDB): domain Bacteria; phylum Bacillota; class Clostridia; order Christensenellales; family Aristaeellaceae; genus Limiplasma. Next base: position 3,985 of record JAZQHO010000041.1, read on the forward strand.
ATGTTAGCGAGATGCAGTCCGAAGCAGGCGCCGCCGGCGCTGTGCACGGCAGCCTCGCCGCTGGCGCTATGACCACCACCTTCACCGCTTCTCAGGGCCTGCTGCTGATGATCCCCAACATGTACAAGATCAGCGGCGAACTGCTGCCCAGCGTGTTCCACGTCAGCGCCCGCGCTCTGGCTGCCCACGCTCTGAACATCTTCGGCGACCACAGCGACGTTATGGCTTGCCGCCAGACCGGTTTCGCCATGCTGGCCTCCAACTCTGTTCAGGAAGCTATGGACCTGGCTGCTGTGGCTCACCTGTCCACCATCGAGAGCAGCGTGCCCTTCCTGCATTTCTTCGACGGTTTCCGCACCAGCCACGAAGTGCAGAAGATCGACGCTTTCGAGTACGAAGAGCTGCGTCCTCTGGTCAACTTCGACAAGGTGAAGGCCTTCCGTGAGAATGCTCTCAATCCCGAGCATCCCCATCAGGCCGGTACCGCCCAGAACCCCGATATCTACTTCCAGGGCCGTGAAGCCGCCAACAAGTACTACGAAGCCACCCCCGCCATCGTGGAGGAAGTGATGGAGAAGATCTCCAAGCTGACCGGCCGTGAGTACAAGCTGTTCAACTATGTTGGCGCTCCCGATGCCGAGAAGGTCATCATCGCCATGGGTTCCGGCTGCGAAACCATCGAAGAGACCATCAACTACCTCAACAGCAAGGGCGAGAAGCTGGGTCTGGTGAAGGTTCACCTGTACCGTCCCTTCTCCACCAAGCACCTGATGGCCGCCATCCCCGCCACCTGCAAGAAGATCGCCGTTCTGGACCGCACCAAGGAGCCCGGCTGCCTTGGCGAGCCCCTCTACGCCGATGTCTGCACCGCTCTGATGGAAGAAGGCCGCACCGATATCGAAGTTGTCGGCGGCCGCTACGGTCTGGGCTCCAAGGAGTTCAACCCCACCATGGTCAAGGCTGTGTACGACAACCTGAACGACGGCGCTATGAAGAACCACTTCACCGTTGGTATCAACGATGACGTTACCTTCACCAGCCTGCCTCTGGGCGAGCAGGTCATCGCTGCTCCCGCCGGCACCGTCAGCTGCATGTTCTATGGTCTGGGTT
>JAZQHO010000042.1:0-7000 GCA_045540635.1 Candidatus Limiplasma sp.
TTCTTCAGAAGGAGGGAGCCTTCGGTGGTGGCTATTGCCATGGGTAATCGGCTTATCCGGTTATTCGCAGAAGTCGGAGGCCAAGCGGTCTTAGGAAGACAACATGTTTCCCCAACTCCTTGGCTCACAGAACGACATGGCTACGATCCGACTTTTCTTCAGAAGGAGGGAGCCTTCGGTGGTGGCTATTGCCATGGGTAATCGGCTTATCCGGTTATTCGCAGCGATCCTATGCTCCGCAGCCAACCTCCGCAAAGCGGGGGTCTGGGGTGTCCCCAGCGCGGGAAGGGGGTAACAGGATTCTTAAGGGGATAGGGGGACCGGTGCGGGGTCCCCCTTCCCCTTAAGCCGCCGGAGGCATCACCCGCGGCTGGCGAACCCGATCTTCTTCTGCACCTTGCGCAGGGTGCGCATGGCGATGGCATTGGCGCGCTGGGCGTTCTCATCCAGAATGCCCTGCAGGTACGCCTTGTCGGCCATCAGCTTCTTATGCTCCTCCTGAATGGGAGCCAGTGTCTCGATGACGCAGTCGGATACACGGTTCTTCAGCGTGCCATAGCCCTGACCGGACAGGTCGTTGACCACGTTCTCGATGCTGTCGCCGGTCATGGCGGCGATGATGGACAGCAGGTTGCTGACACCGGGCTTGTTCTCCGGATCGTAGCGGATCTCGCCGTCGCTGTCGGTAACGGCGCGCTTCACCTTGCGGCGGATCACATCGGCGGGGTCAAGGATGGCGATGTAGCAATCCTCGGGGTCGGACTTGCTCATCTTGCGGGTGGGATCCTGCAGGCTCATCACGCGGCTGCCCACCTTGCCAAAGTAGCCCTCGGGCACGGTGAACACATCGCCGTACACGCCGTTGAAGCGCTGGGCGATATCGCGGGTCAGCTCCAGGTGCTGCTTCTGGTCGGCACCGATGGGCACCAGATCGGCCTGATAGAGTAGAATATCCGCAGCCATCAGCACAGGGTAGGTGAACAGACCGGCGTTGATGTTGTCGGCATGCTTGGCAGCCTTGTCCTTGTACTGGGTCATGCGCTGCAACTCGCCCATGTAGGTGTAGCAGTTGAGGATCCAGCTCAGCTCGGCGTGGCCGCTTACATGGCTCTGGCAGTAGATGATGTTCTTTTTGGGATCCAGACCGCAGGCGATGTAGGTGGCAGCCAGCTCAAGGCAGCGGCGGCGCAGATCGGCAGGGTTCTGGCGCACGGTGATGGCATGCATATCCACCACGCAGTAGATGCAGTTGTATTCATCCTGCAGGAGGGTGAAATTCCGCAGTGCGCCGATATAGTTGCCCAGCGTCAGCGTACCGGAGGGCTGGATGCCGGAGAAGATCGTCTTTTTAGGGGTAATCAACTGGTTTTCCATGGGGGATTCCTCCTTTATGTAGAGCGGCACGGCCGCAGTTGGATGTGTGGGGGATCATACCGGGCGGCGCAGGGTGCCCAGCACAAGGCTGTCGCTGAGGCTGCACTTGACCGGCGGCAGCACGGTGTAGCGGAAGGGAGCCTGACAGTAGTCGATGAGCCCCAGCTGGTGGAAGGCCAGAAGGCCGGTCAGGGTCTGGGGCAGGGTGAGCCCCGCATAGGCGGCGGCTTCTGCCGCAGAGCGGAAGGCCACCTGCCTGAGCGCCCTGTACAGCACGCGGAAGGCTTCATCGCCCGCATCCAGCGCCGCGCACAGGCTTTGCAGGGCACGGCTCCCCGGCAGCACATGGATCTGCGCCTCGGGCAGCATGCGGTGCAGAAGCGCCCCTTCGCCGGGGAAGGCCTCGCCGTCGGCAAGATACACCTGCCGCCAGTGGCCGGTGAGGCATTCCCAGCGGGGCTGGTGCATCAGTGTGGCAAAGCAGCGCACATCCGGCGCGCCCCGGTCGCAGTAGACCAGCTCCGGCCCCGCCTCCAGAAGCCGCGCGGCTGCCGCATTGCTGTGGGTGATGACCAGCAGCCCCCGCTCCGGCGCAGCCACCGCTGCCGACAGCTGATGGATATTTGCCTGAACAGTCAAATATTCGCCCCCGGCAGCCTCTTTTCCTGCCAGAAGTGCAAAACCGCTTTCCAGATACGCCAGCAGCTTCTCCTGCTCCGGGATACCGTCCGGGCGGGCCAGCTGCTCCCGCTGTGCCTCACGCACCGGGCGCAGCGCCTTCACCTGCGCCTGCAGGCTGGTCTGCCCCCGGAACTCGTTTGTTTCCAGCGAGAACACCACATCCACCCGGTCGGGCATGGCGGCTGCCATGCTGCCCATGGAAAACCCGATGCCCGGCAGGATCCGCTCCCCCTGCCGCAGAGACAGCTTCAGGTGTGCGCCCTCTGCGCCTACCGCACGCCGCTCCACAGGGATGGCATCCCGCACCAGCAGAAGGGGCGCAGGGTTCTCGCAGCCGAAGGGTGCCAGCAGTGCAAGCATCTCTTGCAGCTCCCGGGTGCATTCGGCAAGGGTCACTTCCTCATCGTAGAGCTGGGCGGGCTGGAACAGGCTCTCGTCATATTTGGCTACCGCCGCCTCCAGCCGCTGCCGGAAGGCCTCCTCATTCTCCGCAGGCAGGGTGACGCCTCCCGCCTGCTCGTGCCCGCCGTAGCGGGTGAGCAGATCGTCACATTCCTTCAAGCAGTTGTGGATGTGCACCCCCGGTACGCTGCGCAGGCTGCCGTGGAGCACGCCGTCCTCCCGGCTGAGCACGCAGACCGGGCAGCTGTAGCGGGTGCAGAGACGCCCCGCCGCCAGACCGATCACGCCGGTGTGCCAGTGATCCCCGCTGACCACCAGCGCCTTGCCCAGCGAAAAATCATGTTCCTCGGCGGCTTTTCCGGCGGCGCTGACCAGCCGGTTCTCCTCGTTCTTGCGCTGGGTGTTCCATTCGTCCAGCTGCTGCGCCAGCCGCTCCGCTTCGGCGGCATCCCCGGTCAGCAGCAGGCGCACAGCCACGCTTGCATCGCCCAGCCGCCCGGCAGCGTTGATGCGGGGCCCCAGCTGGAAGCCCAGCGTATCCGCCGTGACCGGGTTGGGGTTGCCGCACACCGACAGCAGCGCCTTGATGCCCGGGCGCCTGGCCCCGGCGATCACCGGCAGGCCGCAGGCCACGATGGCCCGGTTCTCGTCCCGGAGGGGCACGATATCCGCCACGGTGGCAAGGGCCGCCAGATCCAGATATTCATGGCAGTTTTCCAGCCCCAGCAGCGCCGTTGCCAGCTTGAAGGCAACACCTGCGCCGCACAGCCGGGGGAAGGGATAATCCCCCAGCAGGGGGTTCATGGCCACATCGGCAGGGCTCATCTCCAGCCCCAGACCGTGGTGGTCGGTCACGATCACCGTCATGCCAAGGCGCTGGGCAAGGCGTACCTCCTCGTGGTTGGTGATGCCCAGATCCACCGTTACCAGCAGGCGGTAGGTCTTTGCCAGCTGCTCCACCGCTGCGCAGTTGAGGCCGTAGCCCTCTGCCCGCAGCGGCTGGTGGGGCTGCGCATCCACCCCGTAGCGGCGCAGCGCATGGGTCAGGATGGCGGTGGCGCAGATGCCGTCCACATCATAGTCGCCATAGACCACGGTGGGGGTATGCTCCGCCTTGGCTTTGGCAAGGATGCGCAGCGCCTCCTCCATGCCCTGCATGCGCATGGGGTCGTGGAGCATGGAAAGATCCGGGTGCAGAAAACGCTCCGCCTCCCCGGCAGTGCGCACGCCCCGGGCATGCAGCAGCCGCGCCACCACCCCTTCGTAGGGGTGCAGGGCGCTCAGATCGGCATCCTCGCCGGGGGTCTGCCGGGGCAGGAATCTCATCATGGGGAAAGCTCACCTCGAAATGACGTTTTTGCTATGGGTATTATAGCATCTCTAAAGGGGGATGACCAGCCCTGAGGGGGAGGGGGGCTCCGCAGCCTCCCTTGTGTAAGGGGAGGTGGCGCACAGCGCCCACACACAGCCTCCCCTGTGTAAGGGGAGGTGGCGCGGAGCGCCGGAGGGGTTGTACGCCCCGCCGGAAGCCACCCCGCAGTTCCGCTGCGAGCAACAGGGTGGGGTTCCGCGCCCCACACCTGCGGTTACTCTTTTGACGCAAAAGAGTAACCAGAAAACAGCGACACGTTCGCTTTGGTCAAATCCCTTGATTACCCTTTCCCGGGGCGGCGGTCGCAATCAGCGGTTCATCCGCAGTTGCTGGACACACTTCGTGTTTGTTAGTCTCCGCAGTGCTCCCTTTACCCGCCCCGAAAAAGGGCAGGGGATTTGACGTCGCTCTCTACCGTCGCGTGCGGGCCGGCTGTTGGCTGCGGATGCATCTCTTGCCTCCCGAACAGGGTTGCCGGGGGTGGATGGATCACCCAAGCCGGGTAAAACTCGCTTGTCGGGCATAACCCACCCCGCAGGCGGGGCCTGAAACGCCTTCGGCGCACAGCGCACGCGCTTCCCTTCGGTGCCCTCTGGAGAGGGAGCCTGCACAGGTGGGTGCCGCCCAGCGCCAAGCCGCAAGTCCATTCCCCATCAAAAAACCCGCCCCCTGCGCCTGCGAAGCAGGTGCAGAAAGCGGGATTCTTAAGGGGCGTTGCCCTTTAAGCGGGTTTCCAAAGGGCAGAGCCCTTTGGCTCAGGTTCATTCTCCACAATACGATCAGATGCCCAGCAGGTCGCTGTAGGCCTTGAGAGCGCCGTCGGTCTCGCCCTTGAGCACGCGGGTGGCCAGCACCTTGCCCAGCTGCACGCCTTCCTGATCGAAGCTGTTCAGGTTCCAGGCGAAGCCCTGGAACATCACCTTGTTTTCGTAGTGGGCCAGCAGAGCGCCCAGTGCTTCGGGGGTGAGCTGCTTGCCGATGATGATGCTGGAGGGACGGCCGCCGACGAAGTTCTTGTTGCGGTTCTCATCCTGCTTGCCGCAGGCGAAGGCGATGATCTGCGCAGCCACGTTGGCGCACAGCTTCTGCTGGCTGGTGCTGCCCTGAATGACCACATCGGTGGCCATCTGGCTGTTCTTGAAGCCCATGAACTGCAGAGGGATGATATCCGTGCCCTGATGGAGCAGCTGATAGAAGGAATGCTGACCGTTGGTGCCGGGCTCGCCGAAGATGACGGGGCCGGTCACATAGTCAACGGGCTCGCCATAGCGGTTGACGGACTTGCCGTTGGATTCCATATCCAGCTGCTGCAGGTGAGCGGGGAAGCGGCTCATGGCCTGAGAGTAGGGCAGCACGGCGGTGGTGGGGTAGCCCAGCACATTGCGCTCGTACACGCCGATCATGGCATCCAGCATAGCGGGGTTCCGGAGCAGATCCTCGTTCTTGGCAAGGGCATCAGCCTCGGCAGCGCCGTTGAGGAAGCGCTGGAAAACCTCGGGGCCGAAGGCCAGAGACAGCACAGCGCCGCCCACGCCGGAGGTGGAGGAGTAGCGGCCGCCGATGTAATCATCCATAAAGAAAGCAGCCAGATAATCGGAGCTCTTGGCAAGGGGGGAGGTCTCGCTGGTAACGGCGATCATGTGGTTGGAGGGGTTGAGACCGGCCTTGACGAGGGCATCCTTCACGAAGGATTCGTTGGTGAGGGTCTCCAGCGTGGTGCCGCTCTTGGAGACCAGCACGAAGATGGTATGCGCCACGTCGATCTTGCTGAGCACGCCGGCAGCATCGTCGGGGTCCACATTGCTGATGAACTCGGCCTTCATCTTGAAGGTATCGTTCACCTTGGCCCAGTTTTCCAGTGCCAGATACATGGCGCGGGGGCCCAGATCGCTGCCGCCGATGCCGATCTGCACAACGGTGGTGAACTTTTCGCCCGCAGCGTTGGTGATCTCGCCGGCATGCACCTTGTTTGCCAGATCGGCGATCTTCTGCTGCTGCTCAAGGTAGAAAGCGCGCTTGTCCACGCCGTCGGCCACAACGTTGTTGCCCAGCTGGCCGCGGGTCAGGTGGTGCAGCACCATGCGGTTTTCGCCGGTGTTGATGACAGCGCCGTTGTAGAGCTCGGCAAACTTCTCGGTAAGCTGTGCTTCCTTGGCAAAATTGGCCAGCGCAGCCAGAATGGCATCATCCACGGGGCGGGCGCCGTAGTTGAAGTCCATATCCGCGCCCATGGGCACGGTATAGTTCTTTACACGCTGAGCGCCGTTTTCGCCGCTCATAACACTGGCCAGATCCACAGGCTTGGTATTCTTCAGCTCCTGATAAGCGGCGAGGGTGTCCATGTTCTTCCAAGCTACCATAAGGGAGAGCCTCCTTGCATTCTGCAAATACATTCTTGTAAGTCAACAGGGAAAGTTACACATGCACTATACTATCAATCAACCAAAATTTCAAGCAATATCTGCGCAGATGATGCCTGTATCCGACCGGCAGGGCATCAGAGCTCATCGCCGCTCTCCTGCGCCATGCCCGGCAGCGGATTGGCGGCGGGGATGGGTGACATGTTCCACAGGTTGTACTGAGCCTCGTTTTTGAGGGCGGAGAGCATGCTGTCCTTCAGGGTGGGGTAGCGTTTGGTCAGCTCGGCCAAAAGCTCCTTCATCTCCTCCCGCTTGGTGTAGCCGTTGGCGGGGCAGGGGTTCTTGAGGATGGGCATGTTGAGCTGCTTCTGCATATGCAGCACATGCTTCTCCGGCAGGAAGATCATCGGCCGGATCACCCAGATGTTGGAGCGGCTCAGGTAGCTGTTGGGATGGAAAACATGCAGCCGGCCTTCGTATACGAGGCTCAGCAGGAAGGTCTCCAGCGCGTCCTCCCGGTGATGGCCCAGCGCAAGCTTGTTCAGCCCCATGTCGTTGCACATGTCGCACAGCATGGCTCGGCGCATCTTGGCGCACAGGGCGCAGGGATGGGGATCCTTGCGGATCTCAAAGAGGATCTCGTACAGATCCGTGTGGCGCACCGTCAGCGGCACATCCAGATCGGCGCACATCTTTTCAATGACGCTGGTATCCGGCTTTTCCTTGCCGGTGGTGAGCATAATGGCGCACAGGTCAAAATCCTCGTGGCGCACGCGGCGGTACAGGCTCATGGCATGCAAAAGCAGCAGGC
>JAZQHO010000043.1:0-2104 GCA_045540635.1 Candidatus Limiplasma sp.
GCATTTCCTTGTGACCTCCTTTTGCTTTGGTGCAGTTGCCAGACCGCATCCTCATTATAGCAAAAGGAGTTTTTTGCGCTTCCTCATCGGTTAACCTTCACCGAACCACAGGCCTAGCCTGTGGTTTTACTTATACAAAAACGCCCGGCGCGTTTGCACCGGGCGTTTTCGTATGCCGCCGGAGGCATATCCTCCGGCTCGTTATCAGAGATCTCCCTCCGGGCGTACGAGGGATCTTTCCACCGCAAACCCATCGGGATAACGTTTCTTCAGCTTATCAATATTCCCCTGAAACACATCCTCCAGCGGGATCTCCAGCGCTGTGGCTGCTTCCGCCAGATACCATGCGATATCGCCAAGCTCCTTGATCAGATGTGCCTTATCCAGCTCATGCCCCTGTGCCATCCAGCGCTTGACGATATCGATCGCCTCGCCGGATTCGCCGCACAAGCCCATTACGCTGTTGATGAGCACATCCCTTTTGCTCAGCTGCGGATTCAGCGTAGTCATAGCCAGCTGCTGATACTCGTTGATGTTCATACCTGCACCTCCAAAAGCGCCCTTACATGCTCCAGCCACGAAGGAACAGGCTCAGGAACATGCCCGCCACCCAGAGCACCGCAGCCACCCACTTGACCGCCGTTACCACACCCGCCACATTGGCAGGGATCGAACGCTTCCTTGCAGGGTAGGCAGCGCAGGCGATGAGCAGCAGCACATCCTCCAGCACATCCGCAGCAGCACGGATGATGTTGGCCCACAGCATGATGGCTGCGATCCACGGAATCGTTGCCACATTGTTGGTGACTGCCGCCATCATGGCAAACATGCCGCAGATCAGTGCCAGATCGATGCACCAGAAACGGAGCATCAGGCGCTTGCCCTCCTCGCCCACCGCATCCAGCGTGGTGTAGAGCGCATCCGCCTTATAATGGAAGCGGAGGTCGGGCATGGTAAAGCCCTGCTGCAAACCGTTCAGACGGGTGAGCAGACCGCTGCGCTTGTTCATCATGCACCAGAGGCATACCAGCACGCAGAGCGTACCAGCCAGACCGCTGATCAGCCACAGAGTTTCCGGCTTCATGCTCAAGCCTCCTTCAAGCCCAGCTTGGTGCAGGGCACCTTGCCGCGGAGCAGATCTTCGATATGATAGCGGGCGTTGGCAATGATCACCGTAGTGCCATGCTCGGCAGCACGCAGCGCGTAAGCCAGCTTGGCTTTGGCGCCGTTGGCACCGCTGCGGCTGGCACCGTTGCAATGCTCCATCAGCTCTGCCACACGCATGCGCAGATCGGGCAGGTTGTCGCTGACCACCTCCCGCACAAGGGTGCTGGGGTCGTCCTTATCCAGATAGATGCCGTCGGTGCTGGTAAAGAGGATCAGCGTTTTGGCACCTACCAACTCGGCGATCACCTCGGCAGTCTCGTCGTTATCCACGCACTCCACCGCATCCCGACCCTGGGCGCGCACGCTGGCAAGCTCCAGCTTGCGCACTTCCTCGTCATTGACAGGGTCGTTGTAGTTGACGATGGGGATCGCCGCCTGTTCGGCAGCACGTTCCAACAAATGCCGGATATGCTCCCGACGCTGGGGATCGTTGAAGTGGTTATGCTCCACCAGCACCTGCCGCACGCCGTATTCCGGGCGGATGAAGCTGCGGTAGGTGTTCATCAGGATGGTCTGCCCCTGCGAAGCATAGTCCACCTTGTCCTGCTCGGTCATGCCGCCCAGCTCGCAGCCGGTGCGCTGGATGTAATCCAGACGGCCGATCTCGGCAGCGCCGCTGGTGACAAGCAGCATACCCGGGCGCAAAGCGTTGCCCAGCCGCTGGAATACATTATAGTCGATCACGCTGTCCTCTTTCTGGATCAGCGCCATGGAACCGATCTTGATGACCAGATCGATGGGTTTCATTCACGTTCCTTCTTTCGGGTGTGATATGCCTTACAGCAGGGTGATGCCTGCCTCCCGGCACTTGCGCTGGGTATCCGCATCCCAGATGGAGGATTGCACCTCGCCAATATGCGCCTTACCCAGCATCAGCATGCACAGGCGGCTCTGACCGCTGCCGCCGCCAATGGTGAGGGGCAGCTCGCCATCCACC
>JAZQHO010000044.1:0-9748 GCA_045540635.1 Candidatus Limiplasma sp.
CCTGTCGTTGGATGATCATTTTGGATGCGTCGCGCGAGGAGATAAAACAAAAAGCCTCTCATTTCTGAGAGACTTTGGCAGGGGCAGTAGGATTCGAACCCACAACAAAGGTTTTGGAGACCCACGTGTTACCATTACACCATGCCCCTAAGCACTTTTCAAATTATACACATGTATGGGGTAAATGTCAAGCATTATTTCTCGAATTTAGCCATGTTTTTTACCTGTCAGCCTCAAACCGTTTCCCTGCAATGCTTTCAGCCAACAGTAACAATGCCTTCCTCTGCTGTGGCGGTAACGATGCAACGGGTTCCCATCTCTTCAAACGCTGCTTTCGCCGCAAAGGCAGCCTCCTTGGAAGCAAACACACCATACACAACAGATCCACTGCCCGTCATCATGCCGCGGATGGCTCCTGCACGTTCCATCTGCCGGGCAGTTTCGGCGATCGCCGGTTTCTTGGCAACGCTGATGCTCTCCAGCACATTATCCATGGCGCTGCCCAGTGATTGCAGATCTCTCTTGATAAGTGCATCCTGAGCAACCTCCGTTCTCGGATGGCGAATGCAGAGATCAGGAGCGGGGGAGTCGTATGCCGTAAAAATATCCTTTGTGCTCAAACCATCACAGGGCTGGATCAGGGCAAGCCAGACAATCGGAGCAGGCCGGAGCGGAACGATCTTCTCGCCGATCCCACTTACACGGGCCAGACCGCCGGTAAGCATGAACGGTACATCAGCGCCAAGCTCAAGGCCGATGGTAAGCAGTTCCTGCCTGCTGAGCCCCAACTGCCAAAGTTGATCGAGTCCATACAGCACCGCAGCCGCATCGGCGCTGCCGCCACCCATGCCTGCACCGGAGGGGATGTTCTTTTGCAGTGTAATGGCTGCGCCTTTGCAGCAGCCGGTATACCTTTGCAAAGCAAGCGCTGCTTTGTAGGCGATATTCCGCTCGTCAGCAGGCACAGGTGCCGCTGCTGCATCTTCCGAAGTCACGGAAGTATCATGCCCGCCTGTAAGCACCTGAAGGGTCAACACATCTGCCGCCTCAAGCGTTACTCGGTCTGCAAGCGTTACCGATTGCATCAGCATATCCATCAGATGATAGCCATCCTCACGCCGGCCAAGAATATCCAGCGTCCAGTTGATTTTTGCACGGGCATCCAGCTGCAGCATTGCAAGCGCTCCTTTTTATGTGGTATAGTATAACTGATTATACCATTATTTCGAAATTCCGTTAAGGGGGAGAACACAATGAACGTGATTCCCGTACTGGTGAGCATCCATTCCAGTGTCCGGAGGGATGATGACAGCGAGGAACCCATTTCTCTGATGACCACCGGCACCCTCACGCTGCAAGAGGACTCCGCCTTTGTTACCTATCAGGAAACACTGGATGAAAGCATCCCGCCGCAGACTGTAGTAGTCACTGTCAAGGACGATATGGTTACAATGCACCGTGAAGGCGACTATTCAACGCAGATGGTTTTCCAACGCGGCCAGCGCTACGAGTGCGAATACCACATGCCGTTCGGCTCTATGGAGATGGCCGTTTTCTGCACCCGCCTGCATTACGATCTGGCCGAGGATGGCGGCGAGATCCTGCTGGTGTATCAGATGGACATGGGCGGGCAGTTTGCAGGAATGCATACCATGCATATGCAAATCATGGTGCAAAATGGCTGATCTGTTCACCCGGCAGCAAGAACTCTGGCAGCTGCTCTGCAGCTACGCAGAAAAACCGCCCATGCTGCGCCTGAGCCGCAGCGACGATTGCTTCTGGGTCTGCGATCTGCCTCGCCGGAAAAACGATCCTTCCGCCGCCCTGGCAGCGTTGGCGAGAGCAGGCTTTGCCATCCTTCCGCACACAGCAGACGGTTTGTGGCACATCGATCTCCCGCCGGAGGATACGTTGTTCTGCATACAGGCAAAGATGCCGGTATTGCCGCAGAAGCAGGAGCAGCATGCCCTGTATGCACTCTGCCGACTTTTGCAGGCCCATCCGGCTCCCCTTTCCCGGCAACCGATGGATCTGGTTCGTGCCTTGATGAAGCTGACGCTTTTGGAGCCCAAAGAAACCGCCAGACAAGCCTTGCGCCTTTACAGCCTTTGTGCAGAACGCCTGAACCGCCGCCAGCCTTTGCCCGCTGCTGCATGCGGGCTTCTGGTGCAGACTCTACAACAGGAGGATAACATATGATCATTCGCTATCAGGGACACGCTTTCTTTACCATCGCGCTGGAAAACGGTACTGTAATCGCCATGGATCCCTACGATGGGTTCTATCAGTATCCCTGCCGCCGTCTGCCAGCGGATGTGGTCACTATGAGCCATCACCACCACGATCACGACGGGATCGCAGCCATCACAGGCGAGTATCTCGCCGTCGATACTGTTGGGTTGCACCATTTGAAGGGGCTTACGATCACCGGCATCGGTACATGCCACGACCACCATCAGGGAACCCGCCGCGGACAGAACCTGTTCTTCGTTCTCGAAGCAGAAGGGCTCAGGATCGGCCATGCAGGCGATTTGGGACACTTGCTTACCGAAGATCAGATCAAGACCATCGGCAAACTGGATGTACTGTTGCTTCCGGTGGGCGGCACCTATACCATCGATGCCAATGAAGCTGTGTCTGTTTGGAAGCAGCTGGCCCCCAAGGTGTGCATTCCCATGCACTACCGCACCTCCTACAACCCGGATATGCCCGTTACTACGCTGGAGGATTTCCTTAAGGCCGCCGGTACGGAGGCGCTCACTGTACCCCTGCTCCGGCTCACCGCCGGGGATATGAGCCAGCGCCCCGCATTGATCGCCATGGAGATCGAGAAAGCCTGAACGGATCATTTATCCCCGCCAAAGGACAAAAGCCACGCTGTTTCAAGCAACAACTACAACGATAGCTGCTTTGACCCATAGAACAAACGAGCATCCGCAGGGATGCTCGTTTGTTCTGCGTGGCGCTATGGAGTTCAGCTTTCCTTTCCCGCAGGCAGAGAAGCCACATTCTCGCTCTTCAACGCCTCCACATTCTTGAGCTGCTTTTCGATTTTGCGGGTACGAACAAAGGCAGTATCGATACTGTCGGTAGCCTGCTGGAGTTTTTCCTGTGTTTTGAGAAGAAGCTGCGCAAAAACCCCGAACTCCGACTTGACTGTTCCCAACAGCTCCCATACTTCTGCCGAACGCTGCTCGATGGCAAGGGTACGAAAGCCCATTTGCAGACTGTTGAGCAACGCCAATAGCGTGCTGGGCCCGGCGATCAGGATACGCTGCTGCCTCTGCAGTGCCTCCACCACATCCGCATGGCGCATCACCTCTGCGTACAGTCCCTCCAGAGGCAGAAACATGACTGCAAAATCGGTGGTATGTGGCGGTGCGATATATTTGCCGATCCGCTTTGCCTCAATGCGTACAGCATTCATCAGTCCTTTCCTGGCGGCTTCGGTGGCGGGTGCATCACCAAACTCTGCTGCTTCTGTAAGGCGTGCATAATCCTCCTGTGGGAATTTACTGTCGATAGGAAGATACAGCTGCCCCTGCCCATCCTTACCGGGCAGACATACCGCATACTCGACCCGCTCGCCACTGCCGGGAACCACCTCCACATTGCAACGGTATTGGCTGGTAGTCAGCGCCTGCTCCAGAAGTGCGCCAAGCTGCATTTCGCCCCAGACACCACGGGTCTTTACATTGCCCAGCATGCGTTTCAGATCGCCTACACCGCTGGCCAGTGTATTCATCTCGCCAAGGGAACGGTACACCTGCTCCAACCGCTGGCTTACCTGCTCGAAGCTGCCGCTGAGGCGCTTCTCCAAGGTGTCGTTCAACTTCTCATCTACGGTCTGGCGCATTTCCTCCAGCTTTTGAGCGTTTTCGCTCCTCAGTTGGGTAAGGCCGCTTTCCACAGCCTGCCGCAACGTTTCCATGCGGGCATCGTTCTGCTTGAGTAGCGTGGCAGCCTGCGCATCGGTATTTTGCATTTGCAGCTCCATGCGGCGCAGGCTTTCTTCGGTAATGCGCTGCATGGTCTCTTGCCGCTGATCAAAGGCAAGGCTGGTATCCTGGCTTTGCTTCAGCAGGGTGTTCACCTGCTCGCTTTGCAGCTGCATAACGCCGGAGAGCACAGTCATTACAGAATCGTTGGAGCGCTGTATGCCGCCCAGGAGCTCATCCCTCTGCTGAGCAGACTGGACGGTGAGCAGATCTTTTACACCATCAATACCGGCGGTTTGCTGCTGCTGCAATAATCGAAGCAGTTGCACCGTCTGTGCGCGCTGTGTGCGCACGGTAGAAAGAACCATACACAACAATACGATCAATGCGCAGACAGCAGCCAGCAATAGCCAAACAAGTGGGGAAGATGGATCGAGCTTTGGCATAACGGGAACCTCCGTTCGGTTACAAGTGTCTGAAAAGGCGGCTTTGCTCCATTCCCATGGAGGGAGGGGGCAAAAGCCGCCGTATTTATTCTTTGGTTTACATCTCGCGGCGGCCTTCGATGGCCTTTGCGAGGGTGATCTCGTCTGCGTATTCCAAATCGCTGCCTACAGGTACGCCGTGGGCGATACGTGTCACCAGCAGCCCCATGGGCTTGATGAGCCGCGCAATATACGAAGCGGTCGCTTCGCCTTCGATATCCGGATTCGTGGCGATGATCACCTCGGTAACGCTGCCATCCGCCAGACGGCTCAGCAGCTCCTTGATGCGGATATCTTCCGGCCCAACGCCATCCATGGGGGAAAGGGTACCATGCAGCACGTGGTATGTGCCCTGAAAATCGCGCATGCGCTCAATGGCTGCCACGTCCCGCGGGTCGCGTACTACACAGATCTGTCCGTTGTGCCGACGCTCATTTTCGCAGATGGTGCATTTTTCGCCGGTCGCATAGTTGCCACACACCTGACAGTACTGGATCGCTTTTCGGCCTTGATAAACAGCGGTGGCAAGCTCACGCACATCCTCCAGCGGCATGCTGATGATATGGTATGCAAGCCTTTGTGCGCTCTTTTGACCGATGCCGGGCAGCCGGGACAGCTGAGCTACCATCTTGGCAATGGGCTCCAATTGCTGAGCCATGGCTTAGAACATACCGCCCATACCGGGGGCCAGACGGCTCAGCTCCGCATTGCGGGTCTCCTCGGCAGTGCGAAGGGCTTCGTTGACCGCAGCCATGATCATATCCTGCAGCATATCCACATCGTCGGGATCCACACATTCGGGGTTGATGGTAAGCGCCTTCAGTTCCTTCTTGCCGGTAACGGTAACAGATACCATGCCGCCGCCGGCCTGGGCGGTAAACTCACGGGCATCGATATCGTCCTGTGCCTTGGTCATCTGCTCCTGAAGCTTCTGAGCCTGACGCATAAGCTGCTGCATGTTGGCGCCACCGCCGAAGCCGCCAAAGTGATTGTGCTTGGCCATTGTTCATTCCTCCATTGATGTTCATTCCCGCAGGGCAGGAAGAGTATGTTGTTTGTGCGCCTCCGGAGCCATCTCCGGCGCTCTTATAATAATACAATGTTTCCGGCAAAAAAGCAATGTTACGGCGAAGTTTCTGTGGTAGGCGAAAGATCGATCAGCACAGGAGAAACACCGAGGGCAGGCAGTACCTTCTGCCAGAATTCCGCCTGTGAAAAGATAACGGTGGCGCTGTTGTCGCAGGGGTGGAAGGCGATCTTCGGTGTATCCTGAACCGCCTGCTCCGCCACAAGGGTAATGCGATGATCCCTGTCGTAAAACAAGCCCAGTGGGCTTACGCTGCCGCTGGTGAGATGCAGAAGGCGGGGGAGTGCCTCCTCCGGTGCGAAGCTGAGACGGCTGGAACCCAGCGCCTTGCTGA
The DNA here is from genome assembly GCA_045540635.1 of Candidatus Limiplasma sp. Lineage (GTDB taxonomy): Bacteria > Bacillota > Clostridia > Christensenellales > Aristaeellaceae > Limiplasma. The sequence goes on from JAZQHO010000044.1 coordinate 5,845, forward strand.
CGACGGAGGTGCGAAACGGCGTATGGGGCTTCAGCAGTAATAAATAAAAGGCTGTCTGCTGACGGTTTGCAAGAAAGATATTCTTACAGATGGTCACATCATCGCTGCTAAAGGGCATAGCAAGACAATCCTCAATGGTATGCGCTTTATCATGCGTATGGTACTCGTATTCAAAAGGCTCAAGAAACGAAAGCAACTCCCTGTGAGCATCGTTCATAGAGGATCCCTCCTTCGGTTGTATTTGTAATCCTATCAAATGGTGTCAGCGCAGTCAACGATATATTCCTCTGCTGGAAAAACCGAGCAAAGCATGGTATACTGTTTAAGTATGAAATTGAAAAAGGAAAGGATGAGAAAGCTTGGATATCAAAGCAACGCTTTGTCAGGAGTTTCATCTTGCGGCTGCACAGTGTGAGAATGTGCTCAAACTGATCGATGACGGCAACACCATTCCCTTCATCGCCCGTTACCGCAAGGAGCTTACCGGCTCTCTGGACGATCAGGTGCTTAGAGAGATCTACGAGCGCCTCCAGTATCTTCGTGGGCTTGAAAAGCGCCGCAGCGAGATCGAAAACACCCTTACCGAGCAGGGCAACCTGACGGAAGAGATCAGCGCAAAGCTGGCTGCTGCCACCACCCTTGCCGAGCTTGAGGACATCTATCGCCCCTTCCGCCCCAAGCGCCGCACCCGTGCTACCATCGCCAAGGAAAAAGGCCTGGAACCCCTTGCCCTGCAGCTGCTGATGCAGAACGTCAAGACCGGCACCGCAGAGGATTTGGCTGTTCCCTATATCAACGAAGAAAAAGGCGTACTCACCGCTGAGGATGCTTTGCAGGGAGCCCGCGACATTCTCTCCGAACAGATGAGCGATGATGCAGATGCCCGCAAGGCACTGCGTGCGCTGCTCAACCGTACCGGCATCATCGAGACCCGCAATGCCAAGGATGAGGACAGCGTCTACAGCATGTACTACGAATTCTCGCAGGATGTACGCACCCTGCCCGGGCACCGCATCCTCGCTATCAACCGCGGCGAGCGCGAAGAGTTTCTGAAAGTCACCGTCAAAATGGATGATGAAGCCTCTGTAGGCGTACTGGATAAAGCCTTTGTCCGGGAAGGCAGCGTAACCACTCAACAGATCAAACTGACCACGCAGGATGCATGGGATCGCCTTATCAAGCCCAGCCTTGAGCGCGAGATCCGCAGCGACTTGACGGAGCGTGCAGGCACCGCCGCCATACAGGTGTTTGGTAAGAACCTGCATCAGCTGCTGATGGCTCCTCCTGTGAAAGGACGAGTGACCCTCGGCGTTGACCCCGGCTTCCGTACCGGTTGCAAGCTTGCTGTGGTGGATGAAAACGGCAAAGTGTTGGCCACCGGTGTGGGACATTTCACCCTTCCGGGACAGGAAGCTGCAAAGGCACGTGCACGGCAGGAGATCACTGCCATGTGCAAAAAGTACGGCGTTACTGCCATTGCCATCGGTAACGGCACCGCATCCCGCGAAGCAGAGCAGTTTATCGCTTCTCTTCTGCCGGATCTGAACCCCGGAACTGCGTATATGATCGTCAGCGAAGCCGGTGCGTCAGTTTATTCTGCCAGCAAGCTGGCAGCGGAAGAGTTCCCACAATTTGATGTATCCCTGCGCAGCGCCGTCAGCATCGCCCGCCGCATGCAGGATCCCCTTGCCGAGCTGGTCAAGATTGACCCCAAGGCCATCGGTGTGGGCCAGTACCAGCACGATCTGAAGGAGAGCCAGCTGGAAGAAACGCTGGATGGCGTTGTTGAAAGTTGTGTAAACAATGTAGGCGTGGAACTGAGCACAGCGTCTCCCTCGCTGCTTGCTCATGTGGCAGGCATCGGCCCGGCACTGGCCAAGAACATCGTCGCCTACCGCGAGGAGAATGGCATCGAAACCCGTGCGCAGTTGAAGAAGGTGCCTAAGCTGGGGCCCAAAGCTTTTGAGCAATGCGCCGGATTCCTGCGTGTACGGGACAGCAAGAATGCACTGGATGCCACCGCAGTCCACCCAGAAAGCTACCCCGCTGCCAAAGCGCTGCTGGAGACTCTCGGTTATCAACTGAGCGATATCAGGGAAGGCAAGCTCGGCGATCTGAATCAGCGCGTGGATGAGCGCGGTCTGGGCAAGCTGGCGGAGGAGCTTTCGGTGGGTGTGCCTACGCTGAAGGATATCGTGCGCGAACTGCAGAAGCCCGGCCGCGACCCCCGTGATGATCTGCCCAAGCCCATTCTCCGCACCGATGTGCTTGATATCAAGGATCTGGCTGCCGGTATGGAACTGATGGGCACTGTCCGCAACGTGATCGATTTCGGTGCCTTTGTAGATATCGGTGTCCATCAGGACGGTCTGGTGCACATCAGCCGTATGTCCACCCGGTTTATCAAGCATCCCTCCGAGGTGGTCAAGGTAGGGGATGTGGTCAAGGTCTGGGTGGTGGATGTAGATGTGAAAAAACACCGTATCGCCCTTACCATGCTGCCGCCCAAGGCATAAGGAATTTGCAAAAAGTCCTTGCAAACAGAGGCAATGTTTGCTATAATATCTTTCGCTGGTTGCAAGACCGGCGATTTGGGGTATTAGCGCAGTTGGTAGCGCGCTACATTCGCATTGTAGAGGCCAGGGGTTCGACTCCCCTATACTCCACCAAACGTGTATTGGACGAACACCTACTTTTTTAGTGGCGGCTTTGCCGTCAAGGTGATGCTCTAATACGAACAGAGACCGCCATCTTAGATTAAGTTCTAAGGTGGCGGTTTTACATATAAGCAAGTCGTTTGAAAAACAAGACAATATCTGTTATAATATAAACACAGAATAATATTGAGTGTAAACGAAATAAGGAGAACTATTTATGTGGGAAAATATTGATATTGATAGGCATTACACAGGAATGTTTCAAATTTTGATGAACCAATATCGGGCGAATTAATCTATAATAAACAAAACGGAAAATCAAAAGAGGCAAAAGCTTTAAAAGGAAATGATCTTTTAGAAGCCATTTTTATTTTGCGTGTTCTGTTAGAATATCACGTTTGCCTTTCATTAGGAATCGATAGGCGTGATGCTATTGCACAAGAATTACGCACGTATAACGATTGGAAGCAATTAAGTGGAATTCAAGCAAAGCAATGTAAATCAGAATAACCCTCAATAATATCCGCACCAAGAAAAACTTTCACAGTTTTTCTTGGTGTTTTTCTGTTTATAGCGGTACATTCGACTGTCAAACCGCCTTTGAGTACAATTATGGTAGAAAATCAAAGGAGGTTGCGATATGCGAGATAAGAAGTATTACATAGCACTTGATGATTTTGAACGGCGGGTGGTTGTGAACTGTCTGAACGAAATGCGGAACAACCTTATTTCTAACGGTAAGTACACCGATGCGGTGGATGAGGTTTTGCTGAAAATTATTGATGCGAAGCAAAAGAAATTCAAGGTGATCTACAAGGAGGTGTGATTATGGAAAAGCACATTTATAACGAACCGACGGGTATCAGCTACACTCTACAAGGTGATTATTACTTGCCCGACCTTGCCCTTTCCGATGAAGAAGAACAGTCTATCGGCTTATGGGGACAGCGACATCAGTCGGCGTGGGTTGGCAGAATGAATAACATTTGCCAAAGAGCCGCAGAATTGGTGAACACAGACTTAATATACAGATGATGAAAGGCGGTAGTGATTTGAACACTACCGCCTTTCTCATATGATAACTTTTTGTAAGATATAGCGATTCTCTTATTCTTCATTATTTTCTTCGGAAATCGGAATGGTCATATTTTCCAAAGCACTGCGGAGCTGTGGATTGTGAATGACAAAGTGAATTGCAGGTGCCTTGTTCTTAGATATGACCACCCATTTCCCTTCAAGAATACGAA
>JAZQHO010000045.1:0-11308 GCA_045540635.1 Candidatus Limiplasma sp.
CTTTGCGGGCGGGCGAAGCGGGCGCTCCCCCTGCGAGGACGGGCCCTCAAGCGAGCGGCGCGGGCAGGGCTGGGGCCCCCGCCCATAGCGCCGCGGCTTCTGTTGTCCACCCCCGAGCGCGAACGCCATGCCACGCATGGCGGACGTGCATTCTGCCTAAAAACGACGGGCACATTCTCAGAAACGACCATGATTGCCATTTCCTATTGTGCAAACAGACAAAATTATGTATGATGAGGCCACAACAAGGCATGAAAGATACAAAACCCAATGACGAAAATGAACATTTCGTCAAGGCATTCTTCATACCGAGCCACTACCACAGGGAGGGTCATCCATGAGCGAAAAGGCTGTTACCCCCAAGCCCGCACACGGCACCGGTAAGGAATACTGGCGCAGATTGATTGCCGATCTGTACCGGGACCGCTGGCTGTACCTGCTGCTGATCCCCGGTCTGGTCTACTTTATCATCTTCAAGTACCTGCCCATGTGGGGCATCGTTATCTCCTTCCAGAACTACGTACCCTACTCCGGCGTTACCGGCAGCGAATGGGTGGGTCTGAAGTGGTTTGAGTATTTCTTCAAGTTCCCGGCATGGAAGCGGTATCTGAGCAATACGCTCATTCTCAGCTTCATGAACATCATCCTCTACTTCCCCGCCCCCATTATCCTTGCACTGCTGCTCAACGAAATGCGCAACCTGCGCTACAAGAAGCTGCTGCAGACATTCCTCTACGTGCCCCACTTCATCTCCATCGTTATCGTGGTCTCCATCACGATGGTGCTGTTCGGGCCCAGCGGCATCGTCTACAAGGGCACCGAGCTCCTATTGGGGCGATCGATCAACTACCTCGGCTCCCCGCAGGCCTTCCGGTGGATGATCATCGGTCAGACCATCTGGAAGGAAACCGGCTGGGGCACCATCATCTTCTTAGCGGCGCTGACCAACGTTGATACCCAGCTCTACGAAGCCGCCATGGTAGACGGCGCAGGCCGCCTGCGCAGGCTGTGGCACATCACGCTGCCCGCCATCCGCTCCACCATCGTGCTGATGCTCATCCTTCGCATGGGCAGCGTGCTGGATACCGGCTTCGACCACCTGATCCTGATGGCCAACAGCCTCAACCGCAGCGCATCCCAGACGCTGGACGTGTTCGTTTACCAGCAGGGCTTGCAGCAGGGCCAGTTCAGCTACGCCTCTGCCGTGGGTCTGATGAAGAGCGTGGTAAGCGTCGTTCTGGTGGTCGGCTCCAACAAGATCGCGCACCTGCTTGGTGAGCAGGGTCTCTACTAAGGAAAGGAGGAATACGAAAATGACCAACAATCCTACCCTTTCCGAGGATCGTAAGATCCAGATGAAGATCTCCTCCGGCCCCGTAGGTCAGGATGCCACCTTCGCCAGCAAAGCCTTCGATGTTTTCAACTACATCATCCTCACGCTGGTAGCCTTTACCACCATCCTGCCGTTCATCTACATCATCGGCGCTTCCTTTGCCACGGAGTATGAGCTTGCCACCCGTCCCCTGTTCATCATCCCGCAGGATGTAACGCTGGATGCCTACAAGTTCATCTTCTCCTCCAACAAGATCCTCAACGGCTTCGGCAACTCCATCCTCATCACCGTTGCCGGTACGCTGATCAACCTGTTCTTTACCGTAACGATGGCCTACGCCATCTCCAAGACCCGCATCCGCGGCCGCAACTTTATCCTCAACATGGTCATCTTCTCCATGTTCTTCTCCGGCGGCATGATCCCCGGCTACATCGTTGTGGCCAACATGCTCAAGCTGAAGGATACCTACTGGTCGGTGCTGCTGCCCGGCGCCATCAGCGCATACAACATGATGATCGTAAAGAACTTCTTCCAGGGCATCCCCCAGGAGCTGGAGGACTCTGCCGCCATCGACGGCTGCAACGATCTGGGCATCCTGTGGAAGATCGTTCTGCCCCTCTCCCTGCCGGTGCTGGCCACCTTCGGTCTGTTCTACGCCGTAGGCCACTGGAACAGCTACTTCGGCGCCATGATCTACATGAGCGGTGCCCGCAACAAGTGGCCCCTGCAGGTTCTGCTGCGCGAGATCATCATTCTCTCCAACGCTTCCGCAGGCGATATGGCAGCCATGGACCCCGAGTTCGTGCAGCCGCCTGAGCAGTCCATCAAGATGGCCGTTATCGTGGTCTCCACGGTGCCCATCATGTGCGTGTATCCCTTCCTGCAGAAGTACTTCGTAAAGGGCGTTATGGTCGGTGCCCTCAAGGGCTGATCTCCGTCCCCCGCATTCCTGTTCCTGAAGCGGCAGGCATGCCGCTCAAGATAAAATCATTTAGGAGGAAACCACAATGAAGAAAATCGTTGCTCTGCTTCTGGCTCTGGTCATGATGCTCTCCGTGATGAGCTTCGCCTCTGCCGAAGAACCCTTCGTCCTCACCGTGATGCTGCCCGACTTCTACCCCACCGTAGATTTCATGGCTGAAGACAACCCCGTGCTGAAGGCCATCGAAGAGGCCACCGGCGTTCGTCTGGACATCACCTGGGCTGCCAACTCCACCTACGGCGACCAGCTGAACACCACCCTGACCGATGAAGTGCTGCCCAACATCATCGTTATGACCGATGCCCGCGGCACCACCATGGTCAACAACGCCCGCGCCGGCGCTTTCCACGACCTGACCGACTACGTTGCCGACACCGCCACCTACCCCAACCTGGCCGGCGACGCCAACATCTACAACAACATCTCCATCGATGGCCGCATCTACGGCATCTATCGTACCCGTGCTTACCCCCGTGCCGGTATCTACTACCGCACCGATATCGCCAAGGAAGTCGGCTTCGACAAGGAAGTTAAGACCATCGATGACCTGACCGAGCTCGCCACCAAGCTGGCCGGCTACAGCGATGATACCTACGCCCTGAACATGTGCTCCTACACCGCCGGTACCATCAATGTGATTACCGTTGCTTTCGGCGCTCCCAACAACTGGGGCATCGACGAGAACGGCCAGATCTACCCCGCCCACAAGTCTCCTGCTTACCTGGAAGGCCTCAACTGGCTGCGCAACCTGTATGAAATCGGCGGCATCGACCCCAACTTTGCCACCATCGACTCCACCCAGTGGGACAACATCGAGCGCACCAACAAGGCTTTCATGCGCTTCGACTGCATGGATAACGGCTACCGTCAGCAGGAGTGGTTCGAGAAGAACGCCGGCACCACCGAGCAGATCTTCGAAATCTGCGGCCCCATCGCCAAGGCCGACGGCACCGTCACCCTGTGGCCCCAGAACGCCGGCTTCTCCGGTGAGATCGTTGTTACCAAGTCTGTTTCCGAAGAAAACCTGCCCAAGGTTATGAAGTTCCTCGACTGGGTAAACGGCGCTGAAGGCCAGATGCTGATCAACTGGGGTCTGGCTGACCTGACCTACTGGCTGGATGCTGACGGCTACCGCATGACCACCCCCGCCGACGGCACCGATATGTCCGTGCAGGTGCAGACCATCCAGCACAGCCTCAACCAGCTGGGCATGAACCTCCCCGGCGACCTGTGCATCCCCGCTAAGGTGACTGGCATCACCGATCTGCGTACCCGCTACAACGACCTGAACAAGGAACTGGCCCCGTACGCCGTTGCCGATCCCTGCTATCCCTTCGTTTCCGAGACCAACGTTGCTTTCGGCTCCCAGCTGAGCACCATCATCAGCGACGCTGCTGTGCAGTACATTGCCGGCATCATCGATCTGGATGGCCTGCAGGCTGCCTGGCAGCAGTGGGAAGATGAGGGCGGCGCCGCCATCACCGCTGAGTACAACGAAGCCTATCAGGCTACCCAGCAGAAGTAATCACTGACCCAATTCGGGGCCGCCGGGGATCCCGGCGGCCCCTTTCAATAGGCGATGCATGCCACCGCCTGCTGAAAGGGGCCGCGGTCAGCCTTCCTCATCCACAGGCTGATGCAAACCGCAAAACACATAACCTCCACTCCCCTGTTTTGCAACATCCTACAACCTCTGGAGGTATACACAATGGATCCGAAATATCATCAGGGCGGCTTTACCCTCCCGGGCGAAGCCGGTTACGAACAGTTGACCCTTGAGCTGGCCAGAAAATGGGGCGCAGACGTGATCCGCGACAGCGACGGCACCAAGCTCTCCGACGAGATCGTCAAGGCCGGTTACAGTATCTATTCCACCATCTGCATCATCCGGCAGCACAACGCCTTTGCCGCCGCGCATCCGGACAGCCAGCAGCAGACCTTCCTCTGCTCCGAGCCGGTGGTGGCACAGGGCGATACCCTGACCATCGACCCCATGGCCGGATATTTCACCGAGCAGTTTGAGCTGAACACCAGCGCCGATGCTATGCCCTACTGGCAGGTTTACGACCGCACCGCAGGCGCTGAGCTGCCCCGGGAAAACTGGCGCTTGGAAAACGGCAAGGTGGTGCTCACCGGCTGCACCCCGTGGCACGAGTACACGGTCTCCTTCCTGTGCTGGCGCATCTGGGAAGAGATCAACATGTACAACCACACCACCAACCATTGGACCAGCGAGCACCTGCGCCAGCTGGATCCCCGCCACCCGGCTGCATGGGAATACCTGCAGAAATGGCTGGAGGACTGGTGCGTGGAGAACCCGGATACCAACGTGGTGCGCCTGACCAGCCTTTTCTACAACTTCGTATGGATCTTCGGCGCAGACATGCGCAACCGGGGCCGCTACTGCGACTGGGCCAGCTACGACTTTACCGTGAGCCCCGCCGCCCTGCGTGCCTTTGAAGCGGAATACGGCTACGCCCTTACCGCCGAGGACTTCATCAACCAGCGCAAGCTGCAGGTAACGCATATGCCCCCCACCAAGGCCAAGCGGGACTATATGGATTTTACCCAGAAGTTTGTGGCAGAGAAGGCAAAGACGCTGGTGGACATCATCCACAAGCACGGCAAGCAGGCCTATGTTTTCTACGATGACAGCTGGGTGGGCATGGAGCCCTACGGAAAGTACTTCTCCTCCATCGGCTTTGACGGGCTCATCAAGTGCGTGTTCTCCGGCTTTGAGTGCCGCCTGTGCGCCAATGTAGAAGTACCCACCCACGAGCTGCGCTTCCACCCCTACCTGTTCCCGGTGGGGCTGGGCGGTCTGCCCACCTTTGCCGAGGGCGGCGATCCTGCCAAGGATGCATGGCAGTACTGGCGCAACGTGCGCCGTGCCATTCTGCGCCAGGGCGTGGACCGCATCGGTCTTGGCGGCTACCTGCACCTGACCATCGGCTTCCCCGAGTTCAACGATGCCATCGAGCAGATGGCCTTCGACTTCCGCCGCATCAAGGAGCTGCACAAGAGCGGTGCGCCCCTCACCGGCAAATGCCGGGTGGCGGTGATCCACACCTGGGGCAGCCTGCGCAGCTGGACGCTTTCCGGCCATTTCCACGAGACGGACAAGCACGCCCTCATCCACATCAACGAGGCCCTGTCCGGTCTGCCGGTGGATGTGCGCTACCTGAGCTTCGCCGATGTGGAAAACGGTGCGCTGAAGGATGTGGATGTGGTCATCAATGCAGGCTGTGCAGGAGATGCATGGTCCGGCGGCGATGCATGGAAGAGCAACCGGCTGGTGGAGGAGCTGACCCGCTTTGTGTATGGGGGCGGCGCTTTCATCGGTGTAAAGGAGCCCTCTGCCATGCCCGGCTACCATACCCAGTTCCGCATGGCCCATGTGCTGGGCATCGATCAGGATACCGGCGCAAGGGTCTGCCACGGCCGCTGGCAGTACGATGTGACCGAGGCTCCCTTCACCCTCTGTACCGACGGGCTGGGTGCCGACAGCCGCCTGTACCTGACCGACGGCAAGGCCACCGTGCTCAGCGAAAACGGCGGTGTGCCCCAGATGACCCTGAACCGTTTCGGCAAGGGCACGGGCGTGTATATGAGTGATTTCAAGGTAAGTGCAGAGGCCAGCCGCATGCTGCTGGAAATGCTGATGTACCTGACCGGCATCAAGGCCAGTGAGTTGTACCTGAGCGATAACGCAGCTGTGGAGACCGCCTACTTCCCGGCAGAGGAAACACTGGTGGTCTGTAACGGCAGCGAGCAGGAGACCCGCACCGTTATCCGCACCCCCAAGGGTGATCTGGAAATGAAGCTGGAACCCATGGAGACCCGGATGATGACCGTGTAAAGATGGTTCCGAAAAGGATAAACCCCGTCAGCGGTATGCAATGCATCGCTGGCGGGGTTCTTTTGGGGACTCCGGGCACATTCTTTGCACACCTCAGCAAACCATGCTATAATGAAATGCTTTTTTCAAATCCACCCGCAAAGGAGGCACAGCAGGTGACAGCAAAGCTCAGAAAACTGTTCGGGGGGCTGGAGATCAGCTGGAAGAGGCTGATCCTCTTTGCCGTGGTTGCCGGCATCTATACCGGCATCATGGCCATACTGCCTGCCGTCCGGGATACTTCCTTCCACGATATTGCCAAAAGCTTTGAGTGGTGGGTGTTTTTCGGCATCCTCATCATTACGAACAGCCGCTCCGCAAAGGAATCGGCGCTGAAATGCTTCGTGTTCTTTCTCATCAGTCAGCCGCTGGTGTATCTGGTGCAGGCTCCCTTCCACCCGGAGGGGCTCCGGCTTTTCCGGTTCTATCCGGGCTGGTTCGTATGGACGCTGTGCACGATCCCCATGGGCTGCATCGGCTATTGGATGAAGCAGGAAAAATGGTGGGCACTGCTGATCCTGACCCCTGTGCTATTGTTTGTAGGCTTCCATTACGAAAGCTTCCTGAGCGCAACGCTGTCTTTTTTTCCGCGCCAAATACTGAGCGCTGGTTTCTGCGCCATTACCATGCTGCTGTACCCGCTGGGCATCTTCGAAAATAAGAAGCTGCGCAGAGCCGGGCTGGCGGTCTCGCTGGCCATCCTGCTGGTGATGACTGTACTGGCAACCGGCAACCAAAAAACTCATTATGAGACCTACATCCTCAGCAGCGGCAGCCATGGCATCACACTTGATGAAACGTGCAGTGTACGCCTGACGGACGAAAGCTGCGGGGATGTGGAGATCGTCTATGACGAGGCCATCGGCACCCATCTGGTGAAGGCCACATTCAGCAAGGACGGCGAGACCCAACTGATCGTGACCGGTCAGGACGGCACAGAGACGGTGTTTACACTGGTGGTGGAGAACAGCTCGTTCCGGCTGATGCCGCAGGGATCCTGATATACGAACGATAAAAAGCGCACCTGCGCAGCCCCGGCAGAGGGGGGCGCGCAGGTGCGTTTTTGTATTTGGATGGATGGGGGCTTTTTGGGGTGGCTTTGCGCGGCACCCTCAGTCAGCGCAAGGCGATCCCTCTGAAGAGGGGCCTGCATAGGTGGGTGTTGCGGGAGGGGCGGGGATCACTTCTCCGGCAGCGTCCAGCCGCGGTAAGGCAGGATACTGCCTTTGCGGGGGCTGGGGCGGTGCGCCGAGGCACGGTACTGGCGGGGGCTCATGCCCATCACCTGCTGAAAGTTGCGGTTGAAGCTGCTTACCGAGCTCATGCCCACCGCCTGCGCAATGTTCAGCACCGGCTCATCGGTATTCACCAGCAGGATACAAGCCTGATAGATCCTTGTGGAGATAACGAACTGCAAGGGCGTGGAGCCGAGGCAGGAGAGAAACAGCCGCCGGAAATGGGTCTGGCTCAGGTGGCACAGGTTGGCAAGGGTGGCAGCATCGCAGGGCTCGGTATAGTGGTCGTGGATATATTCCAGTGCAGGCTTCAGCGGGAACACCTTGCTATTCTTGGCGGCAGGTTTACTGCCCTCCTGCTGGAGCCGCCGCTGCAGCTCCGCCACCATAGGAAGGGAGTACAGGCGGATCATCTGCTGGGCTTCCGCATCGTTCTTCTTGGCCTCCTCCAGCAGAGTGGTGCACAGAAAATGGAGGCGTGGATCGATCTTGGCGGTGATCTTGATATGCTTACCCGCACTGACAATGCTCCGGTTGCCGTAGGCCTCGCCAGAGGGGATCACATCCGCCGCAAGAGCATCGAAATCCACAAACAGATAGCTCCACATGCTCTTGCAGCCCTTGCTGGAGCAGGTGGTGTGCGGCATGTGCCGTGGAATGATGAAGATATCCCCCGCCGCAAAGGGCACATTGCCCTCCTCGAAGGTGATGGTGCCGCTGTCGGTATGGCAGAAGCCGATCTCCAGACAATTGTGGAAGTGCAGCCTGTCGGAGGGCGAATCGGAAATGCGCCAGCTGTCCCCCGTAAGGCACAGCACAGGAAAATCCAGTGGCAGCTCATAGATGCGGTATTCCACCACGCTGTACTTATTGCGCGCCATCTGTCCATCACCCTTCCACATTCTTGTCAAATCTGACCTTTTCACAACCAGTATATCATGGTTTTGGGGAAATTCAATCCCACATTTTTGCTTATATGGTCGTTTTTGCACAATATCCAGTTGCTTTACAGTGGTTCGGAATGCTTTGGAACGATATAATATAGACAGATAAACAAGGAACATAGGACAAAAAGATGCAACAGGAGGGAGTGCAATGGCACAAAAGGCAGTCGTAAACCGCCCCGGCAGGCGAAAAGTGCTGGGCGTATACATCCGCAACAACTGGCAGCTGTACCTGCTGCTTCTGATCCCCGTTCTTTTTGTCATCATCTTCAAATACGCTGCCTACCCGGGTCTGCGCATGGCATTTATGAACTACAAGCCCGCCAAGGGCTATGCAGGCAGCAAGTGGGTGGGCTGGGAGACCTTTGAAAAGATCTTCCGCGACAAGGACTTCCACCGGGCACTGAAAAACTCGCTGGCCTTCAACTTTCTGGACCTGCTCATCGGCTTCCCGGTGCCGATCATCCTTGCCCTGCTGCTCAACGAGCTGCGCTTTCCCCGCTACAAGAAGCTGACCCAGACGGTGCTGTATCTGCCTCACTTCCTCAGCTGGGTCATCATTGCATCGGTGGCGCTGAACCTGTTCAAGCCCGAGACCGGCCTGATCAACATCCTGCTGAAAAACGCCGGATGGATCGAAGAAGGCATACCCTTCCTCACAGAGAAATGGCACTGGGCAGTCACCTACCTGCTCATCGGCGTGTGGCAGAACATGGGCTGGGGCTCCATCATCTATCTGGCAGCCATCACCGGCATCGATGCCGAGCTGTACGAAGCCGCCACCATCGACGGCGCAGGCCGCCTGCGCAAGATCTGGAGTGTGACGCTCCCCTGCATCCGCGGCACGATGGTCACACTGCTGATTATGAACCTTGGCCGCGTGATGGGCTCCAACTTCGAGCGTCTGGATTCCTTCGGCAACGTACAGGTGAAGGACTTCCAGTACCAGCTGGCTATCTACATCTACGAAAAGGGTCTTGCCGGCTCCAACTTCAGCCGCGCCACTGCGGTGGGTCTGTTCCAGAGCCTGACGGGTCTCCTGCTGGTGCTGGGCAGCGACTGGGTATCCAAGCGTCTCGGCGAAGACGGCTTGCTGTAAGGAGGGCTGAGATATGCAGAACACCACCAAAGCCCCCGTCATCGAAAACAAGACCTCCCCGTGGAAGGGTGTCAACCGCATCCGCGTTACCGATTTTGTGATCGCCTTCGTGATCCTGATCCTCTCGCTTACCTGCATCCTGCCCTTCCTCCACGTGGCTGCCAAGAGCATCTCCTCCAACACAGCCGTTATGTCCAAGAGCGTGTACCTGTGGCCCAAGGGGCTCACCTTTGAGGCCTACACCTCCATCTTCCGGGATGGACAGCTGGTGCACAGCATGTTCTACACCATCGGCATCACGCTGGCGTTCACCCTCATCGGCATGATCGTTACCATCTGCGCAGCGTACCCGCTGAGCATCAAGGGTCTGAAGGGCCGCACCTTCATCTCCTTCTTCCTGATGTTCACCATGTACTTCTCTGCCGGTCTGATCCCCGAATACCTGCTGATGGGCGACTTGAAGCTGCTCAACACCCCTTGGGTACTGATCCTGCCGCTGGCTTTCTCCCCCTACAATATGCTGATCATGAAGTCTTTCCTCGCCTCCACCATTCCCGACAGCCTCTACGAAGCCGCCAAGCTGGACGGTGCGGATCACTTCCAGATCCTTACCAAGATCGTGCTGCCGCTCTCCAAGCCCATCATCGCCACCCTTTCCCTGTTCTATGCGGTGGGTCGCTGGAATGCCTACGCCGATGCCAAGTACTACATTACCAAAAAGTCGCTGCAGCCCTTGCAGTATCTCTTGAGCAACATGGTGCTTTCCAGCGGCAGCGATGCCATCAGCCTTTCGGAGAACGCCGCCGTGGTCTCCACACCCGAGGTGCTGCAGGCTGCCACCATCATGTTCGCCACGCTGCCCATCATCATGGTGTACCCCTTCGTGCAGAAGTACTTCGTAAAGGGCGCTATGATCGGTGCCGTCAAGGGCTGATGCCCCCCACTTCGAAATAATGACGGAGGATGAGACGTCATTATCATAAATCAAAGGAGGAAACCCAACTATGAAGCGTATCGTTTCTCTGGTTCTGGCCATGATCATGGTGCTGAGCATGTTCGCCGTTGCGAATGCAGAAGCCGCCACCGGCATGGCTGCCTGGACCCCCTTCGCGGAGACCGTTACCATCACCGTGCCTGTGTACGACCGTGCCAAGGCCGGCTACCCCGCTGTTGACGACAACTACTGGACCCAGTGGATCCAGAAGGAGTTCGGCGACAAGTACAACATCGATGTGAACTATGTTGCCATCCCCCGCGGCGATGTTATGACCAAGTACAACCTGCTCATCGCCAACAAGGAAACCCCCACCATCATGATGGAGTATGACTACCCCAAGGTAGCGCAGTGGGCCACCGACGGGGCCATGCAGCCCATCGATCTGGAAGCCTTTGCAGCTGTTGCTCCCACCTACTACGGCAAGATGGTGGAAAACAACCAGCTGGGCTACACCGCTATGAACGGCGAAAACTACTTCGTCCTGTCCGAGCGCCCCTACTACAACACCGGCTACACCTGGTACACCTTCGTGCGTATGGACTGGCTCCGCGCCGTTGGCTATGACCACGTGCCCGCCTCCTACGAGGAGTATGTGGACGCCATCAACAAGATCATCGCTGCCGGCCTGACCGATACCGCGCCTCTGGGCCTGGGTATCCCCACCGCCGCTTATGTTGCCAACTTCGCTTACCATGATCAGGATCTGGTCGAGGCCGAGTGGGCGCAGCACTGCTCCCTGGGCACCGCTTCCCTGACCTGGAAGCCCACCGAGCGTCTGCTCAAGCGCCTGAACGCTGAGTACGCCATGGGTTGGTATTCC
>JAZQHO010000046.1:0-7272 GCA_045540635.1 Candidatus Limiplasma sp.
CTTGTCGATCTCGTCGTACTTCATGGCGGCAGCGCTGCCCAGAGTAGACAGAGTCATGGTGATAGCGGCGGTCAGAGTGGTCTTGCCATGGTCAACGTGACCGATGGTGCCGATGTTAACGTGCGGCTTGGTGCGTTCAAACTTAGCCTTTGCCATTGTGAATTTCCTCCTTAAGTTGGGTGGGTAAAAGCAACTCGTGCTTGTATTTCGGAATTACGCCTTGCGTTCGCCAGTAACCTTCTCGGCAATGCTCTTGGGCACTTCCTCGTAGTGGTCGAACTGCATGGTGAACAGGCCGCGGCCCTGAGTGCGGCTGCGCAGGTCGGTAGCATAACCGAACATCTCGCTCAGCGGCACGAAAGCGTGCACAGTCTGCTCGCCCATACGGGCATCCATACCTTCGATGCGGCCGCGGCGGCTGGAGATATCGCCGACCACGTCGCCCAGATACTGGTCGGGGATGATGACCTCAACCTTCATCATGGGCTCCAGCAGGCAGGGATCAGCCTTCTGCAGGGCTTCCTTGAAAGCCATGGAGCCGGCAATCTTAAAGGCCATTTCGGAGGAGTCGACATCGTGGTAGCTGCCGTCGAAAACGTTAGCCTTGAAATCGACTACCTCGAAGCCAGCCAGAATACCGCTCTGAGCGGCTTCGCGGATACCGGCATCGATGGGAGCAATGAATTCCTTGGGAATAACACCGCCAACGATCTTGCTTTCGAAGGAGTAGCCTTCGCCGGGCTCGGTGGGCAGGATCTCGATCCAGCAGTGACCGAACTGGCCGTGACCACCGGTCTGACGCACGTAGCGGCCTTCGGCCTTGGCAGCGCGGCGGATGGTCTCGCGGTAAGCAACCTGGGGCTTACCAACAGTGGCTTCTACCTTGAATTCGCGGAGCAGACGGTCTACGATGATCTCCAGATGGAGCTCGCCCATACCGGAAATGATGGTCTGACCGGTCTGCTGATCGGTGTAGGTCTTGAAAGTGGGGTCTTCCTCCGCCAGCTTTACCAGAGCCATGGTCATCTTGTCCTGACCGGCCTTGGTCTTGGGCTCGATGGCGACCTGGATAACGGGATCCGGGAACTCCATGGACTCAAGAACGATCTGGTTCTTCTCGTCGCAGAGGGTATCGGCGGTGGTGGTATCCTTCAGACCAACGATACCGCAGATGTCACCGGCATAAACAGCGGGAACCTCTTCGCGGTGGTTGGCATGCATCATCACCAGACGGCCGATGCGCTCGCGCTTCTGCTTGGTGGAGTTGTAGGCGTAGCTGCCGGCTTCCATGGTACCGCTGTAAACACGGCAGAAGGCCAGCTTGCCAACGAAGGGGTCGGACATGATCTTGAAGGCCAGAGCAGCCAGAGGCTCGTTGTCGGAGGGCTTGCGCTCCAGCACGGTCTCGGGATCGTCGGGATCGGTGCCCTTGATGGCGGGGATATCCAGCGGAGAGGGCATGTAAGCGACCACAGCGTCCAGCAGGGGCTGCACACCCTTGTTGCGGTAGGAAGTGCCGCAGAGAACAGGGGTCATGGTGCAGTTGATGGTAGAGGTACGAATGGCGGCATTGATCTCCTCGGTGGTGAGTTCCTCACCGCCAAAGAACTTCTCCAGCAGGGTATCATCGCTCTCGGCAACAGCCTCGATCAGGTTCTGACGATATTCCTCGGCCAGATCCTGCAGATCGGCGGGGATCTCCTCCTCGCGAACGTCCTTGCCTTCATCATCGTAGTAGACTTCGGCCTTCATGCGAACAAGGTCGATGATGCCCTTGAAATCGGATTCCTTACCGATGGGCAGCTGGATCGGCACGGCGTTGGCACCGAGGCGTTCCTTCATCATGCCGACAACGCGGAAGAAGTCGGCACCCATGATGTCCATCTTGTTCACATAAGCCATGCGAGGTACGTTGTACTTGTTGGCCTGACGCCAAACAGTCTCGCTCTGGGGTTCAACACCGCCCTTGGCGCAGAAAACGGAAACAGAGCCGTCCACCACGCGCAGGCTGCGCTCTACCTCAACAGTAAAGTCAACGTGACCGGGGGTGTCGATGATGTTGATGCGGTGACCGTTCCACTGACAGGTGGTAGCAGCGGAGGTGATGGTGATACCACGCTCCTGCTCCTGAGCCATCCAGTCCATGGTGGCAGTGCCCTCGTGGGACTCGCCCAGACGATGGACGCGGCCAGTGTAGAACAGAATACGCTCGGTCGTGGTGGTCTTACCGGCGTCGATATGAGCCATGATGCCGATGTTGCGCACCTTATCAAGCGGATGACTTCTTGGCATAGAAAAGGGTCTCCTTTCACTTAACAAGCTATCTGTACATACCTTCCATACAGACGGGGCGCCACGCCCACGTCCAGTTGCCGATTACCAGCGATAGTGAGCGAATGCCTTGTTGGCCTCGGCCATACGGTGCATTTCTTCCTTACGCTTTACGGCAGCGCCGGTGTTGTTGGCAGCATCCATCAGCTCGGCGGCAAGACGGTCGGCCATGGTCTTCTCGCCGCGCTTGCGGGAGAACTCGACCAGCCAGCGCAGGGCCAGAGTCTGACGGCGCTCGGGACGGATCTCGATGGGGACCTGGTAGGTGGCACCACCCACACGGCGGGCCTTAACTTCCAGCTGGGGGGACACGTTGGCCATAGCGGCGTTGAACACTTCGGTAGCGTCCTTGCCGGTCTTCTCGGCAACGGTGTCGAAGGCTGCATAGCAGATGCGCTGAGCAGTGCCGCGCTTGCCATCCAGCATGATCTGATTGATGAGCTTGGTAACTACCGTGGTCCCGTATACGGGATCGGGCAGCACTTCACGCTTGGGAATAAAACCGCGACGGGGCATTTTGTTTCCTCCTTCATTGTGGCGATCTCTCGCCGCAATTGTGCGTATCGCACAACGTAAGATAGATCCTAAGGTTTTGGGTCTTGCAATGTTTTCGTACAGGCTCCTGACGGCAGTCAGCTCTGCCGCTCCCTGCGGGCAACAGCTACCATTCCGGCTGGCCCCTACCTATCGTGGGAAAGTCACGCGGTGTACGCATGTGGCGCGCATGGGTTGTATGCACTGCCTGCGCTCCTGCGCCCACTCCGGAGGTACTGCAACGATGATGCGAAAACTTACTTCTTAGGACGCTTTGCGCCGTAGAGAGAACGGCTCTGCATCCGCTTGGCAACGCCGGCAGTATCCAGAGCGCCGCGAATGATGTGGTAACGAACGCCGGGCAGGTCGCGAACACGGCCGCCGCGGATCAGCACCACGCTGTGCTCCTGCAGGTTGTGACCGATACCAGGAATGTAGCAGGTACCTTCGATCTGGTTGGTCAAACGGATACGAGCGATCTTACGCAGGGCGGAGTTGGGCTTCTTGGGGGTCGTGGTCTTAACGCTGAGGCACACGCCGCGCTTCTGCGGGCAGCCCTGCAGGATAGGAGCCGTAGACCGGTTAGCAGCCTTCACGCGACCCTTGCGGATCAACTGGTTAATCGTGGGCATGGGAACACCTCCGAATTGATATGCTATAGAGCGCCATTCAACCCTTGACGCTTTATAGTGCTATTGGCTTGCTGTGCTTACTTGAGCACAGCGGCGGCGGCCGCAGGAACGTCCACCGAGCAGAGCTTGCCAAGCTCCTGCATGCTGCTCACCACCGTAACAGGTACGTTTTTTTCTTCGCACAGACCATTGATCCGGTGATAGATAAAACCGTCTGCATCCTTGCCCAGATAGACTCTGGCGGCCTTGCCCCCATCCAGTGCCCGCAGCACCTGGCGCTGACCGACCACGCGGTTTGCGGCGTTGTTCAGTTCGTGCTCCATGGGGGGATCGCCTCCTCTAATGGGTTTGTGTACGGTGTTCTGTACCGGTTGTGAGCATGTCCTCCTGCGCCTTTATCGCGCAAAAGCTGCACACAAAAAGTACAGATTGCGAACAACCATAACATACTAACATGGACAGAACCCTTCTGTCAATTGTTTTTTTAATTCTTCTTCTACAAATTTCCGCCCTTGACAACGTGGACGTTTTTCCACCATATCGTGCAAATGCCGCAGTGCTGGTTCTTTACAAACAAGCAGAGATTGCGTATAGTTTATCATATATTATGAAGCAATGCGCAAAGGAGCGATGCAATATGCGGCAGGTAAACGGTCGCAGGTTTCTGATCACCGGTGCCACCGGCAGTCTTGGCAGGGCAACTGCCCTCAGACTGTGCGAAATGGGCGCCGCGCTGGTGCTCCCTGTTCGAAGCCCGGAAAGGGGCGAAGCCTTGCGCAGAGAGCTGCTGACACTGTGCCCCACTGCGGAGCTTTCCTTTCCTCTGCTGGATCTGGGAGACGAAGAAAGCGTGTACGCTTTGGCAGAAGCGCTGCTCAAGGACGGCAGACCGCTGGACGGGCTGATCCTGAACGCCGGCGTATTTATCGGTGAAAAGCGTAAGAGCCGCCACGGCAACGAATGGCACATGCAGGTAAACTGCATCTCCCCTGCCCTGCTGACCGCATGCCTTCTGCCTCTGCTGCGGCTTTCAGCCGATCCCTGTGTTGTAACCGTTACCAGTCTTGCTGCCTTCTGGTTCCGAAAAGAGGGGGTAAGCCCCACCCGGCTGTATGCAGGCAGCAAGCAGTCATTCCTGCGGGAGATCGCATACCTTTCTGCCAAAGAGCCCAATATTTCCTTCGTATTCGCCCACCCGGGCATCTGCGCCACCGGGCTGTTCGGCAGCAGAAGCGGTAAAAGCCCTTATCCCCCTCTTTTTCTGCGCTTCGCACTGCCGTTGATGAAGTGGATCTTCCCCAAACCGGAAAGAGCATGCCGCACCACGCTCCACGCCCTGCTGGAAGCTGATGGCGGACAGCTTGCCGAGCCTGACGGATTTTTGCACATTTGGGGCAAGCCTTTTCTCGTGCCCCTCTGCAAGCGTTTTAACGGTTGATGCATAAAGAAAATGCGCTCCGGTACGACCCGGCTGCGCATTTCTTCTATTTAGATACAAACGCTGTTGCGGCGAGATCAGTCGCCATCCTCCAGCACTTCGATCAGTGACAGATTGCGGATATGCCACTGGTTGTTCTCCTTGACCAGCACAGCACTGTACTTGCCCCCCTGCCAGTCCGGCGGAGATTCGTAGGATGTACCATACAGGGCACGGGCTGCCTCCGCATCAGCCGAACGCACACGCCCGTCGATTCGGGGGATGGTCTCCACAAACTCTGCACGGGCAGTGTTTTCCCAAGGCCAGCACCACATCCACGTCATGCTGAGGCGATGGTCGATACCGCGCACGGTATAGTACTGATACGGGCTCCTTTTATCCAGCGCCAAAAGCAGGTTCTCATCCCGCTGCAGGTAGTTGGGCTGAAAAAACTTGGTCAGCTCCGAGGGATCCTCCTGCATCATGATCACCTGTGCACGCTTTGCCATGCCGTCCTTCAGAACAATGTTGATATTGGAAGCATTCATTGCATAGTAAAAGGTTGCGGTGAATGCACTCAGCAAAACCAGCACCAGCAGCAGGCGGCCGGCCAGATACCAGATAAAACGGCGGATCTTCTTCATCCCCCACACAACCTCCTCTCCGATATCACGCATATTATACCCTATACAGCCATACTTCGCAAACCCTTCCTGTAAACAATCGTTGCAGTTCCGCGGAGAAAATGGTATACTTTGTTAGCAGCCAAATGTAACCCAAAAGGAGCGATCATATTGCCCAAACGGATGCTGTGCCTTATCGCAGCTCTGCTGCTGTTTACCTGCACTGCGGCAGCGGAGAATGTAACAGGCATCACCTATGATGCATTTCTGGAAAACTATGCCGAGAATCTGGATTTTATCAACGATAACGCCAACCGTCACCTGCTGCCGCTGATCCCCGCCAAGAGGGATGCCGGCTGGGGCGACGGGCGCAGGTACTACGAGATCTTCGGGGATGTGCTTTCGCTGAGCATCCGCACGGAGCCCATCGCAGGGATCGTGGAGAGCTGCCAGATCATGCTGACGGCTCCTGCCAATATGACGTACGGCGACAGTGTGCACCGGGATTTCACCACCTCCGGTTATCAGAGCTACGGCATGCTGATGGCCATGAGCACCGCCCCCACCGCTTATGAACGCTACCTGCTGGTGGAGGAGTTGGAAGCGGGGATGGCGACCGGCGGCGGGGTCTTTCAAAAACAGCTTGGTGTATACCAGCTGGAAGCCACCTCTGTAAATGGTACTGTAACCATCCTTTTTACCAACACCAGCGCAGCCCCCACCCCCTCTCCCATACCCAGTGAAACACCTGTACCAGAGGCAACGGAGACCCCTGCGCCGGACGCCGGAGCCTGAGCCGGACAGCATCAAAAAATTTCCTGCTTTTGTCGCAGGAACGTAACCAAGTTGTAACCCCTGCTTGTTATAATGAAACTGCTGATAATATCTTCGATCGAATCAGTCAGGAGGTAGTAAAATGAAGATCAACATCAAGCGTATCGCAGCTCTGCTGATGACTTTGGTTCTCCTTTCCGCCGTCAGCGCTACCGCGTTTGCTACTACTGTATACAGCAACATCATCGTTGTAAACGCCACGGAAGCCCCCGAGGCAACCGAAGCTCCCGCCGAGGATGAGGTCGTTGCCGAGGAAGAGACCACCGAAGCTCCCGCTGAGGACGAGGTCGTTGCCGAGGAAGAGGCCACCGAAGCTCCTGCTGAGGATGAAGTCGTAGCCGAGGAAGAGACCACCGAAGCTCCCGCTGAGGACGAGGTCGTTGCCGAGGAAGAGACCATCGAAGCTCCCGCTGAGGATGAGGTCGTTGCCGAGGAAGAAGTCGTTGTTGAAGAAGAAGTCGTTGCCGAGCCCGAAGTGCCCGCCATCGATTATGAAGAGCTGCTGAAGGACGTGACCGTTGAGGTCAAGTTCGAGGTCATCAGCGAAGGCGGTGTCCGCATGGGCGATCCCGTGCAGCTGACTGCCATCGTTACCGGTGCCGAAGATCTTGAGTACCAGATCATTTGGGAATACCGCGTCAACGAGGAAGAGTGGACCGTTGCTCCCGAGCTGGTGGGCGAAGTGGTCACTTTCCCCCTGTCCGTGGACAACTTCATGTCCGAGTGGCGCGCCCGTCTGGTGCTGGTCATCCCCGAAATGGAGACCGTAGCTCCCTGACAGGTTTCGACTTTCAAGTTTTTTCACCCCATATGGCTTCGAGCCATATGGGGTTTTCTATGCGCATCAATAGAGAAAGGAGCTCCCCCATTCCTGCGCCCGCGGGGGGTTTCTTTCGTCCAA
>JAZQHO010000047.1:0-10451 GCA_045540635.1 Candidatus Limiplasma sp.
TAGGCATTTCCTTGTGACCTCCTTTTGCTTTGGTGCAGTTGCCAGACCGCATCCTCATTATAGCAAAAGGAGTTTTTTGCGCTTCCTCATCGGTTAACCTTCACCGAACCACAGGCCTAGCCTGTGGTTTTACTTATACAACAAGGGGCTTTTGCAGGATCCCCTCCTGCAAAAGCCCCTTTTGGCTGTTTACTTCTGTTTGGCTTTGATCTCCGCCATCTCGGCGATCAGCTCGCTGAGGGGGCGGTACTCGCCGCCCCACCATTCAAACACATGCATGCCCTCTTCCTCCAGCACGCCTTCCACCAATCGGATGCGGATGCCCAGCTTCGAAAGCAGCCCTTCCCGGTCGATGGGCGTATGGTCGAAGGGGATCAGTTGAGAAAATGCTTTATAGGACACGCCGCACACCACGGTTTCGATGCCCAGTGAGGCAATGGCACAAAGGCAGCGCTCGCAGGGGGCGCAGCTGGTGAAAAGGATCGATTCCTTCAGCACCTGATCCGGGTATTTACCATAGCATTTGTGCACCAGATTGCTTTCCGCATGCCCGAAGATGCCCTTTTCGTAGTCTGCGGTGTTCTCGGCTTCTTCAAGGATGGTGCCGTTGTGCACCAGCACAGCGCCGAAGGTATCGTAGCCTTTTTTGCCTGCGCTGATGGCAAGCTCGTAGCAGCGCTTGATATAGGGTTCCATGCTGCACGCCTCCTTTGATGATTTCTCAGACTTATCTGCCCCACAGGGCATTGCCGCCGGAGCGGGGGCACAGCCGGTAGCTGGCAGCCCTTGCAAGCGGTGTACCATCAGATACTCCTCCTCCGTCTCGCCTACGGTCTCAAAGCCCAGCCTGCGGTAGAGCCTTGCCGCCGGGTTCTGCTTCTGTACCGCCAGAGAAGCCTGTTCGCAGCCTTCTTCCTTCAACAGTATCAGCATGCGCCGCAGCAGCTGTGTACCGATGCCCCTGCCCCGCCACCCGGGCAGCAGGGAGATGGCAAAGGAGGGCACGCCATCGGCAATATGCCCGTAATCCTTCATATCCCGCACCCAGACAGCGCCCACGATCCGCCTTTCGGATTCCGCCACCAGCGCATGATCGTGCTGCCGGGTGCCGAAGCCCTCCACATACACCTGCAATTCGGGCTTCTCCACAATGCTCCGGGGCGGCGGCTCCATGCCCGCGGGAACGAAGATCGCATGGTACAGAAATTCGTTCAGCACAGGAATTTCCCTGCTTGCAAGGGTTCGGATCAAAATGGGTTCCTTCATCCGAGCATCACCACTTCCGCACCGATATTCTCCAAAAACGTTCTGTCGTGCTCCACGATCAGCAGTGTAGGGGCATATTCAAGGATCAGCTCCTCCACCTGCCGTCTGGAAAGCACATCGATGTAGTTAAGGGGCTCATCCCACACATACAGGTGGGCGGGGGTGCACAGGCTGGCAGCCAGCAGCACCTTTTTCTTCTGCCCCTGCGAGAAATGCTCCAGCGGCCTGTCGAACTGCTCCCGGCTCAGCCCCATATTGCGCAGGATGGCCTTGAACAGGGTCTCATCCAGCGAATGGGCGGCGACATAGTCTCTTACAGCGCCGGAAAGCCCCTCGGTGGATTGGGGCACATAGGAGACGGTCAGACCCGTGGCAACGGATACATCACCGCCGAGGGAGCCACCTGCGCCGCACAGCGCCTTCAGCACGCTGCTCTTGCCGCAGCCGTTTGGCCCGCTGAGCGCAATGCGCTGCCCCTGCATGACCTGAAAGCGGATATTTTCGCATACAGTGCGCCCATCGTAGGCCACCACGCCGTTTTCCACAGAAATAAGCCGCTGCTTGGGGTGGCGCAGTGTGGTCAGCTTCAGTTCACCCACCTGCTCCACGTTTTTGAGCAGCTTGCTTTTTTCCTCCATCTCTTTTTCCCTGCGCCGCTGGATGCCCTTGGCACGCTTCATCAGCGCTGCGCTGCGGGCACCTACATAACCCCGGTCAAGGGCTGCCACCTCGCTTTCCGCCACATGGAATTTGCCCTTCTCCGCATTGGCGCTGAAGCTGGCGGCTCTTCTTGCGCTCTCCCCCAGCCGGGCGATCTCCCGGCGAAGGCTCTCGTTCCGGGCAGCTTCGCTCTCGTTTTGCAGGTCGAAAGCCGACTCCCAGCTGTCGTAATTGCCTTGCATCACCGTGATCTTTGAACGCTCCATGGCCATCACATGGTCGATGCAGCGGTTGAGGAAGGCACGGTCATGGCTCACCAGCAGAAAACCGTCCTTGCGGCTCAGATAATCCGCCACCAGCGCACGTCCGTGCAGATCCAGATGGTTGGTGGGTTCATCGATGAGGGGATATACATCCTCCCGGGCGAACAGGGCGCACAGGAGCGCTTTTGTCTGCTCGCCGTTGCTCAGGGTGCAGAAGGGGCGCTCCAGTGCCTCCTCGCTGCCGAAAAGCTGGTTCCATTCGCACAGGAAACGCCAGTCCTCCGTATCGGGCGCAGAAAGGCGCATCACCTCCATGGTGCTCCGGGTGGGATCAGGCACCGGATAGGGAAAATATACTGCGGGCAGGGGCATATGGATGCAGCCGCCGCCATCCAGCTGACCGGAAAGCAGGCGCAGAAGCGTGGTCTTGCCCCGCCCGTTGCGCCCGGTAAGCCCCAGCCGCCATGAGGTATCCAGCCGTGCGGTCAGGTTTTCGAAAACAGGCTCGGCGCTGCCGTCATAGGTATAAGTAAGAGATCGGATATTGATGTTCACAGACATACCTCCTTGGGAAAAAACCAAGGGAGCAGCAGAAAAACACAAAAGCAGCAGGGGCTTCCGCTCCCGCTGCTTTTGAAAGCAACAAAAAACGAAGCCCGCAGATGCGCCCTCCGGTATTCCTGCCAAGGCAAGCCAAATACACCGCCGGGCTGTGCACCGGCAGATCGGGCTTACGCTTTCTCCCTTTCGGATAAGGGTGCGGCAGGATTACTTGCGCATCTTTTCAACTCCGTTTCTGAAATCTGTTTGTTGTGTGGATAACACCGAAGAGATTGTAGCACGCCCGCAGGGGCGGTGTCAATGGTGACGGGTGATGTCAAAACAGCCCGCCTTCCGTTGCCGGAGGGCGGGCGCTGCCGTATATCACTGTTCAAGGTGAGCAGCCGGGGCTGCCCACAGTGTACCTCAGCTGAGCCGGGTAATGATCAGGTGCGCCGAAACAGGGCCTGCACCACCGGCCAGCGGCGTAATGGTCAGTGCCGTTGCATTGGCTTCGGGATTCCGAACCGTCAGCACAGAACCGGCCTCTGCCACCTCCACCACAGCCATACCCACGATCTGGGAAGCACCGGTGGCACGGCCTGCGGTGGTGTATACCAGTTCCTCACCGTTCAGCGTGAGAAGCAACTGTCCGGGCTCCGTTACACTCACCTGAAAGAGCACCTGATAAACACCGGCTTCGCCCAGCGTAAACGAATCCGGGCCGGAACGGGCGATGCCGTCGGCGCTGGCAGGGCCGTCCTGCGGGAAGCTGACATCGGTGCCGGGAGCCACCGTTGCTGCATTGTCTTCCGGCATCAGCGCATAGAAGTCAGCATAGGCCAACACAGTGCCCTGCGGGCCCTGAGGGCCTTCGGGGCCGGGTTCTCCGGCAGGGCCCTGAGGGCCTTCGGGGCCGGTTTCACCAATAGGGCCTTGGGGGCCTTCGGGGCCGGTTTCACCGATAGGGCCTTGCGGGCCAACAGGGCCGGTTTCACCGATAGGGCCTTGAGGGCCAACAGGGCCAGTCGCACCGATAGGGCCTTGGGGGCCTGCGGGGCCGATTTCACCGATAGGGCCTTGCGGGCCAACAGGGCCGGTCTCACCAACAGGGCCTTGGGGGCCTACGGGGCCGGTCTCACCGGCGGGGCCTTGCGGGCCTGCGGGGCCGGTCTCACCGATAGGGCCCTGAGGGCCTACAGGGCCGGTTTCACCGATAGGGCCTTGCGGGCCTGCGGGGCCGGTCTCTCCGGCGGGGCCTTGCGGGCCTACGGGGCCGGTTTCACCGATAGGGCCTTGGGGGCCTACAGGGCCGGTCTCACCAGCGGGGCCCTGAGGGCCTACAGGGCCGCGTGGGCCTGCGGGGCCGCGTTCACCGGCAGGGCCCTGAGGGCCTGCCGGGCCTACCATGCATTCACACCCACAGGTATTGCAGGGACATCTCCGCCGCTCTGCATCAGCGCAGCCCTCGCAGGGCGTATACACCTCCCTCTGGTCTGGGCGGGTGCATGGGCAGCGTTCCCCCGCACGGGGGCATCTCCACGGATCAAAACCGCCGCTGCCGTTCCAGCGATCGAAATAGCGGTCATCCTTCATTTTTATCCCACCTTAGCGGATCATTCTCTGGCGATGGGCAGAACCCACCGATGCCGTACAAGCCGGTAAAACAACATCAGCCTGCCGCTCCTCCGCATCGGATGCAGCCAGCAGGAGCATCGGCACATCTCCAGTGTATGGCAAAGGCGGCAAACAGTGCAGCACGCACAACAAAAAAGCAACGCCCCCGCAGAAGGCCTCTGCGGGGGCGGGGAAACTGTTACGGTTTTTCAATGCGGCGGATCGTGGTGATCACCGGCTGATACTCTGCCGGAACAGCACCGTTGGTACCGACGACGGGGGTATTCTCACAAATGGCATCCACCACCTCGATGCCGCTGATCACCTTGCCGAAGGCGGCATATCCGCCGTCCAGACCGCGGTTGGTCTGATGCATGATGAAGAACTGGCTGGTGGCACTATTAAAATCGTTGGAAAGCCGTGCCATGGAAAGCACGCCCCGTTCATGCCGGATAGGGTTAGCGATGCCGTTCTGGGCAAATTCACCCTTGATGCTTTCGGAGGAGCCGCCCTGACCGGTGCCGGTGGGATCGCCGCCCTGGATCATAAACCCGCTCATGATGCGGTGGAAGGTGATGCCATCGTAGAACTGCTGATCCACCAGCTTCAGAAAGTTCGCAACGCTGATGGGGGCTGCCTCGCCGTACAGCTCGGCAGTGATGGTGCCGTAATCCTGCACATCGATGGCTACATAGGCAGTGGCAACGGGCTCGTTGGAAGGGCCGACCATCGGGGTGCCGCCATGGTCGTCACCGGCACTGGTGATGGCGACCACCACCGCCACGCCCACGGCGATGGCCAGCAGGATCACGCCCACAGCAAGGATCCGGGCTTTCTTTCTATTCAACTTCATACGATCTCTCCGTTTCTGGTCATTTTTGGGGCAAACCACAGGCTATGCCTGCTCTGCCCAGTATAGCAGGGAAAGGGTGGCGGCACAAGCCAAAGACTAATAAAGAACGGGACTGCGACGGATCCGCACCCGCCACAGCCCCTGCGGTTTCTTTACAGCTCCAGCCGGTAAAAACGGCGCATGCGCCCGTCATAGGCGGGCATGGTGCGCACCACCTGATAACCGGCACGTTCAAAGTTGCGCCACGATGCACCGTTGCCCGGATCCACCGTGCAGTAGACCGCCGTGCCGCCGCCTTCCAGTGCCAGCTTGGCAAACAGCGCCAGAAATGCCGTGTGTATGCCCCGGCGGCGCATGGACGGCGCTACCATCAGGTCGTGAAAATCGTAGCTGTGCGCCACGGGCAGATCCAGCATGGCGGCATAGCTGTGCTCGCCCCGGCCTTCGCCCGGGCTCATGACCGCAAAGCCAGCCAGCTGCTCTCCCGCAAAATAGCCCCACGCCTCACCGGCTGCGGCAGCAGAGGTAAACTCCCACTCCTCCGAGGGAAAGTACCAGCCCGGATCCTCCAGCTGTGCCAGCACCTCCTGCTGCAAAAGGAGCATTGCGGGAACATCCTCCAGGGTCAACAGCCGCAGGGTGAGCCCCTCAGGCTGGGGAACGGCGCTTTGCATAAGGTTTCCTCCGGTCGCTTCAGCTTATTCCTGCGGCTCCTCCGCAGCATCGTCCTCGTTGGCGGCAGCTTCCTTGGCAGCCTTGGCCTTGCGGCTGCGGCGCACCAGCAGGATGATGACCACGATCACCGCCACAGGTACGATCACCGGCAGCGCCATCACAAGGAATACCAGCAGGTTGCGGGCAAAGCGGCCCAGCCCCTCGATGGAGGCTTCAAAGGCAGCGGAAAGGCGCTGGCCGAGGGTCAGCTCCTCGTCATCCACATTGTCCTGCACAACAGCCTCTGTCAGATTGACGTACACATAGCTCATATCCACCCGGCGGTCGATGTTCAGCTGGCGGGACTGGTAGCGATCCAGCTGATACTGGGTATCGGCGATCTCGCTTTCGATCTCCAGAATATCGCTTACCTCCTCCGCCTGACTGAGCAGGCTCAGGAGGCGCTCCATCTTGGTGTTCAGGGTCTTGATGCGGGTCTCGTTATCGGTGTACTGCTCGGTCATATCCTCGGTGGTCTCCGAGCGGGAAAGCACCTTGCCAAAGCCGGCAACGCCGGTAACAAAAGCATCCAGATGCTCAGAGGGCACGCGCATGGTCAGGTTGGCAGTACGGCCATAGGTGCTGCCCGCCTCGCCGGAGAGATAGAAATTCTCCACATAGCCGCCGTACTGGGCCAGCAGCGCCTGAATGGCAGCAGAGTCCTCGTCAAAGTGCTCGGTGCGCAGGGAGATATCCACCGTGCGCACCAGCTTGCGGTTGTCCTGTGCAGCGATCTCCATGCTGCCGTTGGCAGCGGTGACGGTGGAGGCTGCCGTATCGTAGGAAACACCGTAATCAGCGGACTCCGCCACGGCATATTCCTCCACGGCACCGTAGGTGCCTGCAAGGGAACTGCCGGAGGCGGCGCTGTAGCTGGTGTTTGCCATCAGCTTGGCGCTGCGGGCCTCCTGCCTGTCGCTGACAGCATCGTAGCTGTCCATCACATCGCCCGCCCAGCCTGCGCCAAGGATCAGCACCAGCGCGGCAGCGATGGGCAATACGGTCTTGAGCCAGATGTTCTTTCGGTTCTTCATTTGCGTTTGCTCCTCTCGTCTTACTGCCTCCCGCCAGTTTTTCTCAAACCGGAGAGAGGGAGCGGTATTGTACAGGTCGGCAAGCGCAGCATCCAGCATGCGTTCGTTTTGGTTATGTTCCATGCCGCTTGCCTCCTTTCTATACAGAACAGACGAGGCAGAGGGATGGTTGGTTCCCGATTTATCCATTTTTTTGTGCCTCCGCTTCCAAAAGAGTGCGCAGCGCATCCCGCGCACGGCTGAGACGGCTCTTGACCGTGCCGGAAGCCAGCCCGGTGGCCTTTGCCATCTCCTCATAGCTGAGCTGTTGCCCGTAGTAGAGATCCAAAAGCACCTGCTGCTCCGGCTTCAGCCTGCTGACGGCCTGCCACAGCGCTTCCCGCCCCGCCTTTTGCTCGTAGTGCTCATCGGGGGCGGGGGCAGGGTCGGCGGTCTCCTCCCAGCCCTCGGGCATGGGCTGCTGGCGGCGCATCCTTGCGCTTTTGAGAATATCCAGACAGGTATTGTGGGCAATGCGGAACAGCCATGTGGCCACCCCATCCCCGCTGAGGCTCTCAAAGGCACGGAAAGCACGCAGCATGCTTTCCTGTGCGGCATCCTCCGCCTCCTGCGGGTGCTTGAGCATATGCAGGCAGTGCCTGTATACCATGGGTGCATACGGCCCGCAACGGCGCTCGAAGGCTTCGGCGCTGGTATCGTTTCCGGCGCGCATCGGCACACTTCCTTTCCCCCACGATCAATGGTTTTTCCCATTATACGATGCTTTCTTTGCAAGCGCAAGCATGCATATGTTACAATTGCAGCCTTCCGCCGGGAGTGCTATAATGTGTTGGTTTGTACTACACCTGTTTTGGTAAGGAGTTGTTTTCCACCCATGCGAAAGAAGCTTGCCCTCCCCCTTCTGTGGTATGTGCTGGCTCCTCTGGCACTGCTTTTGTGTCTGGAGGGCTTTACCCGGATGGATCCCCTTTCTGCCCTTGGGTGGATGGTGCGTTACCCGCTTGCCATGCTGTTCGGCTTTGGACTGATGGCGGGGCTGTGTGCCCTGCCTGCGCTGTGTGGCAGCACCAAAAGCCACAATGCATGGCTGCTGGGCTTCCTCGTACTGTTCAGCATTTACGGCATTGTGAACCACTACAAGCTGGTATTCCGCATGGAGCCCATCCTGCTGACGGATGTGACCCAGATCCGGGATGCCATCGAGGTAACGGCGCTGGGCTTCGACATCAACTGGGCGCTGATCGCACTGGTGGCGGCCGTGCTGGCAGGGCTGGCGGTATGGCTGTGGCGCAGCCGGAGCCGCAGGGTAAAGCGCAACTGGCTGCTGCCCGTGGCGGGCGCTGCGCTGCTGGTTTGGCTGATCGGTATTTGCAAGTTTTCGCTTCTGAGCCTCCACAACGCCACCGATATGAACGAGCAGGCGCAAAAGAACGGCAGTCTGTTCACGCTGATCGCCATGGACAAATACCGTGCCTCCCTGATGGATCTGGACTACTCCCGGGAGGATGTGGAGGCGGCCTGCGATCAGCTGACCGCCGCTGCCCCCGCCCCTGACCCGGCTGCAGAGAAGCCCAACATCATCATGGTGCTGGCGGAATCCTTTACCGATGAAAGCATTCTTGGGCAGCACCTTGACCTGACCCAGCCGCTGATGCCCTTCTACAACAGCCTGCTGGAAGAGTGCCGCCGGGGGCTGCTGTATGTGCCCAAGGCAGGCGGCGGCACCAGCGAAAGCGAGTTTGAGGTGCTCAGCGCCCTGCGCTCCAAATATGCTCTCAATCCCTACTCCATCGGTCTGCCGCCCATCCGCGGCATTGCGGATATCCTGACCGACAAGGGCTACACCGCCACCGCCCTGCACTGGCATCAGGGTGTGTTCTACAACCGCTACCACAACCTGCGCATGCAGGGCTTTGATTCCTTCCACACGCTGGATACCTCCGGCTACCCCTTCCGGCGCATCGGCTCCTATGTAACGGATCAGGAGCATTTCGATTCGGTGATGGATCACCTGCGGCTGACGGACAACCGTGATTTTCTCTTCTGCCTGACCATGCAGAACCACGGCGGCTACACCTACTTCGACTTCCGGGAGAAGTACGGTGCGCCCACGCCGTTTACCGACACCCTGAGCCCGGAGAGCGAGAAGGTGGCCGCCAATTTCTGCTACCTGCTCACCCAGACTGACCGGGCGCTGGAAAACTGGATCGGGGAGCTGCGCGCTTTTGAGGAACCCACCGTGGTGGTCTTTTTCAGCGATCATCTGGCCCCGCTGGGCACCGATGTGCTCAAGGAGCTGGGGCTGCCCATGACCGGCGAAGCTGCCCACCGGGTACCCTACCTGATCTGGAGCAACTACGGCGGCGTGGAGGCGGGCGAGACCGACCTTTACGCCTACCAGCTCTCCCCCTATGTGCTTGCGCAGCTGGGCCTGTGCGACGACCCCTTCTTCGCCTATGTGGAAAGCCTGCGGCAGAAGGGCATCACCGAGGATGCCACATACGACCTGCTCAGCTACGATGCGCTCTTTGGCGAGCAGTACGCCTATCAGGCAGAAGGGTACAGCCCGGTGCAGCCCGGGTATCAGGTAGGCGGCAGTATGGAGATCGCCGGTCTGGAGGCGATGCAGATGGGCGATACCCTCTGCGTGCGCCCGCTGCTGGGCAGCCTGTACCAGCGCTACACCCTGCTGGTGGACGGCAAAGCGGCAGACGGCAACCTGATCCCCGTATCGGACAAGCCCTTTACCCTCTCCCTGACCATGAAGGACGATACCGGCAAGGAGCACAACCGGAGCCAGACCCTGCGCTTCGAAAACACCGAAGTGCTTCTCGGGCAGGCACAGCCGCTGGGCTGCGCCTCCTTGGAGCTGGACGGACTGCACTACTTTCATGTAAAGACCAATGCCGTCAACCGAACCACCACATGGGCCACCAAGCAACCCATCGGGCTGTGGGCGCATACTGCCCTCACCGGCGCACAGGGGTTCTGGCACTGTGTGGATACCGGGCGCATCGGCGGTGACGCGGAGTACGGCATCGATACCGAAGGCCGCCTGTGGGTAACGGTGCCCGCTGCTGCCACACCAGAGCTGACCACCGAAAACGTGCAGCAGTGGCTCGCAGGACAGAAAGCCCGCCTGTGGCTGTTGGACGAGCCTGCCATCGTGACCGACTGAACCCTCGGCGGCTGTCTCCATGGCAGCTGCCGGAGCTGCCTGTATCGGCAGGGATGCGGGCGTACCGGCTGTGGACTGCGGGCGAACGCTTTGCCCCGGTCAGCACCCTGTCCCGCAGTGAACAGGCGCACAGAAGAAATCACTGCATAAAACAGGCTGTTGCAGTTTATGTCTGCAACAGCCTGTCAGACTGTCAAAGAAGCCACTTTGCCGTGTAGCAAAGTGGCTTCAATCATGTGCAAAAGTGAAGAAACAAGCAAGCGCATCCACTTGTGGATGGCGAGCTTTTTCAGATTTAGCGCAGTGAATTTGAGCTTTACCCAAGC
>JAZQHO010000048.1:0-18588 GCA_045540635.1 Candidatus Limiplasma sp.
CAGGGCTGCCGTCGTGGGTTCGGGTGGTCAGCAGGGTGGGATGATCGGGCAGCAGCAGCAGGCGGAAGTCCTCGCCCCGCTTGTGCATCTCGCTGAGGATGGGGGCCACCACACGGTATTCCACGTTCTGGATGGCCTCCAGCTTCTTGCCCAGATCGCCGGCGTGGGCCATCTCATCGGGGGCTTCCACATGCACGGCGGCAAAATCGTCGCCGCTGGCCAGAGCCTCCAGCGCGCAGGCCACCTTGCCCTCGTAGTTGGTATCCAGATCGCCGTTGGCGCCCTCCACATGAGGAGTCTTCAGCCCGGCCAGACCGGCGGTGCCCCAGACCAGCGGCACGGCGCTGACCACGGTTCCGTGGTGGGCGGACTTTTCTTTGAAGGAGGGCAGCTGCATGGCGGTGGCTGCGCCCCAGGGCCAGATCAT
This sequence comes from Candidatus Limiplasma sp., assembly GCA_045540635.1. Classification (GTDB taxonomy): domain Bacteria; phylum Bacillota; class Clostridia; order Christensenellales; family Aristaeellaceae; genus Limiplasma. Next base: position 428 of record JAZQHO010000048.1, read on the forward strand.
ATCAGCGGGGAGCTTGCCTTCGCTGATGCGCTTGCGATTCACAGGGTGATCCTTCAGCACCTCGTAGCTGCGCAGCATCAGGGCGCGCACATCCCGGCACATCTTGACGGCAGCCTGATCGGCGGTCTCGTAGTTGAAGTAGGGCAGGTGCTTTTCGATGCGCTGCTCCAGCACATTGTGGGGCTCGGTAAAGCGCACGGCTGCCAGATCCTTGGCATCGGAGTGCATCACGCCCACATGGCGGAAGGTGTCCGTCACTGTGATCTCCATGCCCGCATCCTTCATCATGGCGGCGAAGGTCTCGTCGGCCAGCAGATCGTTCATAAGGGTGGTGGCTTCCTCGCCGTGGATGTTGCCGCCGTTGTGGCTGTGGATGACCAGCTGACCTTCGCTATCAGGCGTAACAGCGCACAGGTTGACACGGAAGCTGATGCAGCCCTCCGGCACGGTAACGCCCATACCGGCGGCTTCCAGCACGCTGCGGCCTGTGTAATAGGTCTTGGGAGAATAGCCGAAGATGCTCAGAATGGCGGTATCGCTGCCTGCGGGCAGGCCGTGGGGCACCGTGAGCACGCGACCGCAGTGGCAGCCTGCCACCCGGTCGAAGGAGTTGAGCGCCAGCGCTTCCAGCGGGGTCTTGCCCGCCAGCTGGGGCAGGGAGGTATCGGCCATACCATCGCCAATGACCAGAATATACTTCATGGATCGGTTCGCTTCCTTTACGAAAGATTTTTTCGAGCGCCGTTTACGGAGCGTAGATGATATCGTCCCTGAGGCGGTAGAGGGTGGCGCCGTGCTTCTTGCGGCAGAAAGCATCCACAAACCAGTCGATCTCCTTTACCGCATCGAACTGCACATAGCCGTAGCGCTCGCCGTTGCGCTTTTCGCCCTTCATGTTGCTGTCGCACCAGCGGACGGTATCGGTCTCCGGGTCGTAATCGGCAATGTAGATCATGCTGTGGGCACCTACACCGTAGTAGTAATTGGCTGCCATCTGGAAATAGTCGCCCCGCTTGACCTGCTTGAGGAATTCCCGGGCAAGCTCCCGGTTTTCCTCCTTGCTCAAATCATCATTATATACGAATTGGGCGGCAATGTAAAATGGGTTGCCATCTTCGGCGGGCACATCCTTCCACTCCACGCCGTAGACCGGTACGGTGCATTCCTTTTTGGGCCGGTTATCGGGAATGACCAGCGGCGTATCCGGAAACTCGGCCATACGGTACTTGGCGGCATTCTGCCGGAACAGATAGACGGTGAAGTTTTTGCAGACATAGATATCGCCGCTGTACTGGGCACGCTGCGCCCTGCCGCCGGTCTGCTCGTACTCCTGCCGGGCAAGGGCGATGATATCGTCGATAAACGCATCCCGGGCGCTGATGCCCTCCTGAGGGGCGCTGCCTTCGGGGCTGACCGCCGCAGTATCGGTGGTCTCGCTGCCGGTGACATTCTCATCCGCAACGCCTTCGGTCTGGGAGATGATCTCTCCATCGCTGCCGGTTACGGTGATGACCACCTCTGCCGCAGCATTCATGCTGAAAAAGGCCAGCAGGCAGACCAGCACAAGTGCCAGTCTGCCGCGGTAGGTAATTGAATTGGTCACAGAGTATGCTCCTTTTAGCGCAGCTCGGTGGTGGGGATCACGTCCATATCATCGAAGGCCTGGTTTTCGCCGCCCATGGCCCAGATGAAGGTGTAGTTGCTGGTGCCGGCACCGGCATGGATGCTCCAGGAGGGGCTGATGACGGCCTGCTCGTTCTGCATAACGATGTGGCGGGTCTCATCGCCCTGACCCATCATGTGGAATACCACGTTGTTCTCCGGCACTTCGAAGTAGCAGTAGACCTCCATGCGGCGCTCGTGGGTGTGGGCGGGCATGGTGTTCCACACGCTGCCGGGCTCCAGAACGGTCATGCCCATGGAGAGCTGGCAGGTCTTGAGCACATCGGGGTGGATGAACTGGTTGATGACGCGCTTGTTGCTGGTCTCCAGAGCGCCCAGAGGCTTCTTGGCAGCATCCTCGATCTTGATGAGCTTGCTTTCGTAGCTGCAATGGGCGGGAGCGCTGACCATGTAGAACTTGGCGGGGTTGGCGGCATCGCCGCTGGAGAACCACACGTCCTTGACGCCGCGGGTCAGGTAGAGGCAATCCTTGTAGCCCATCTGGTAGGTCTCGCCATCGGCGATGACCTGGCCCACGCCGCCCAGATTGAAGATGCCGATCTCGCGGCGCTCAAGGAAATACTCGGTGCCGAAGTTCTTCCAGATATCGATGCCCTTGTTCAGCGGCACAGTTTCGCCCACGGGCATAACGCCCAGCGTGACCATACGATCCACGTGGCTGTAGACGGCGACCACTTCGTTCTTGACGAACAGGGTCTCGATCAGGAATTCCTTACGGGTCTCCTCGGTGTTGTAGCGCTTGAAATCAACGGGGCTGCAGCTGTAACGGATGTCCATCATGGTTGTATGTTCCTCCTTTGCATGATAAGGGTTGTAGTACGGTTGGCGCATTGCTTGCGCATCATGTTTATGATACCATAACAGCGAAGAAAAAAACAGGCGGGTTTCGGGTTTTTACATGGGGATATCGGATATCTTTTGCCCCACCGTCCTGTTTGGAGGCTTTGTTTACAACTGTTTCGCCATCGGCACTGCGGATGGATAAACCAGACGAATGTACACAAGGGAGGCAACGGAAATGAAAAGAACGAAGCAATTGTACATTGTGGCAGGCATCTGCTTTCTGCTGCTGCTTGCCAACGGGCTGATGATGCTGGCGGATGCCATCGGTCTGTACCGGCAGATGACCGGCCACGGGAATGTTTCGGTGCAGGGCGGCAGCCTGGCTGCCCTGATGCTCCCCACTGGGCTGCGCAGCCTTGGCTACCTGCTGCTTTGCGGGTATTGCTTCCTTCTGCGCAGGCAAAAGGTGGGGCTGCCGGTGTTCCTGGCTGCCATGCTGCTGATGGCAGGTCTCGCCATCCGGCAGATGGGATCGACCGCAGACCTGCCGGGCAGGCTTCTGGCGTTGCTGCCCCTGCTGCTCTGGGCGGGGCTGGCAGTATTGAAGCTTACGGGCAAAAAGGCGCTGCGGCCTGTTCTTTTGGGCGTTGTGATCCTGTATACCCTGTGGGTGCTTATCGGTGATGTTTTCGTACCTCTCGGAGCACTGATCGGCTCTGCAGAGGGGATGGCGTGGCTCCCGATTGTCGGTGCGTTAGCGGCGATCGTGCTGCGCTGTATCGCCTATGGGGCGCTCTGTCTGGTGGAGGGGAGAAAGGAAGCGTAAATCTGCGTTTGCGGAGGGGCCCCGCTTTTCGGGATCAGCCTGCCCATGCGGGAAGGCGATGGTATTTCGGCGTGGTTCAGGGCTTGCCTCCGGGCGGCACCCTCAGCCCCTGCCCAGCCTCCTCTGAAGAGGGAGCCTGCACAGTTGACTGCCGAACGCAGACGGGACGGACACACTTTTTTGTGCTTGCTTTGTTCCTGCCCTATCCTTACATTGACTTTCCCCACACAAACAGTATAATAAATCGTATCCACTCGCCAAAGGAGGTATCGGTATGGCAACCGTTACGGTCAACGAAGATGTCTGCAAGGGCTGCGCGCTGTGCGTGGATGCATGCCCCAAGCACATCATGGAAATTGACAAGTCTCACCTGAACAAAAAAGGCTATCATCCCGCCCACTGCGCCGACATGGAAGCCTGCATCGGCTGTGCTTTCTGCGCCACCATGTGCCCGGATGTGGCCATCACCGTTGAAAAATAAGAAGGAAGGTCGTTTAAGCCCATGAGAAAGCTTATGAAGGGCAATGAGGCCATCGCCGAAGCGGCCATCCAGGCCGGATGCCGTTTCTTTTTCGGCTACCCCATCACGCCCCAGAACCAGATCCCTGAGTACATGAGCAAGCGCATGCCCCAGGTGGGCGGCTGCTTCCTCCAGTCCGAAAGCGAAGTGGCTGCCATCAACATGGTCTACGGCGCAGGCGGCGCCGGTGCCCGTGTGATGACCAGCTCCTCCTCCCCCGGAATCAGTCTGAAGCAGGAGGGCATCAGCTACATCGTCGGTGCTGAGGTGCCCTGCGTCATCGTCAACATGGTGCGCGGCGGCCCCGGTCTGGGCAGCATCCAGCCCGCCCAGAGCGACTATTATCAGGCCACCCGCGGCGGCGGTCACGGCGACTACCGTATGCCCGTGCTGGCCCCCGGCTCCGTGCAGGAGGCCGTTACCCTCACCCAGGATGCCTTCGATCTGGCGGATCGCTACCGCACCCCTGTTATGGTGCTGGGCGATGGTCTGATCGGCCAGATGATGGAGCCTGTGGATATGGAGCAGGCCGCAGACCGCAAGCCCGCCGAGGATCTCAGCGAAAAGACCTGGGCTGCCACCGGCCACAAGGCCACCGAGGAAGCCCCCCGCGCCATCATCAACAGCCTGTACATCGACCCCGTGGTGCTGGAGCAGCACTGCCTGAAGCTGCAGGCCAAGTATGATGCCATCGAGGCTGCCGAGTGCCGCTGGCAGGAAGAGATGCTGGAGGATGCCGAGATCGTGATCGTGGCCTACGGTACCACCGCCCGCATCGCCCGCAGCGCCATGCGCAAGTGCCGCGAAAAGGGTCTCAAGGTGGGTATGATCCGCCCCATCACCCTGTGGCCTTTCCCCGAGGCGGCCATCCGCGCCACCCTCAAGACCGCCAAGAAGTTCCTCTGCGTGGAAATGAGCACCGGCCAGATGATCGACGATGTGAAGCTGGCTGTGAACGGCGAGCGTCCCGTGGAATTCTATGGCCGCACCGGCGGCATGGTGCCCACCGTAGCCGAGATCGTGGAGAAGCTGGAGAGCATGAAGAGCGCTCCCGATGCCGTGGAGCAGCTTATCGGCAAGACCGGCGCTGCACTGGATCAGGCTGCCAGCGCAGCCCAAAAGACCTTTGCCACCATCGGCCAGAAGATCGAGCAGAAGGTGAACGATCCCGCCTTTGTACAAAAGACCGAGGATCTGAAGCAAAAGACCGGCGAGCTGGCAGGCAAGGCCATGGACGGCCTCGCCAAGGGCGCTACCCTGCTGGGCGAGGGGCTCACCAAGGCCTTCGGCGCGCTGAACAATCTGGTCTCCGGCAACAACAATAACGATACCAACAATAAGGAGGGCGAGGAATAATGGCAGTTGTGTTCAAGAAAACCAATATGCTCACCGATAAGCCCTTCCACTACTGCCCCGGCTGCACCCACGGCATCATCCACCGGCTGGTAGCCGAGGTGCTGGAAGAGCTGGGCATCGGCGAAACCGCCATCGGCGTTGCGCCTGTTGGCTGCGCCGTTTTTGCCTACGATTACTTTAACTGCGACATGATGGAGGCCGCCCACGGCCGTGCCCCCGCTGTTGCCACCGGCGCCAAGCGCGTACACCCCGACAAGGCCGTATTCACCTATCAGGGCGACGGCGACCTTGCCAGCATCGGCGCTGCGGAGATCGTCCATGCTGCCACCCGCGGCGAGAAGATCACCGTTATTTTCGTCAACAACGCCATTTACGGCATGACCGGCGGCCAGATGGCTCCCACCACCCTGCCCGGTCAGGTAACTACCACCAGCCCCTATGGCCGCGATACCAACCACTGCGGCTTCCCCGTTAAGGTGAGCGAGATGCTCTCCACCCTCAACGGCCCCGCCTACATCGAGCGCGTGAGCGTGCACGATGTGCCCAACATCAAGAAGGCAAAGGCTGCCATCAAGAAGGCCTTTTCCCTCCAGATGGAAGGCAAGGGCTTTACCATGGTCGAAGTCATCTCCTCCTGCCCCACCAACTGGGGCAAGACCCCCAAGGAAGCCCTGGAATGGGTTAAGAGCGATATGCTCCCCGCCTATCCCCTCGGCGTGTATAAGGACATCACGGCAGGAGGCGAAGCGTAATGGAAAAGCAATTCTTGATCGCCGGTTTCGGCGGGCAGGGCGTGCTGCTGATCGGTCAGTTGATCGCCAAGACCGCCATGCGTGAAGAATATGAAGTAAGCTGGATGCCCAGCTACGGCCCCGAAATGCGCGGCGGCGAAGCCAACTGCGCCGTGGTGGTCAGCGATGAGGAGATCGGCTCCCCGCTGGTGACAGAGCCCCCCGTGCTGGTAGCCATGAACAAGCCCAGCCTTGCCAAGTTTATGCCCAAGATGGCTCCCGGCGGCATTCTGCTCTACAACGCCTCCCTCATCGAGGATGTGGAGTTGCGGGACGATGTGACCGTGATCCCCGTGCCCTGCAACCAGATCGCCGAAGAGCTGGGCAACCAGCGCACCGCCAACATGGTCATGCTGGGCGCTGTGCTGGGCGCAACCGAGTTTGCCAAGCCCGAGTCCCTCAAGGAGACCCTGCGGGAGTGGCTGGGCGAGAAGCGCGCCTCCATGCTGGATATCAACTGGCAGGCCATTGAGCGCGGCGCTGCGCTGAATGCGTAAAGGATGGCTGCGGGGCGCTGCCCCTGCACCCTGCCAATGAGCGCTGCCCTTTGGAAAACCGCATTTGCACCCATTGCACGGGTGGTGCGGAGAATGGCAGCAGCAACTTCCAAACAGACAACGAAGCCCCCGAACAGGCTTAAGCAGCTTGTTCGGGGGCGTTTGCATATTGGTTACTCTGCCAAAAAGGCCGCCACATCCTCGGGTGAGGCAGGGCGAATGACCAGCTGCACGGTTTCATAGCGTTCCTTATCCCCTGCGTTGAAGGCACGCACATTGTAGACCTGATGCAGCTCGTTGCGCCCCAGCGTCTCCTTCTGGCAAAGGTGATCGGGGTCATCGTTCTTGACGGGGCCTATGCTGCCGCCGTCGGTGAGACCCGACATAAGACGTTGCTCATAAGGCATTTCTGCAAAGATGTCGGGGTCGATAAACTCAAACCACAAACCGCCGTCGAGGGCATCGTAAGCTGCCCGGTCGGTAACGGTGAATGCCAGTGTGGCATAAAGCTCCTGCGGCTTTACCTCGATCAGCAGTCCATCGATGCGTACACCCACAGAGGGAACCTCCACCGGCTGCGTGCACACATACGCTTCCGTTGAGGAGGCATTGCCGGATACCGGCAGCAGCTGTTCCAACTCCTGCCGCTGCACATATACAGGCTTGCTGTCTGCCGTAAGCGGCACTTCCCACGGGATGAGCCTCATATGCAGACCGATGTCCGCATCCTCCGGCACGTTTTCGTATTCCTTCTGCTGGTATATGGTCAGGGTACCATCCTCGTTGGCAAAGCAATCCATGCTGTCGGCAACGATACAGAGGTCATGCTCCGCAACATACAGGTCGATGCCGACAGTGTAGGCGCTCTCGTACCCGCCATCCTGATAGACCTGTGCCACCGTACGGGAATCCGCTTCCCCATCTCCGTCCCGCTGAAGCCGCCAATCACTCCACAGGTCTCCGGGATACATAAAACTGCCCAGCAGCATGATGCTGTCTTTCTTGGGAGTCACATCCACCACGGCGCGGATCACCTTGCCATCAAAGTACATTTCCCGCACTGCGGCAGTAACCAGTTGATTTTCCATGGTGGCTACATCGGTTTGCACATAGGTCTGGGCATCCTCGGGCACATAGCTGTTGGTATTGTGGCCAACAAAGTCCAGAAGTCCAGCCCGGTGGGCAGCAGCCACCGCTGCCGCCATCAGCAGGCACAGGATCAGCACCAGAACCAGTGCTGCGGACATTTTCTTTTTCATTACAGGTTGCTCCTTCCCGGCAATGCGATCCAGCGCAGCGCGCTTCTGCTGCGGGGAGAGCTGAACCGATTCCATGCTGCGATGCAGGCGGGACGCAAATTCGTTGCGTTTCACGGTTCTACCTCCTCTCCAAGCATGCGCTTCAGTTGTGCCCTTGCACGGCGGAGACGGGTGGAAACCGTATTTTCCGGCAAGGACAGAGTCTGTGCGATCTGGCTGATCTGCATACCTTGGTAATAGTAGAGTACGATCACTTCCCGATAGCGGCTGCTCAGGCGCAGGGTCGCTTCCCGTACGGCAGCAGCTTCAGGGTCGGGGGTGGGGAGAGCCAGCTCTGCGATCTCCTCGATCGGCTTGCTGCGCTTCAGCATTCCAAACCAGCCGGAGCGCAGCATATCACGGCAGGTATTTACCGCGATATGGCTCAGCCATGTTTTGGGGCTGCTGTCCCCACGGAAGGCATCCAACCCCTTCCACGCCTTCACAAAGGTTTCCTGAAAAGCATCCTGTGCCAATTGGAGATCCCCCAGATAGATGATACACAGGCGCAGAATATCATTTCCATATGCCGCGATGAGCTCCTCGATCAGCAATGGCTGCCCTCCTTTCCAACCGGCTGCGCGCTTTTGACCGGTTCATTCATATAGACGGGTGCCGTGCGGAGATATCTTTCACAGAGCGAAAATTTTGGTACACCTGTGCTCCTACGCCGTAAGGGAACAAAGCAGAAACGCCCCCTGTGCAGGCTTTCGCACCTGCACAGAGGGGGCGTTTCTGCTTTCATACATCAGCATTTGACTGCGATCAGCGGGATGGTCATCTCCTCGGGGGTGATGCCTGCATGGTTGCCCTTATGGTCGGAGGGCACATTGACGATATCCATGTCGGATACGGCAACGGCGATGTAATCGCCCAGCATGCCCTCCAGCAGCGGGTGGTTTTCGCCGGGGCCAAAGAGCTGTTTTTCCAGCACCTGCTGTTTGGTAAGCAGCATGAAGGTATCCGGGAAATACTTGGCGAAAGCGTTCTCCAGCTGTTTTTCCATGCCGGGCTTCACAAACAGATTCACCGTGCGCAGCTCGATGGAGGGCATACGCACAAGGCACTCGCAAAGCTCCGGGCAGCGGGTGAGCACTGTTTTGCGGGTGGAGATATGCCCATGGTCGGCGGTGATGAGCAGCAGCGTATCCGTAAGACGGGCAGCCATTTGCTCCACCCGCTGTTCGATCTGCCCCATCAGCTGCCCTACCGCATCGCACTCCACGCCGGTCTTATGCATCAGGGTATCCAACGCATCCCAGTAGGCGTAGATGTAGGAGGGCTCATCCTTTTCGCAGAGCTGCTCCACATTGCCGAGAAAGGTATCCAGATCCGGCAGATGCCCCGGCTCAAAGGGCGGCAGGAAGGGCAGGCGTGCATAAGCCGCCGTGCCGTTTTGGGAGATCAGATCCGTCAGGCTGCGGTAGGGCACATACGTCCACGGCACATTGCACTCCCGGATGGGCTCGCCGGTATCATTATCCACATTCCAGTAGTACACCACGTTCCGATCCACCTGCGGAAAGTACCCCACCCAGCCCAGCCAGCCGGATTGGTTGGGCGTAAGCCCGCTGAGCATGGCGGTGGTGGCGGCTACAGTGGTGGGGGGAAAGGTGGAGGAGTAAGGTGTTACCAGATGGCTGCGGAAAAACCCGTCCGGCGACAGGTGCCGCTCCATGTTGCTCACGCCCATCCCATCCACCAGCAGCACCAGCACATGCTTGGCCGGGTGGGCAGCCAGCAGCGCATCGGCGGCAGGCAGGGTGGCATTGGGCGGCGTGATGCCGTAATGCCGAAGGATGGAGCAGGCCAGATTGGCGATGCAGTTGCGGTATTCCGGGTATTGTACGGGCATGGCAGCCACCTCCTGATGCCGGAAACAATGGTTCCCAACAGCGTTTCACCAATCGTATCACAAGTGCGGGACAGCTGCAACCCCTGCGGGAAGTGGTATAACAAATGCCCCCGCAGCGCGTCTTGCTACGCTTTGGGGGCGAGGGTATATGACTGCCCGACAGGCGGTAAAATCAACGCCGAAGCGGCCTTTCCTGCCGGGAACAGTCCTTGGTCGGGTGGAGCCGCCCTGCGGCTCGGGAAAAGGATGTTTTCACGGCTGCCGGGCAGCGGGGATGCGTTCCTGCGCAGACAGATAATCCAGCAGATCGCCGATGGTGTGGAGTTCCTGCTCCCAGCTGTAGGTACGCCCGCTGAGAGCCTCGATCATGGCGACCAGCGCAAGCCCCTCCTCGGCACTCAGGTGCAGATCCTCTGTGAGACGGGTGCAGCGGGTAACGCCTGAAAAATCGCCGCCCGGTCTCAGCCACCGGAGCATATCACGGATGTGGTCCATCTCTCTCCCCCGGCGGAGCCTCTGCCCCGCCTTTTCCTTTCCACTGCCATGATATGCGCTGCCGGTCTCCTGTGCTTCAACTTATCTTCAAGAATCGTTGAGATAGGCAATCGCCCTGCCGGAATGCATCCGGCAGGGCGATTCGCTATTCATTTCTCTACCATCAACACCGGCTGTCCAGCCAGCTTACCAGATCCCTCCAAACTTCCTGACGGTTTATCTCGTTGAACATCTCATGCCTGCCGCCCTCGTAAAGCTTCAGGGTCAGATCCTTGATACCGGCGGCTTTCAGCTCGTCATGTACCTTGCGCACGCCTGTGCCGTTGGCCCCCACCGGGTCGTGGTCGCCGCTGAGCACATAGACAGGCAGATCCTTGTTGATGGTGCTCAGCTTTTCCGGGTAGAGCATGCGCAGGCCGTCGAACATATCTGCATAGGCCTTGGCGGTGAACATGAAGCCGCACAGCTCATCGGCAACGTAGGCATCCACCTGCGCCGCATCTCTGGTAAGCCAGTCGCATGCCGTGCGGGGATCCTCCACGGTCTTGTTGTTGGCTGCAAAATTCATAGTATGCAAAAGCTTGCAGGGCTTGTCCGCCCCGCCGAAAAGCCCCTGCACCGCAGCAATGAGGCCGCCTGCCGCCAGAATCGGTTTAACGAAATGTCCCGTACCGCTGATGATGAGCCCGTCCATATCACCATGCCGCAGGGCATAGCAGCGCACCACAAAGCTGCCCATGCTGTGCCCCAGCAGGAAATAGGGCACCCCGGGAAACTGCTCCTGTGCCCAGCGGCGCACGCTGTGGGTATCGCTGAGCACGGCCTCCCAGCCGCCTGCATCGGCAAAATAGCCCTTGATCTTCGCCAGTCTGCCATGCCCCAGATGGGTATGCCCCACCACATGATAGCCTGCCGCGTTGAGGGCACGGGCAGTAGCATCGTAGCGGTGCATGTGCTCCGCCATACCGTGTACCAGCTGCACAAGCCCCTTGGCCTGCCCTTCGCATGGCCAGCAGAGCAGTTCCAGCTCCTGACCGGTAACGGAACGGATGGTAGACTCCTGTAGCATAAAAAGCCCCTCCTTGGTAAGCAGATGCAGTTTTTCGGATACTCCGGCGCTCCCGGACAAATGATCGTTGATGATACTATTCCCTGTGGAAGGGAAAAAATCCTGCTTGGCGCAACAAAAAGCAGCTGCCGCAGAGCTGAACTGCCGGAGTGAGGGGAATTGGGGCTTGGTTTTGGGCGGCACCCTCAGTCAGCCTCGCTGACAGCCCCCTCTGCGAAGAGGGAGCCTGCATGGTGGGTGGTGCTGTCAGCGGCATGTCTTACCCGGGCCGGGAGGGGCTTGGGCGATGGGGAGGCTGCATGAAACGATTTGTACAACCAACAACAAAGCGGGCATCCGGCTTTCTTTCACCGGACACCCGCTTTGTATGGATCGATCATGCTTTCCCCCGTACGCAGGGTGCAGGGGGATATCCTCCTGCCGGGGGTGTGGGGGCAGCGCCCCCACGCCCCACCGGGCATTACTTGCCGTAAGGGCTGTCGAACTCGCGCTCGGCCTTGGCGACGGCTTCTTCCAGCGTCATGCCGGTAAAATTCTGCGCACCAAGGAAACGACCGCTCTTGCGGTCATCCACAAAGGCACCCACCACGATGCCGGGGATGGCGCTCTCCGGGGCGTTGGGGGCATGCTGGCCGCCCAGATCGGTACGGCACCAGCCGGGATCGGTCAGGTTGATAAGCACATCGGTGCCCTGCACCTTGCTGCCCAGATCGATAGTCACCTTGTCCAGTGCAGCCTTGCTGGCGGAATAGCCCGCCTGCTGGGGATCCAGATTGATGCCGCTGGTGGTGTTGAGGATGCGGCCAAAGCCCTTGGCCATCATCTTGGGCAGGAAGTGGTAGCAGATCATCATGGGTGCGATGGTGTTCACATTGAAGCTGACCAGATAATCCTCCTTGGGGGTGGCGAGGTAATCGGTGCGGTATGCGATCTGTAGACCGGCGTTATTGAGCACGATCTCCACATCCACCTTAAGGGCATCGATATCGCTGAGCATCTTTTCCACAGCAACCAGATCATTCAGCTCGGCAGCCACACAATGAGCGGATACACCCAGCGCCTCCACCTCTGCCTTCACCTTTTCGGTGCCTTCAAGGGTGCGGCTGTGCAGGATCAGGTTGCAGCCCTGCTGCGCCATAAAGATGGCGGTCAGGTAGCCGATGCCGCGGCTGGCACCGGTGATGAGGGCCCATTTCCCTTTTACATTGACCATTGTTTTTGTCCTCCTGTATCTAATTGAAGCATCCCTGCGCAAGGATGCGGGCGATCATTCCGGCTGTTTGGTGCCGCGCATGACCAGATAGCTCAGCACCAGCGCTACGGCGGCGGTAGCACCCTGAATGGTCTGCCAGTGCTTTGCAACAAAGGCCGCCGCTTTCTCCAGCCACGTGATGAGCTTGAGCAGCAGCGCCACGATCTGGTTCTGTCCGCCGCTTTCCAGCGCAGTGCCCACCTCATTGACAACAGGCATCAGCAGAACGGTAAAAAGCAGCACCGGCACACCCACCAGCACCAGAATGGTAGGGAGCTTCCAGCGGCGCAGGCAGCAGGCGATCAGATAGAAAACAGCGGTGTACTCGGCGATCCACAGCAGCTGCATAGGCAGATCCTGCGCCATGCCGCCAACGCCGCTGAGCAGGTATTCGCCAACGGCGGCAGGGTTCTCCACCACAATGCCGGGAAAGCTGCCCGCCAGCACCAGCCCCAGCACACCGCTCAGGGCATTGGTCAGCGCCGACAGCACCAGACAGCCAACCCCCGTCAGGAACAGGGAAAACACATTGCTCAGCCACACGGAGGTACGGGGCGTGCCAAAACGCAGAAGGAAGGTGGTATCCTGCTTGGCGGCAGGGAAGCTGCACACCAGCACCACCAGCAGCGAAAGCGGCAGATCCGCCGCCAGCGGCATTACCACAGTGGTGGTGGCTCCTGCGCAAGCCAGCCCCAGCTCAACAGCCGCCACCACCAGCAGGATCAACGCCAGCCAAAGGGCAACACGGCTGTTGCGCAGCCAATGGAAGCGCATAGCGCCGCCAAAACGGGAAAGCTTGAACCAATTGTTTTTCTCCACCAGAGGAGCCAGACGGTTTTCCATTATTCTTCTGCCTCCTCAATGACCGGCTCTGTGCCGTTGATGGTTTGTGCCATAAATACAAACAGCCGTTGCAGGCTGATGGGTGCCAGCTGCACCTTGCCCTCCTCGGCGAGCCGCTGCCCGTCGCTGACGCTTTGCAGCCTGAGATGGCGCACCAGAGAACCGGCCACCATCTCCTCCCGGAGAATGGTCATGCCCTCCGTTTCCTGCTTTACCACCTCGGGAGCGCCGGAAACGCTCATATAGATGCGGCGGATATCCTCCAGCTGGGCCTGGCAGAGCAGATGACCCTTGTCGATCATCACGGCGCTGTCCAGCACGCGGGCCACCTCATCGATCAGGTGGGTGGAAAGCAGGAAGGTGCGGGCGGGATCCCGCTGCTTCTCTTCCAGAAGCAGATCGTAGAAACGCTCGCGCATGACCGCATCCAGCCCCAGACCGGGCTCGTCGAACACGGTGAGCAGCGCACCGGAGCTGAGACCCACGGTGAGCAGTGCGGCGGTTTTCATACCGCGGCTGAAATTTTTGAGGGGTCTGGTGAGGGGCAGCTCAAAACAGTTCATCAGTTCCAGCGCGCGCTCCCGATTCCAGCCGGGGAAAAGCCCTGCGCACACATAGTACAGCTGCTTCAGGTTCTTCAGCCTGCCGAAATCGGGCGTATCGCCGATCATGCACAGGCTGGACAGGGCGGGGGTATTGTTGTAGATGCGCTGGCCGAAAAGCCACGCGTTGCCCTCCTTGTGCTTCAGCTGCCCGGAGGCGATGCGCAACAGGGTACTCTTGCCTGCGCCGTTGCGCCCCAGCAGACCCACGATCTGCCCCGGGGCAATGGCAAAGGTCAGGTTATCCAGCGCACAGGTCTTGCCAAAACGATGGCTCAGCGCCTCCGCCTCAAAGACGGGAACGATTTGATCCTGCATCGGTGTTTCTCCTCCTTGATGGAACTGACGGATAGAGACATTGCCCATGCGGAAATGCGCACGGGCAATGCCGGGTATGTGCTTACTTGACGATCAGGTTGCACAGGCGGCCGGGTACAAAGATCACCTTGGCGATGGTCTTGTCGCCCAACAGCGCCTTTACCTCGCTGAGCTGGGGCAGGGTCTGCTCCGCTTCCTCGCGGGTCATCTCGGGAGAGATCATCAGGCGGGTGCGTACCTTACCGTTGATCTGCACAGCGATCTCCACCTCGGTGTCCTTGCACTTCTCCTCGGAGTAGGTGGGCCAGGGTTCGTAGGCGATGGTATCGCTGTGACCCATCTGCTGCCAGATCTCCTCGCCCACATGGGGAGTGATGCAGCTCATCATCTTGATGAAGCCCTCAGCATACTCACGGGGGCAGGTGCCGTTCTTGTAGCACTCGTTGACGAAGGTCATCATCTGGGCGATGGCGGTGTTGAAGCCCAGAGACTCAAAGTCGCCGGTGATCTTCTTTACGCTCTGGTGGTAGATCTTGGTCAGCTTGCCGTCGTCGGTATCGGTCAGGTTTTCGGCAACGGTGAAGAAGTTCCACACACGGTCGATAAACTTGCGGGCACCGGCTACCGCAGCGGAGCTCCAGGGCTTGGAGACCTCCAGCGGGCCCATGAACATTTCGTAGAGACGCAGGGTATCGGCGCCATATTCACGCACGATATCGCTGGGGTTGACCACATACTTGGGGAAGCGCTTGCCCATCTTGATGCCGTTCTCGCCCAGAATCATGCCCTGATGCACCAGCTTCTTGAAGGGCTCCTTGACCGGGCTGAGACCCTGATCGTAGAGGAAACGGTTCCAGATACGGGAGTAGATCAGATGACCCACCGCATGCTCGGGGCCGCCCACATACAGGTCAACAGGCATCCAGTGCTTGAGCAGCTCGGGGTCGCAGAACTGCTGATCGTTCTTGGGATCGATATAGCGCAGGTAGTACCAGGAGGAACCGGCGGAGCCGGGCATGGTGGAAGTCTCGCGCACGCCCTTGATGCCGTTCTGCTTGTACTGCTTCCACTTGGTGGCATTCTCCAGCGGAGCCTGACCGCCGCGGCCCTTGTAGTCCTGCAGCACGGGCAGCACCACAGGCAGCTCCTCGTCGGGCAGGAATACGGTCTCGCCTTCCTCGGTATAGACGCAGGGCACGGGCTCGCCCCAGTAGCGCTGGCGGGCGAAGATCCACTCGCGGAAGTGGTAGTTCACCTTGCGGCGGGCAACACCCATGCCTTCCAGCTTAACGGTGATGGCCTCCTTGGCTTCCTCCACGGTAAGGCCGGTGAACTCCTCGGAGTTGATGAGCTTGCAGCCCTTGCCCAGATAATCCTGCTTTTCGAAAGCGCACTCGGAAACATCGCGGCCTTCGATGACCTGCACCATGGGGATCTTGTGAGCCACGGCATACTCAAAGTCGCGCTGGTCGTGGCTGGGAACCGCCATAACGGCACCGGTGCCGTAGTTGCCCAAAACGAAATCGCCAATAAAGACGGGCACTTCCTTGCCATTGACCGGGTTGATGGCGTACACGCCCTTCAGGGGGCAGCCGGTCTTGGTCTTGGTGGCATCGGTACGGTCGATCTCGCTCTTGCTGGCAGCCTCCTTGATGTAGGCTTCCACCTCTGCGCGGTTCTCCACGCGATCCATCAGCGAAGCGGTGATCTTGCCGTCGGGGGCCAGCACCATGAAGGTGATGCCGTAGATGGTCTCGATGCAGGTGGTGTAGATGGAGAACTGACCGCCGCCCACCAGCTGGAAGTCCACCTCAACACCGGTGGATTTACCGATCCAGTTGCGCTGGATCTCCTTGGTGGATTCGGGCCAGTCGATCTCGTCCATGCCCTCCAGCAGCTTCTCGGCGAAGGCGGGCTGGTCGATGACCCACTGCATCATCATCTTCTTGACAACGGGGTAGCCGCCGCGCTCGGACTTGCCGTCGATGACCTCATCGTTGGCAAGCACGGTGCCCAGCTCCTCGCACCAGTTGACGGGCATCTCGATGCGCTTGGCATAGCCCGCCTCGTACAGCTTCTTGAAGATCCACTGGGTCCACTTGTAGAAATCCGGGTCAGAGGTGGCGATCACCTTATCCCAGTCATAGTCGAAGCCCAGTTCCTTGAGCTGCTTGGAGAAGGTCTCGATGTTCTTCTGGGTGAAGCCGTCGGGATGGTTGCCGGTGGAAACGGCATACTGCTCAGCGGGCAGGCCGAAGGAGTCATAGCCCATGGGGTGCAGCACGTTGTAGCCCTGCATACGCTTCATGCGGGACATGATATCGGTAGCGGTATAGCCCTCGGGGTGGCCTGCGTGCAGACCCACGCCGGAGGGGTAGGGGAACATATCCAGCACATAGTACTTGGGCTTGGAGAAATCCCACACATCGGTGGCAAAGGTCTTGTTCTCTTCCCAGTACTGCTGCCACTTGCCCTCCATGGCGGCGGTGGCGATGCAGCGCTCCAGCTTGCGGATGCCGAAATCCATGCGGCGCAGGGTCTCTTCCTTGCCCAGCAGATAGGCGATCTCGGTGGCACCGCCGGGGGTGGAGACCAGACCGGAGATGGCGATGCGGACAGGCCACATGATCTGGCCGGTTTTCATGCCGTTATCGGCAGCCAGCTGCATGAGCACAGCCTTGATGTTCTCCTCGCTGAAATCCTCCAGCTGCGCCAGAGCGGGACGGGCCAGCCTGAGCGCATTGAGGGAGATGGGAGAATCGGTTTTCATCTTCTTGTGGGTGAAAATGCCCACATTGTACTCCGGCAGTTCCGCCAGGAACTTGATCTGGTCGGGCACCTGAGAGAAGATCTCGGTACGGGTATGCATGAGGGAAGCCAGCATGCGATAATCCACATTCTTGCCGGCCAGCACCTTGTCGAACCAGGGGGTGGCCATTTTGAGGTAGTCCTCAAAATCCATCTTCATAATGTACTCATGGTTGAACCAGTTGAGCTTCTCGGTGTTGAAGATGGCGGGGGACTTGCTGAGGCCGGAGAGATCGAAGGCCTCGATAAGCTCGTCCATGGTGAAGAATTCCTTCTCACCATACTTCTTTACATCGGGGCACCAGCCCAGCAGGGCGATGAAGTTGATGATGGCATCCCGCACATAGCCCTGCTCCAGCAGGTCCTCGAAGGAGGGGTCGCCGTAGCGCTTGGAGAGCTTACGGGTGGAATCCTTCATAACGGGGCTCATGTGGATATAGACCGGGGGTTCCCAGCCCAGAGCCTCGTAGAGCAGGTTGTACTTGGGGGTGGAGGAAAGGTACTCGGTACCGCGCATTACGTGGGTGATGCCCATCAGGTGGTCGTCGATCACGTTGGCGAAGTTGTAGGTGGGCAGACCATCCTGCTTGATGAGCACGTTATCGTCCAGCGTATCGCAGGGAGCCTCCACATGACCGTAGAGGGCATCCTCAAAGCTGGCAACGCCGGTGGTGGGGATGTTCTGACGGATGACGAAGGGCTCGCCGCTCTGCATGCGCTTGAGCGCCTCCTCCTTGGGGATGGAGAGGCAGTGCTTGTCGTACTTCCACTGCTCGCCCTTGGCGGCAGCGGCATCGCGGCGCTCCTGCAGCTCCTCCTTGGTGCAGAAGCAGGGATAGGCAGCGCCGCTCTCCACCAGCTGCATGGCGTAAGGCAGGTAGGTATCCTTGCGCTGGCTCTGGATGTAGGGGCCGTACTCGCCGCCCACATCGGGGCCCTCATCGTAGGTGAGGCCGGCCTGATGCATGCTGGCATAGATCTTTTCCACAGCGCCCGGAACCTCGCGTTCCTGATCCGTATCTTCGATACGAAGGATGAACTTGCCGCCGTTCTTCTTGGCGAAAAGATAGGTGTACAGGGCGGAACGCAGGCCGCCCAGATGCAGATAGCCCGTGGGGCTGGGTGCGAACCGGGTGCGAACAGTCATAAGGCGCCTCCTAAAGAA
>JAZQHO010000049.1:0-22192 GCA_045540635.1 Candidatus Limiplasma sp.
AGTTGGGGAAACATGTTGTCTTCCTAAGACCGTTGGCCTCCGACTTCCCCTTCAAGGTGATCCAGACCGACCGCGTTTTCCGTGCGGAGCGTCCCCAGAAGGGTCGTATGCGCGAGTTTGTGCAGTGCGATATCGATATTCTGGGCGATGACAGCATCAACGCCGAGATCGAGCTGATCGATGTGACCGCCCGCGCCCTGCTGGCCATCGGCTTTACCGATTTTACCGTAAACATCAACGACCGGCGCATGCTGCGCAGCATGCTGACCGCCATGGGCTTTGCCCCCGAAACGCTGGACAGCGTTTGCGTTACCTTCGACAAGCTGGACAAGATCGGCGCAGACGGCGTAAAGGCCGAGCTAACCGAGAAGGAATACCCCGCCGCCGCCATTGAAGCGCTGGACAGCTTCCTGCGGGCGGGCGATTTCTCCATCGAGCGGGTCGCCTCCTTCCTGGAGGACAAGACCCTGCCTGACAGCCTGCTTTCCATCATCAACACCGTGAAGGCGCTTTCCGACGGGCGCTACGGCATTGCCTATGCCCCCTCTCTGGTGCGCGGGCAGGGCTACTACACCGGCGTGGTGTTCGAGATCACCTGCGCTGCTTTCTCCGGCGCTGTGGCAGGCGGCGGGCGCTACGACGGCATGATCGGCAAATTCCTCGGGCAACAGGTGCCCGCCGTTGGCTTCTCCATCGGTTTTGAGCGCATCTGCGGCATCCTTTCGGAGCAGGGCTACAAGGCTCCTGTTGCCGAAAAGCTGGCGCTGCTGTACCGCAGCGATGTTTCTTTCGCAGAGGTGCTGGCCAAGGCTGCCCGCCTGCGCGGCGAATACGCTGTTACCGTGCTGCCCCAGCAGAAAAAGCTGGGCAAGCAGCTGGGCGCTCTGGAGGGCGCAGGCTTCTCCGCAGTGGCCTTTTTCGATAACGAAGAGATCAAGGTGTTGGGGCAGAAAGCTGAATAATGGATCACCCCCGCCTGTAAAGCTACAGGCGGGGGTTTCTCTGCTTGTTGATTCAACAGCGCTTCACAGCTGCCATTTTGTCAGCAGAAAGCTGAACATTCACTGCTTTGAGATCGAATGCTAACACACATGAATGTATATACAAAGCTGTAAGGAACAGGGCAACAAACCGGCATATTTTTGCTGTTGGGCGCATAGAATACCATATACAGGAAAAACGCCTGAAACCCTTGCACCAGAAGCGTTTTTACTCTGTTGCCATCCTGCCGATTTGCACTTTCCCAAAAACTGTGGTAAGATGTAGGCTCGCCCGGCAACGGGCGGTGTTTTCCCTGTGATGGGAAGAATCCCTCCCCGGTGCACAGGCGTCGGTGGAGCAAAGGAGTCGATGTGTTATGAAGAAGATCATTTGCAAAGTCGAGTACGATACCGAAGCAGCCGAGCTGGTGGAAAAGCGCACCTCCGGCGCTTTCGGCGATCCTGCCGGTTATGAGGAGAGCCTCTACAAGACTCCCACCGGCAAGTACTTCCTCTACACCGTTGGCGGTGCAGAATCCAAGTATGCCAAGGAAGGCATCAAGCGTATGTCTGCCGCCACCGCCGAGAACTGGCTGGCTCAGGCCTAAAGCAGCAGCACGCCCCCTGCCCGGAACAAACCGGGCAGGGGGCGTGTTTTATTGCCCGCAGCCAAAGGGGCCGTACCTGTAAAACAGGTATGCACCAAGCTTCAGAGCTACAGCGATGCACAGCACTGCAAAGAATGCATGGAACACCGGCATATTGATCATAGAGGCGGTCATGGTCAAAAACCACAGGCAAACAAACAGAATATCCCACACAGTGCCGCCGCTTTTGTCATGCAGGAAACGCTGATGCTCATCCTGTTCCCGCATATGCTGCTGCACAAGTTTCTGCCGGTCTTGGAGCAGGCGTTTGTTCCAGATCAGCCGCCAGATGACCCAGCCCAAACCGCCAAAGAAAAGCAGACGGCTGAATGTCTCCGCCAGAGGATCCATCACTCTGGAATCACCCAGCCCCATTTCTCCGATAACGACCATATAAACCAGCATCAGCACCAGCAGCAGCCACAGCCCACGAATGCGCCAGCGGATCTGTTGGGTATACGACAGCTTCTTACAGGTTTTCATACGCCCGATCCTCCCTTTCCCGGTTTTCCCGCAGGCAGCACAGTTCCTCCACGGAGACCCCGAACACCTCCGCCATGCGGTAGGCCAGCATCAGCGATGGGCTGTACTGCTCTTTTTCGATGGAAATGATGGTTCTTGCGGATACACGCACCCGCTCCGCAAGCTGCTGCTGGGTAAGCCCTGCTTGCATACGCAATTCCCTGACCTTCGTTTTCATAGTTCCTCCAGAAACATGAAGTTCCCTTCACATGAAGTCAACTTCATGTTACCATGCAGTCAACCGGCTGTCAACCCCGGGCAGAAGGCGCAAAAAAAACAGAAATGTCCCCGTTCTCCGCTTGAAGGTGTACCGGGCATATGTTACAATATCCGGAGCAAATACTCCAAAACAGGTTTAGAAAGGATGCCATACCATGAAAAAGCTTCTTTGGTTCCTGCTGTGCGCAGTGCTGTGCCTTGCGCCCCCCTCCTGCGGCGGCAGCAAGCCCGCAGGCAGCTCTGCTCCCGCAGCTACCGCTGCGGATGCAACTGCCGCACCCACCGCCACCCCCGAACCCGCCTTTGAGCCCCTGAACTGGGACACTGTTACCGAGACCGCTGCCGAAAATTTCATCTACAGCCCGCTGAGCTGGGATGATGAGTGCATGACCATCACCGGCTATACCGGCGCAGATGCCATCGTAAAGGTGCCTGCCGCAATCGAAGGCAAGCCCGTTACCAATGTGGCGGAGGATGCCTTCCGCAGCAATGAGACCATTACCCATGTATACCTGCCCGACACCATCACCTATGTGGGCAAGAGCTGCTTCAACAACTGCGCTGCCCTTGTGCAGCTGCGCCTGCCTGCCGACCTGCACGACATTCCCAACTCGCTCTGCCGCACCTGCCCCAAGCTGGTGCAGGTGGATTTCCCCACCCAGCTGAATAATGTGCAGCAGTCTGCGTTCCTCGAGTGTGTTTCTCTCAAGAAGGTGGAGCTGCCCGCCACCACCACCTACATCGAGCAGGATGCCTTTGACGGCTGCAGCGGCCTGACCACCTTCAAGGCACCCGGCCTGAACCGTCTGGGTCAGTGCTCCCTGCGCGGCTGCGAAAACCTGACCGAGCTGGAGCTGTATGCGGGCATCCAGCAGTTCAGCGGCAACGCTCTCAACGGCTGCACCAGCCTGAGCAGCATTACCCTCGTACCCGTGGCGGAGGATCACGACGGTTCCCGACTGGTGTACGAAAACGGCATCATCTACGAAGTGGACGATTCCGAAGTACCTGAGTATACCGCCATCCGCATGCTGCCCGGCTACCCTGCCGATGCCGTACAGCTGCACCCCAACACGGTGGAGCTGGAGCACAGCGTGTTCTACGGCTGCCAGCTGCGCTCCATTGAGATCCCGGCAGCGATCGAGGTACTGCCCGGCAATGCCTTCTACTACTGCGACAAGCTGGAGACCGTCACCTTTGCCCCCGGCAGCCAGCTGCAGCGGCTGGAGATGAACTGCTTCGCCAACTGCACAGCCCTGAAGGAGATGGATCTCTCCTTCGTGACCGGCAAGCTGACCTGCTACGGCTCTGCATTCTTCATCAACAAGAGCCTTACCAGCCTCCGCCTGCCCGACAGCATCGACTCCAGTGATGATGCTTCCTCCCTCTTTGGCTATGCCAAGGATATCGTCATCAACTACCGCGGCAAGGATTACACCCACGATCAGCTTTCCGAGCTGCAGTTCATCGTGGATGAGGATCCCGAAGAAGATTGGTAAGCAAGCCTGTGCCGGTGCACAGCGCTGCCATCCCATACAAAACCGCCCCCTGCGGCTGATCCGTTCAGCCGCAGGGGGCGGTGCTTTGCTTATGCTTTTTTGAAGAAATCACGTTTATTGAAGGCGGCGGTCATAAAACGCCATGCAGCCTTGCCGCCGGGTCAGCCATTCGATGTAGGCATCATTCCCCGCCCAGTTCCCGCTTCAGATCCGGATAGGGCAGGCTGCGCAGGTATGCAAGGCAGGCCTCTTGCTCTTCTCTGGGCAGGGCATCGCGCCTGCGCCGGGCAGCGATCACCAGCCGGTTGCACTCATCGCAGCAATCCTCTGTTCCCGGGCGCAGGGGGTCAGGGTTATTGTAGCAGGGTGCTCTTCTGCCGCAGATGCAGCAGGGATCATAGCGTTCAAACTCCTTCTGCCGCCACGTTTCATAATCCTCCTCCGGCTCATCCTCCGGGACGGAGTCGAGATCGATGTAGCGGTTTTCCTGCCGCAGCTTGGTAACAAAAGCCATCCGCTCATCGTGCTCCATGTCCACCATCTTTTCCAGATCCTCCGGATAGAAGCGGATGTTCGCCCATTGAAAGAGCAGTCCGCTCATCTCCTCATACAGATCCTTCTGTTTGTTTTCATCCTTGCGGGGGTCTGCTCCGCTCATCTTTTCTGCACTCCCTTCGGAAAGAAGCAAAGGGAGCCATACCCGATTGCTCGCGGTATGGCTCCCTGCTTTGTTATGTTCGCCCAACAGACACCGGACTGCTTACATGAACAGACCGGGCAGGAACATCGTGATCTGCGGGATAAAGGTGATCAGCAGCAGCGCCGCGATCATGCACAGGTAGAAGGGCAGCATGGCCTTGACTACCTTCTCCATGGGCACCTTGGCCACCGCAGAGCCGATGAACAGCACGGAGCCGACGGGAGGCGTCAGCAGACCAATGCCGCAGTTCAGCACCAGCATGATGCCGTAGGTGATGGGGTTGATGCCGATGGAGGTGGCAATGGGCAGCAGGAT
Source organism: Candidatus Limiplasma sp. (assembly GCA_045540635.1). GTDB lineage: Bacteria > Bacillota > Clostridia > Christensenellales > Aristaeellaceae > Limiplasma. Next base: position 4,883 of record JAZQHO010000049.1, read on the forward strand.
GGGCGTGGAAATGAGGATGATGGGAGCCATATCCATTACCATGCCCAGAACGAGCAGGATCAGGTTGAGCAGCAATGCGATCACAACAGGGTTGCTGCTGACGCTCATGATCGCCTTAGCGGCCATATCCGGCACGTGCAGCAGGGTGAGGCAGTAGCCGAAGCCGGTAGAGGTGGCGATCAGAATGAGCACAATGGAAAGGGTATTCACGCACTCGTTCAGCGCATTCCAAACACCCTTCCAGTTAAGACCCTTGTAGATGAACACCGCAACGAACAGCGAGTAAACAACGGCGATGGCAGCAGACTCGGTGGCGGTGAACGCACCCATCACAACGCCCACGACCACGATCAGAATGCAGGCCAGCGCCCAGAAGGATCTGCCCAGCTGCTTGATGAGGCCCATCAGGCTGAATTTTTCGCCCTTGGGGTAGTTGCGTTTGAGAGCGATGATGTAGGTACCCACTGCCAAGGACAGCGCCAGTACAGCGCCGGGCAGATAACCGGCCATGAACAGGCTGCCAACGCTGATGCCGCCAGCGGCGGTGGCGTAGAGCACCATGTTATGGCTGGGGGGCACCAGAATGCCTTCCACAGAGGAGGCGATGGTCAGAGCGGTGGAGAAGTCGTCGTCGTAGCCCTGTTCCACCATCATGGGGATGAGGATAGAGCCCAGAGAAGCGGTATCAGCTGCGGCAGAACCGGAAATGCCGCCGAAGAAGTAGCTGTCCACAACGTTGACCATGCCAAGGCCGCCGCGCATCCAACCAACAGCGGAGTTGGCCAGCGCCACCAGCTTCTCGCTGATGCCGCCGGAGCCCATCAACGAGCCCATGGTTATGAAGAACGGCACAGCCATCAGGCTGAAGGACCACATACCCTTTACCAGCTGCTGAGGAATGGTGGTGAGGGGCTTGCCCATGTAGAGCAGGCAGAAAACCGTGGAAAGACCAACGGCGTATGCAATGGGCACACGCATCAGGATCATCAGAAAGAAGCTGCCAAGAAGGATAAGAACAGCAATGGTATTGGCATCCATTATGCGGCAACCTCCTTTTCTTGCTGCTTTTCTTCCTTGACGAAGAAAGCCTTGATGTGCTGGTAGAGCTGTTCAATACCGAAGATGAGCATACCCGCACCGGCCACCGGCACAGGCAGGTACATCCAGAAGCGGCTCAGCCAGGGAATAGAATCGTAGAAACCACGGGCACCCAGCTTTATCGCTGCGGTCCAGCCATAAACCAGCATTACATAGCCCAGCACCATCACCAACAGGTCGCTGATCACATCCAGCACGCGAACCAGCGTCTTGGGCAGATAGGGGTCGAAGCAGGTCATGCGGATGTGGGCATTTTTGCGAATGGCCAGCGTGGCGGAAAGCACCGCCATGTATACCATCAGGGTGAGCACTACCTGCTCGCCCCATACCGGTGCAGGGATAAAGGGGAGATAGCGCCCGATGACCATGTAGCATGTCACCAGAATGTCTGCGACCAAGAGCAGCTTGCAGATGAACATCATCACTTTTTCGGCAATGTCATACACAGGCTTGATCTTGTCCAGAACAGAGAAGATCTTTGGCATGTTTTTTCCTCCCGGAAGGTATTCAGTCAAGAAAGGGGAGCATAGGGTAAGCCCTATGCTCCCGGGTATTCCGAAAAGGAATTACTTCAGGTTGATGATGGCTTCGTAAGCGGCCATTTCTTCGCCAACGTTAGCCTCCACAATGGGCTTGCAGGCTTCCATGTAGGGAGTCTTGTCGGGCACTTCGATGATGTTGCAACCGGCATCCTTCAGCTCCTGCAGAACCTCGGCTTCGGCGGCTTCAACGATCTGAGCGTTGTATTCCTGAGTCAGCTTGCCGGCTTCCAGGATCCAGGCCTGCTGCTGCTCGGTCAGCTTAGCCCAGCCCAGATCGGTGATGACCAGCTGGATAGCGCCCAGAGTGTGGCCGTCCAGCAGGAGGGTGTTGGCAACTTCGGGGAAAGCATTGCTCTTGTAGTTGGCAATGGGCTGTTCGGCACCGACCACAACGCCGGACTGCAGAGCGCTGTACAGTTCAGTGAAGGAAACGTTGGTGGGATAAGCACCCAGCGCCTTGACCATGCCGGTCATGACGGGGTCTTCGGAAACGCGGATCTTGAGATCCTTCAGGTCTTCGATGCCGGCCATGGGCAGGTCGGTCTTGAAGAAGAAGTGACGGAAGCCTTCTTCGCCGTAGGCGATGCCGCGCAGGGGAACGCCGATGGTCTGGGGCTCGTTGAGGAACTCGGCAGCCAGCTCACTGTTGGCGAAGTTCCAGAAATGCTCACGGCTTTCGAAAACGAAGGGCAGGGACAGCAGGGTGGCCTTCTTGCAGCCGTAGCTGGACAGAGCGAAAGCAGAGATACGGCTGATATCCACGGTGCCGGCATCCATCATGATACCGTCGAGGATCTGAGCTTCGGTGCCCAGAACGCCGGAAGCCTGAATGTCGATAAGGATCTCGCCGCCGGACAGTTCTTCGACCTTTTCCTTGAAGAACTTGGCGATGGAACCGACGATGGTGCCCTCCAGGGGGTTCACTTCGGCATAAACGAGGGTTACGGGTTCGGCCAGAGCTGCGGCGCTGCAAAGCACCATAAGAGCAGCCAGAATAAGAGCGATGATCTTTTTCATGGGGTACCTCCTGTTATTCTGTTTGTAACCGGTTACACGCTGCACCGGTTTCCTTGTTAATAAGTATAGCATGTTTTGGATGTTTTGTCTATATCTTTCCCGAAATATACATACCCACCGGCTGTTTTTTCGGATATTTCCTACAAAGAGGAATTGAAATCCGATCGTTTTTGTGTCACAATAGTATGGAAGCCATTTCACAAAAGGAGCCTGTTATGAAGAAAAACACCATTACCGTTCCTGTACGCATGGACTACAAAACACTGCGGGATTTTTCCCTGTTTGATACCTTCATTCTCAAAAAGCACTGGGTACGGCCTGCCATCTTCGGCGGCATTTTTCTGATCTTTGCCATCATCTGCTTTGCAGCCACCGGCAAGCAGCAGCACTGGCTGCTGGGGGCTGTGATGCTGCTGATCGCCATCGGCATGCCGGCGGTGTATGTGGGCATGTTCCTCTCGCAGGTAAAGGCGCAGGCCAAAAAGCTGCGGCTGGATCCGCCCCGGAAGGTGTACACGCTCACCTTCGGCCCGGATGGCGTTCGCATTACCAACGATATGAAGCAGGAGGAAGCCGCCCATCTGGAATGGGAAAAGATCCCGGCTGCCTTCCGCGTAAAGAAGGCCATCTATCTGTATGCCGCCCCTACCCGTGCCTTTATTCTGCCGGACGGGCAGGGGGATGCTCCCCAGGATGAGCTGTGGGCCATGCTGGTCAAGAATCTCCGAAAAGGCCGCACCCGCGACCGGCGCTGAGGAAGCAAAACGCAAAAGGGCAGCCGCTCCGCACAGGAGGGCTGCCCTTTTTGCATGGATCGCTGCTGTTTTTCTTACTCGATGACCGGCTTGCGGGTCTTGACCACCACATTCAGCACCGAGAATACCACCAGCAGCACCACCGTTACCAGAATGGCGCTCATGCCGCCGGTAAAACCGTAGCGCTCTGCCAGCGAACCGACGATGGTGGGCATCAGAATGGCACCGGCAGAGCCGATGCTCAGGATCAGGCTGGTAGCCAGCGAATAGGTGTTGGTAAAGATGGCGGCATCGGAATAAATCATGGGGCAGATACCCGCCATGCAAAGCCCCAAACCGGCTACAGAGACCGTTACCATCGTCATGGTGGTGCTGGAGAGCATCAGCGCATAGAAGATGGCAACGCCGATGGAGGAGACCATCATCATCTTCTTCTGGCTCACCTTGCTGGAAAGCATGGCACAGGTCAGGCGGCCCACCAGCATGACCACCCACAAAAGGGAGGCCATGGTCTGGGAATAGCTGACCGCGTTGGAGCCGGAGGCAGCCAGATCCGCCAGCAGGTTTTCCTTGTTCTGAATGTATGTGACCAGCCAGCCGTTGATGGCATACTCGGAGCAGAGGTAGCAGAACATCATTCCGGCAAGGATGAGGAAGGAAGGATTCTTGAGGAACACCAGCGTGGAATTCTGCTTATCCTTGGGGCTGGGACGGTCGTTCTTGAGCTGCATGCGACCCATGTTGGCAAGGCTGATGCAGCCCAGCAGGATCACATACCCAACGCCGACCTGCCAGGAGAATGCGTTGCGCAGCCAGAGGAACACCAGCGGCGTAAGGATCGCGCCCACGGCGAAGCAGGAATGCAGCAGGTTGGAGGCAGCGGGAGAGCCGCCGGAGAGTTGGTTGACCATGCGGTTATCGAAGTTGGATACGCTGCCGCGACCAAAGCCGATAAGCAGGAAGGCAAAAAATAACCATGCAGGCCAGCCTGCAAGTGTGACCATCAGGTAGCCGATAAAGGCCAGTGAGCTGAGCAGGAAGATGGAGCGCTTCTGCCCCAGCCACAGGGGAATGAGACCGCTGATCAGCCCGGCGATCAGGTTGCCTGCCGAGTGGGCGGAGATGAACAGACCGCTGACGGTATCGGACAGGTTGTAAGCCGCCTTCAGATCGGGCATGACGCTGCCCATCATCAGCGACAGGGTACCGTTGCAGAAAAAGGCGAAAAAGCAGGTAAACAGCGCCTGCTTATCCCGCCGGTCCAGCTTTTTGACAAACGAAAACATGTTGTTCCTCCTTGCACTAAGGCCTTTTGTTGCTGTTTGTCAGTATAGCATGAGTCAGCGCCGCTGACAAGGCTGCCAGAGTACAGGGAAAGGGAGCCGCTGCCTTTCGGAGCGGCTCCCTGTGGAGTATGGATTTCTTTGGGGGGCTTGGAATCACTTGCCGAAGTAGCGCTTCAGCAGGCCTTCGAAAGCCTTGCCGTGGCGGGCTTCGTCGCGGGCCATTAGTGCTCGTCCCTTCGGGCCGAATCACTGCGATTTCTACGCCCCGCTGGGGTACGAACACTTGGTTTCCCGATGATGGTGGCGAAATCAATGGTGCCAACGATTTTGAAAAGTGTCTTATCACGGACGAAATCGGAGGTTCACACATCATGGCAAAAGCGAAGAAAAAGAAGTACGACACGGGCGTTTATCCCCTGCCAAGCGGCAACTGGGCGTACCGATTCAAGATAACTGTCGATGGCGAAGTGATTGCGCAACGCCGCACGAAGGATGTTTACGGCGTTCCCTACCAAACAAAGAAGCAAGCTGTTGATGCACGCCGCGCTGCTATCAAGGCAGCGAAAGCCAAAGAACCGATTGATGGCATCCCGATTGCCGAGGCGAAAACTGTAAAGAAGTATTCCTTGAATACTGTGAAAAGGGTCGCACCGACAGAGCCTACAATACCGTTCTGAAACAGAATTCGCTCTAGAACAACCACCTTCGGAAAAGTTCGGTGATCGTTATGTCGAAGAGATTGCTGTGGCCGAGGTGCAGGATTATCTTGCCTACCTGTACCATGAAAAGGGCTACGCTTTTCGGTATGTAGAATCCTTCCTCAAAATGTTCTACCTGATCTTCGGGCAAGCATACTCCCGCGATTACATGTCTCAACAAGCGTACAACAAGATGTGCGTGAACAAAGACACGAAGATTCACATGCCGAAAGCCAAAGTGGACGAACGGCTGGACATTGTAGCCTTTACAAGAGCCGAATGCGCCATCATGGACGAATACTTTGCCGGAACGAACACGAAAACTGCCTACCTCTTGGGCCGCTTCTGCGGACTTCGCATCAATGAGTGTTTCGGCCTCAAATGGGACTGCGTTGATCTGGAAAACGGCATGATCCACATAGAGCGTCAGATGCAGTATCAAGACGGGATCATCAAGCTGGTAACGCTCAAAACCAAGAACGCTTATCGCACCATTTACTTGAATGAGCGCATGAAACAGTATTTGGCCGCGCTGTGGGAACGTCGCAAGGAAGATGAAGTCGTTCTTTTCCATCAGCGGCAGCAGAATCAGACCATGATCGAAGATGTGGATGGGCAGATGATCTCTTCTCTTGAACTGGTCAATTCCCTGCCGAACGGACACATCCAGACCGTGAATTCCATCAAATACCCGTCAAGAGCCTTAAAAGAAAAGGGCATCGACTTCAAATATCACCATCTCAGGCACACCTACGGAACCCACCTCGCCGACATGAACATCCCACCGCATTTGCTGTGCAACCAGATGGGCCATGGCAAGATTGAGACTACGAGGAAGTATTATATCGCAGTTTCGGAGGATGGCATTGCGGAGTTGAAGAGGGGGATTGAGTTGCTGTAATGTATTTATTCTTCTACCACGTAGGCAAAATACCTACGTGGTTTCTTTTCGCGAACTTCCTAATCATCATTTTTGTCCACTGTAAACGAAATATGCAGGCGCTTACTTGATATTACATGACGGCTTTGCTATAATTGATAATAGCGATCCTAAAGAAATGCAGATTTCGTTCCAAGGAGGACGTTAAATGCTTAAGAAATTACGCGCTTCTGCTAAAACGATGCTCACCTCAATGATAGCACCGTTTATGACATTGAAGGTTGAAAAAGTCTATTGGCTATGGCTTGTCATACTTTTGATTTCTTTCATTGGAAGTTTTGTTGATATATGCAATGGGACTTTTATTGAAAACACAAAACAAGGCGTACTTTACAGCACAAACTTTGCTGTCTTAGCTCCTTTCCTAATTGATTTTCTGGTTGCTTATTCGAATTTGAATCGTTCGAAGCGAAAAGAAGAGTTCTCTGTATACAAGGTATGGACTATTTCATCGTGTTTCGTGATGATTCTTTTTATTTTCGTTTTGTACTCCACTGCTGCTCGTTCAGTTATATGGCCTCAAATAGTCTGTACATTAATTGTTTGTTGTTTGTCTTTTTATACTTATTTGGTAAACAAAATGGATCAACATGCTCAACTACTGGTTGATTTTAAAGATACTTCATACGCAGAAGCCGAAAGTAAGCTTGTTACTGATATGAGAAAAAGTGCTGCTGCTCTTACAGTTGTAACAACCAAGGAAGGAAAAGAGGTGGGACTGTGAAAAAGATCTTTATGATAGAGATTAATCAGCCCATTGGAACGTTTTATATTGGTAAAATGAATGCCGATGATATCATCAGTATTTCACGTGTAAGCCAGAGAAAAGGTGGAAACGGCCACCAAAGACAACTTAAAGAAAAACGTGCAAAAGAAATAGCGATGTATTGTAATGATCCAGACGCGACTTTTCCTACTCCGATTATTATGGCAGTGCCGAAAGATTCATTTGTGGAAGAAAAATGTGAAATCCCGGGGATGGTTTGCTTTTCTTTTGACAACTCTAAAAAAATTGCCGAACTTTTGGATGGACAGCATCGCATTGCTGGTATATCGCGTCTTACCGACTGCACATTTGAACTCCCTGTGATTATTATGTTTGATCTGAGTGAGGCTCAAAAAGCATATGTATTCTCTACGATCAACGGCAATCAAGTAAAAGTTGACCGGTCACTGATCTATGATCTATTTGCCCTCAGCGAAAGTAGGAGTCCGTATAAAACTTGTCACCAAATTGCAAGAGCAATGAATTCTGAACCAAATTCACCGTTTTTCAAACGGTTGAAAATGCTTGAACAAAGGTCGGATCAGTTGGAAACTATCTCTCAAAATACATTTGTGACACAACTAAGTTTACTAATAAGCAAAAACCCGCAACAGGACGAAATTGATCTCAAGCGCGGCCGCAAATTAAAAGATAATGCACAGCTTCCGCTTAGAAAGTATTTCATAAATGAGAGAGATGACGTCATTCTCAGAATTATGACAAATTATTTTCAAGCGGCATCTAGTGTCTTTAGTAATGAATGGAACAATCCCCAAGAGTTTATCTTGACAAAAAGTGTTGGATTTTCCGGGCTAATGAAAGCGCTTGAAAAACTAATACCAATTGGCGAGAATCAAGGGACTTTAAGTTGCGACTTCTTTATTGGAGTCTTTGAAAAAATGCGTGTTTATTTGAATGTGTCAGGTCAGAAGTTGACTTCGCAATACTTCTCATCTTCTATTCAAGAGGCAACGCGACTAGCAAGAATAATAACTGAGCAGGCTTTCGAACTATAATAGTAGCAAAAAGCATAACGATGAACAATCATGTATTGATGCTGTTCATCGTTATGCTTTAGTTATATTTTGTAATAAGCTAGAACTTCAAGTATTGTAGCATCTTCACATTGATAATCACTATCATCAAATTTGTTTCTCGCGACAATAACTTTCAGTTGTTCCAGCTTATCCTTGGGAAGACTGTTAAACTTATCCCACCATTCATTTGCCAAATCGCAATCATTAGCGGAACGATTCGTGTAGCGGTCTGCAAGTCTTTCTCTGAGTTCAGCATCATACTTGCGGCGGTAGATAATAAATTCCTCTGGCATCCACAGCAAACGCCAGAATTCATCTACGTCACGTCCGAACGCTTCTTCAAAGAATTCTTTTCCTCGTCCAATCTTTCCTTTTGTCGAATTCAGAACAGCTTGCACCGCACGGATGAATTTACGATTCCAATGCTTGCCGATGAAGTCTCTGTTCCTGAAAAACTCTTGATCGTTAATCGGATGGTACTTCATTGGAAAGGAATAGATGCTTGCACCGAGTTCATCACAGAGATCAACATTCATGCGTAGACGGTAATACAGATGTTCAGGACGATCCTCAAAGTTATACAGAAGATAATTTGAGAGATTCGTGATTCCGTTCCTAACTGCTGTTCTGATTGAACGCTCGTAAATATCTCGCAGCTCCCAATGGTCAAAAGCAATACGTAGCGGGCGAATGTTGACTTCCGACAGCTTACTCATGTTTGCATCAGTAATCAACCGTGAATCTATACCTTGATTGAAGTCAACAATTCTTGAACGTGTAGACGGTTTGTGCGTTTTCTCATAAAGAGGACGAACATATTCATCAAGTGCAAGAATAGCTTCTTTTGTTGCGGTATAGTGATACAAACAATGAGCTTCTTCCAAACGCGCGTAAAGCTGAGCCTTTTCATCGGCATCCTTCAAGCGACTCATAATGTCTTTGTAAATCTTGATAGCTTTACGAATGTACGCTCTGTCATTGTAGGAATCTTGCAGATTCTTAATCATCACACTGTATTCATCAGGTGTTTTGTATTTCGCATTCTTTCCGAAGCCACACTCTTTAATTTCCTCAATGATTTGATCGTAGCATTTGGAGGCAAGTACATTATTATCAAGCAGGAGCAAGTCACGCTGTTCACCGAAACGCTCATTAGTCACTTGAATCTGTTTTTTCAAACTAATGAAGTCACAATAATGAGGTTCAAGGCGTGGTACAGCGCAAAACTTGCACCTATTCACACAGCCGCGTGTCATGTATGCAAAATACGCATTATTCGCAGGATAGACATAATCGATTTCTTCAAGGATCGAATAGTCCAAAGGTAGCTCATCAATAATCAGTTCGTTACCTTCATCGATATCTCCCGGATGGTTGAGCAAACCAATGAACGGATGAATACCAGTCGCTTCATAGACCTCATCTGGCAAAAGGGAGGACATGATTCCACCAACCATTACATCAGCCTCAGATTTACATAGCTGTTTAGCGAAGTTAATGGTTTCGATGGTGACATCCCACGCAAAAGTGAACAGTGTAGTAATTCCTACCTTATCAAAACGCGGATTCTTGAAGAAATCCTTCTCTTTGTACTTCTTGCGGTATTCTTTCACAACTTCATAAACAAAAGGATCTTCAAATACGGAGTCAGCATCCAAAATGGCGTATTTGCCAAACTTTATGAAGTCGTGTAACGTAGGATAGTGTTCTTTCCAAAATACATTTGGCGAAAGAATGCTTAAATGCTCGATTAGCTCTTCACAGAGCAAATCAACCACAAATTCCTTCATATCTCCCTTGAAGAACCGAACATCATCGCCAACCATGCGATAATAAGTGGCGAGCTTCATAAGTCCCATTGGAGGATACTTATTCTTGTAATTCGGCTCAATTAGCAGTACCTTTCTGTTCATCAGATTTATTTCAACTCTTTTCTAATCTCTTCGATAATCTTGGCAGCTATTTCTTTAGGAGCATTTTGCGCTATTATGCTCATGATCGTACTGACAAGCTTACGCTCCTTACGATTTAGCTGCGGGAATTCAGAAGAGATGTAGCCGCTTTTGCCTTTCTTCTCTTCTGTGTCTGCCGGTTCTTCCGTAACAAGCGTCGGCTTCTTTGCATCAAAATGCTTTTCAATCGTCCGATACACTGATGTTACAGGCGAATCAGCATCTTTCTCTTTCATGCGTTCGATCTTCTTCTTAGCTTCTTCGGCTTTTTTCTGAGCCTCTTCTACTTCGCTTTGCAGTTTTGTGCGATCTTCTTCGTTGATAAAACCGTTGCTCTTCGATTTTTCAACGAATTCATTATGCTTCTCTACATACTCTTCCTGACGCTTATACGCATTATTCATATCACTTGCTCTGTGATACATTTGATGAAGCGTATCGTAGAAGAAGCGGGTAGCCAAGACTTCAAAGTCAACGCGCGCCTGATTTTCGTTGAAATAATCACGCTGCGAGTTTGGGATCAGTCTCCGATCAACAGCAAATACTTCGCCGATGAAATACGAATTTCCGCGTTGCTCCTTAAACAACGCAGTGAGCGTATCGTTCGTACCAATTTGAATGTTACCGCTACGCAAGCGCAAACCACGCATTTGATTACAGACAGGAATAACCTTCGTGAAGCGTGAAATCCCATACCAAACCCAAGCAACAACTTCATCGTTCTGGTTTTTCAAAATTTCAAACTGCACATCCTGAATCTCATCGTATCTTTTTGTGGATTGTCCCAACTGTTCCTTCAGCGTAGTGGTATAGTTTTTGAAGATGCTTTCACCATTAACAGACACATTGTACTCGTCAATAACAAAGCCATTTTCACGCGCAAAATCATAGACTTTCTTGCGGAAAATGAAGGTGTTCTTGTACGGAACAGGAGCCACAAAACTTAGATACTCTTTTACTTTATCAACGTTAAGCAGTTCTGTGTTTTCAGGATTGATTTCCAACATTTCAACCTTGAAGTAATGAGCATCTGCTTCTTCTGAAAACCGCTCATACTTAACGATTGATTCCCATACTTCTTCAAGAGTATATCTCTGCTTTTCGCCAATCATACGGCGCATTTTCTGTGCATCGCAAATCATCACCGAGGCAACAGATTCACCTTTGAAACTTGTAGTGAATTTCAGTGTTTTGCAATACGCCAAACCAATCAGTCTGCCAATGCCTCTGAATCCCTTATTCTCACCTTGAATCTTGCTACTGTTGGCAACATCACCAAGGCTTTCAACGAATTCATCAGCACGAACGCCTGTGGCGTTATCTTCGACAGAGATAGTGCGGCCGTGCACATCAATCCAGATATCAACTACTGCTTCTTCTTTGCGCAATAGCTCTTGCTTGATAGCGATATCAATTTGGTCACAAGCATTCTGGATATACTCGCGATAACAGACTTTGGAATCATGATACATACCTGTGGTTAGGTTTTCAAGTATGTTCTTACCAACAGTTGCCATATCGCATTACCTCACTTAAACTGTTTGTAAATCGGCTTCGGGAATTTGATGTTCAAAAGAGATCTGAACACGGGATTCTGAATGATGTATTCGCCCTGTTTCAAACGTGTCATCATGTTTTTGTAAACAGGGGGAACACTCTTGTAATCCGCTTTTGTTACTTCAATAGAATTCGTGCGTCCATACGCATGCGTAGAGCAGTTGCCCGTTACGCGTTCATGGATTGCGCTTCTAAACTGCTCTGCTGCGAAAAGAACAACGCCCAGCGAACGACCACGCTCTGCAACATCAAGCACTTGCCTGAGAATAGGAGAATTCTTAGGTGCGTCTTTAGAAGCGTACTTGTTTAGCTCATCGATGAAAATAACAATTCTCGACGGCGGGTTGACACCTTCATCGCCTGAGAACTGACCAAGCTGCAAGTCATAAATAGTGCGGACAACATCGCCGAATACATACGCTTGCTTATCTTCAGGCAACTTAGCAATGTCAATAACATGGACTTCGTTTTTCTTGATGTACTTAATCGCATCGCCGAGACGCGTTTCATGATTCTGAGGATTTACACCTCGCGCAAAAATGCGGTTATCAGTGATGGCTTTATTTACGATACGGTAGAACTTTTTCCAACTTGCAATCGGAATCTCGTTCTTCGATTTGCTGCCAGCCATACACTTTTCATGAACTGCTTCAAGAAATTCGCGCCAATCGGCAACCAGTCCGAATTTCTCATCGCCATTCATGATCGTGGTGATGATTGCATCCATCGTCTGAGTAGAGTCATCAATGTTCGCAAACATCAAGTCCAGATTTTCTTTATCCTCACTGTAAATATACTTGAATCGTTTTGCACGTCCCGTGCGCACATTATCTTCAACCTCTTCGGGAGTCATGTATGTATACCAATGGTGAGTGTGCGCTTCTGAATAAGGATAATAGTAATGTACATTCTTAAACGGTTCAGCTGACAAGCCCAGCTTCTCATACAGAGCAAGTGTTTCTGCTTTTGCTGCGGCAGGATCAGTCTCATCGCTGAAATCGTTCTTTTGATCAATAGCAAGCAAATCTTTACCCTTGACGTTGAACAGAACAAAAGCAACGCTATCCTCATCATCGGTTTTTGGCTTCTTCATGTAGCTATCCTGAATAGCTTTGAGCAGGAACATAGCATAAGAAGTTTTTGCAGCAAGACCCGAAATGCCGGAGATATTCAAATGCGCACCTTCGGGGCCAATGATAAATTTGGAATTCAGATTCACAGGAAGAGTGACTTTTTCGCCACCATCTGTCCCTTCGTACATTTCCAAGTAGCCGCAAATCAAAGGATTTCGGATATCTTTCAATCCCAACGCGTAAGTAATCTCATCGGCTGTGGCAAGCATGACTTTTGCATTGCTTTGAAGAGGAATGTAAATCCCTTTCGTGTTGCACACAACCTTTGCCTGAACACAGTTCATGCCAACGCGCAGCGTGTTTCCCTCAACGTTTACATCGCCGAAATCGCTGGAAACAAAGCTCGACAAGAAACTGACAGCATCAGTAATGTGTGAAATATCCTCAATCACACCGTAGGAGTAGGAGCCTTTCACATGTTCGACCTTCACAATGTCAAAGGGATTCAATACCAATGCCTGATCAGTCCAGAAGGTAAAATCATCGATTGTAGTGGGGTTCTTCTCCGTAGCAATTACACGGCCAATCAATTTGTTCGTCATATTCATTCCTCCGTAGATCAGAACAAGCTCAGGAAGAGTTCGTCACTGATGTATTGGCTCTTGACAAAGGATTCGGTCAGATACACGGGGTATAGGTGGTTCGCCCAGCGGCGATCCGCTCCGTAGCATGTGGGATTTCGCTCATTTAGGATGTTGGCAGAAATGAGATCAACCACATCAGAATCCATGCCATACTGTTCTTCGCTGTCCATGAGGATTTTTTCTACTTTGACAACACCATCAAAGGGAGTATTTGTTCGTTGCTTTTCGCGAAGTCTGATGTACCAAACTGCAAACTGGACGTCGCCCAAATATTGCGGATTTACATACTTTGCAACTGGCGTTCTGTGGTATACGGGCAGGTTTGCAATGTAGTCAGAATTAGGCTTACCTTTGTGATCTTTACAGCTTTCGGGGTTAAAGGATTTCGATACGCCTATCACCCAACTGTAATTATGACGGATTTTCTGAAGCATCCGCAAATCTTCGCGTCCCGAGCGCATGATTTTGTATTCAAGCGATCCATCTTTCATCAGGTAGTTATCTTGATTCAGTAGACGTTTGTGCGTCAGCCGCTCTACCATCTTTTTCTCTTCTTCGATCATTCGATCCTGAATTCTGCTGATTCCACGATCTTCAAGCCGTACATCAGGTTCGCCAGCACGCGCAGTAGAATATGGGAGAATAGCTGAGAAATTTAGATTCAATCTTTGAAGTAGCGGTGTCTGATTCAACTTTTCAAGCACACTGGCAAAGTATGCATCATCATCCCAGCCGCCAGCATTGCTTTTATCCGGCAAGCTGATGATCAATTCACGATGAAAGTCCTCTTTGAACATTCTTCCGGCATCTCTGCGACAGCATCCAACGCCAATCTGACCAGCAACAACAGGGAAAACCTGTTTGTTATAGGCGACGTCATCTACCTTAAAAACATGGCGTGATCCATCAAGAAAATAGCGGATTAACGGAGTATCACCCTGAATCGCGTCGGCTTTTGCTTTTAGGTCAATCGCTCTGGTGTGCCGCTCAGTTTCCCCTGCATCCTGCCACTTAATAACTTTGTCTTGTTCATCATCGTAATCAATAGCAGGAATGCCAATGGAGTCATAGCTATACTTATAGGTGTTGTAGCTTTTTCCATGCGTAGCACGGGCCACAACTTGCATGAGCTTATCCATGCTGTTTCCTCCTCACGAAACTAAATTGCACAGCCATCTTTAGCGGTTATAGACATATCCCGTCCCGCGTCCATTTCCAATCTTGATGATCGTGCCATCTTTCACCAAATCACCAAGAGTTCTTTCAATGGTAGTTGCGCTGATATCCGGACAAGCGTCCATGATATCCTTCTTTGTCACCTTACCCAGCTTATTTTCGATGAACTGGCGCACGCGCTCCGGCTTGGAGATTCCCTTTGTCGTCAAATGCTCCACGCGCTCAGAGAACGTCTTGTATGCGCTCTTGATGATCCCCAGCATGTAGGAGACGAAAGGCGTGTAATCATTCGTGCCATCGTGCCAGCCGGTAGAACTTGCTTGCAGCGCGTCATAATAGGTATCTTTCGTCTTTTCGATCAGCATTTCGATACTGATGTACTTGCCTACGATGTATCCGCTGCGATACAGGAGCAGCAGGGTCAAGAGGCGGCTCATGCGCCCGTTGCCATCATTGAAGGGATGGATGCAGAGGAAATCCAGCACGAACATGGGGATCAGGAGCAGCGGATCAACCTCGCCGCGATCCACTTCCCGCAAAAACTGATTGCAGAGGTTTTCGATCATGTCCGGCGTTTCAAACGCAGTCGCCGGACGGAAGCGCACGCGCTTCGTTCCATCGTCCAACTCTTCCTCAATCACGTTGTCGGTGTTTTTGAAGTGACCGCCGATTCCCATGCCGCTGTACTGGTACAGGTCGCGGTGCAATTGCAAAATAACATTCGCCCGAGGGGGAATGTAGTCATAGTTTTCATGGATCGTCGCCAGCACGTCGCGATAGCCCGCAATTTCATTTTCGTTGCGATTGCGCGGCGCGGACTTTTCCTTTACCAGAGCCTTGATGCGTTCGTCAGACGTATAAATGCCCTCAATGCGGTTGGAAGCCTCCGTAGACTGGATTTTTGCGATTTTCAGCAGATGTGACAACACATCGGCCTTCGCTTCGATAAAAAGGTTCTGCTGTCCTTTGTATTCATGAATATAGCCCAGCATATTGACGACATCGTTTGTCAGAAGCTTTGCAGCGGACGCTTTGAAATCAAATTCCCGCATATTACACCTCCGAATAATCTTTACTGCATTATTCTATCACCTTTTGATGCAATTATCAACCATGCAGGGTGTAAAATCTGCACATTAGAAGGAGATTTGATGCAGTTTCACTACGTATGACCATATTTGCAGCATTATTGATGGCGAGCATCACGCTCAAAAAGAAAATTTTTCTGAAAAATTCACCTTGCATACCTATTAGCACACTCTTACATAACTTTTTGATTCAAGAGCAACGGTGATTTCACAAACGAAATCATCTACAATGGCCTCACGTTCTTCCTTTGTAATCAGACCACATTGATAAGCTTCCCAAATGTTCATGCTGTCGATCATTGCCAAAGTATCATTGCAAAGCATAGGCCATTGTCTTTTGATTTTGTTTATGTTCATCGGCCCATTCTCCCAATGCTGTCGAACAGGTCTTTGATTGCAGATTTTGCTTTAGCCAATCCTCATTTGAAATCTGCAAGAAATTTGCCACTACGCGCGGCTTGTGAATACAAACACTTTTCAGATTTTCGCATGATCTTGGCATAGTTTATATAAATCTCCTTTTTCTCACTCTTGATTCACAGGAACGGTTCTGGATTTTCATTTCCTCATTCCTTATATATAAATTATGCCAAAATTTTTGGCCATTTTCAAAAAACGGGCATTGTGGGGCGACTGATAATGCCTGTGACGGCAAGCGTTCCGTCTGACGAGGCCGCAAAGGGTTACGGTGGAGGTAATTCAGTTTGCGGTTTGTCTGGCTCTTGGAAATTAGGACTTCGCAGGGCGGAATTTGTGTTGCTATGCGAACGCGACGCAAAATATGTGCTGGAGGCGGAGGATTATATGAAGTGAGATCATAAAATAGAGGCGGAGGCGTGGCTGCACTCCACGTAGCGGTGGAGGTTCGTTTTCCGTTGCCATAATCGTTCCGACACTCCGTTCTCTTGATATTTTGTAAATGAAAGCTGATTGACAGAAAAAAATCGCTACACTTATAATTCAATACGAAAGACACCAAAATCGAAGACACCGCACTGTTTTTTCAGCCTCTTGACCAGAGAAAAAGACACCAAAAAGACACCGAGGCATGAAAAGAGGCCAGCCCCTTGCGGGACTGACCTGCTAAATTGGGTGGTTTACCCTCCCGTTTTGCTTGGGATCACTTACCGAAGTAGCGCTTCAGCAGGCCCTCGAAAGCCTTGCCGTGGCGGGCTTCGTCGCGGGCCATTTCATGCACGGTGTCGTGGATGGCATCCAGATTCAGCTCCTTGGCCTGCTTGGCCAGATCGAACTTGCCCTGGGTAGCGCCGTTCTCGGCATCCACGCGCATTTCAAGGTTCTTCTGGGTGCTCTCGGTGACGACCTCGCCCAGCAGCTCGGCGAACTTGGCGGCATGCTCGGCTTCCTCAAAGGCAGCCTTCTCCCAGTAGAGGCCGATCTCCGGGTAGCCCTCCCGGTGCGCCACACGGGCCATGGCCAGATACATGCCTACCTCGGTGCACTCACCCATGAAGTTCTCACGGAGCATCTGCTTGATATCCTCGGGAGCATCCTTGGCAACGCCGACCACATGCTCGGCAGCCCAGGTGCGGCCGCCGCCCATGGGGCTGAAACGGCTGGCAGGAGCCTTGCACTGGGGGCACTTCTCGGGAGCCTCGGGACCTTCGTGTACATAACCGCAAACCTTGCAAACCCACTTCATAATGATCTTCCTCCTGAT
>JAZQHO010000050.1:0-8560 GCA_045540635.1 Candidatus Limiplasma sp.
GCATTTCCTTGTGACCTCCTTTTGCTTTGGTGCAGTTGCCAGACCGCATCCTCATTATAGCAAAAGGAGTTTTTTGCGCTTCCTCATCGGTTAACCTTCACCGAACCACAGGCCTAGCCTGTGGTTTTACTTATACAAAAAACGGGCAGGGCTTGCGCCCTGCCCCGGAAAAATATTTACTTCAATTCGCCCAGCAGCGCTTCCTCCATGCCCTCCACTTCGCAAACGGTCTTGTGGCGGATAGGCAGCTGACCCAGCTGGGAAACCTGCTTGGGGATCGGCACACCGGAGATCTCCTGCAGCTTTTCGGCGCAAGCAAAGGCATCCATGCCCGCGACCGCGTCCTTGCCCAGCAGGCTGGCCAGTACATCCTCGCTGAACTTGTAGGGGCTGGCGGTAGCCAGAATAACAGCGGGAGCCCGGTCGCCGGTCTTGAGGCGATAGTTCTGCAGAGCGCGGCTGGCAACAGCGGTGTGGGGATCCATCACATAGTTGTAACGGTCGTGCACCCGGCGGATCTCCTCGGCGGTCATGGCATCATCCGCATAGTCGGCCCAGAAGGTCTTGCGGATCTCCTCCAGACGCTGCGCGCCGATAGAGAAGCTGCCGCACTCCTTGAGCTGCTGCATCCAGCCCTTGACCACAACAGGATCACGATCTGCATACTCAAACAGCAGGCGCTCCAGATTGGAGGAGACCAGAATATCCATGCTGGGGGACATGGTCTTGAAGAAGGTGCGATGGGTGTAGTAGGTGCCGGTCTCGAAGAAATCGGTGAGCACATTATTGCGGTTGGAAGCACAGATCAGCTTGCGGATGGGCAGACCCATGCGCTTGGCGTAGTAACCGGCAAGGATGTCGCCAAAGTTGCCGGTGGGCACCACAAAGTTGATCTCCTGCCCCATGCGGATCAGGTTGCGGGCTACCAGATCGGTGTAGGTGGTAAAGTAGTACACGATCTGTGGCGCAAGGCGGCCGAAGTTGATGGAGTTGGCAGAGGAGGGCAGCTTGCCCTGCGCATTCATCTTCTGATGGAACTCCTCGCTGCCGAACAGCTTCTTCACACCGGTCTGGGCATCGTCGAAGTTGCCCTTAACGCCGATAACATGGGTATTGTCGCCTCCGGTAGTGACCATCTGCAGTTCCTGCACACGGCTCACGCCGCCGTGGGGATAGAACACGGAGCAGCTGGTGCCGGGCACATCCTTGAAGCCCTCCAATGCAGCCTTGCCGGTATCGCCGCTGGTGGCGACAAGGATGCTCACCTCACGCTCCTCATCGTTCTTTTGGGCAGCCTGACGGATGGTATGGGGCAGCAGCTTGAGGGCGATATCCTTAAAGGCCAGCGTGGGGCCGTGGAACAGCTCCAGAACAAAGGAATCCTCCGCGAGCTGGCGCACGGGCGCAATAGCGGGATCGTCCCACGCATCGGCAGAGTAGGCAGCGTTTACAGCCTCCTCGATCTCGGCGATGGAATAATCCTCCATATAATCGCGCAGTACGCGGGCAGCCTGTTCCTGATAGCTCTTGCCCTCCAGCAGGGCAAGACGATCCAAGGGGATCTTGGGGAACATGCTGGGCACAAACAGGCCGCCATCTTTGGCAAGGCCCCAGAGAATTGCCTGAGAGGTAGTGGCGCAGGCACCGCCGCGGGTAGAAAAGAAGGACATGAATGCGTCCCCTCCTTATGGTCATGTTTCACCCCACAATGATACACGTTTTCCTCTTTTGTGTAAAGCACCGCTACTGTTTTTTCTTCTCACCAAATTCTCATGCTCCTATCAGCAGAGTTTCACCGTTTTTTGCCCGTCCCCTTCTTTCCTTTGCCGGCGGCAGATGGTAAGATAGCATCGTAAAACAAGAAACCCACTCAACAAGGAGGCTACCACCATGACGGATTTCGATCATAACGACGGTCTGGGCCCGGAGGGCAGCTATTTCGAAGCCAAGGCAAAGGCCGAAGAAGCACAGAAGCGCAAGCAGTCCGATGCCATGTTCCCCATCTGGATCTCCATCCTCTACATCGTACTGGGGGTGCTGTTCAATCTGTGGCACCCCGGCTGGCTGCTGTTCTTCGCCATCCCGCTGCACTATATGCACCCCAAGAACCCCATGGATCTGCTCACCAATCCGGTCATGGTCACGCTGATCTATCTGGTACTGGGCTTCTTCTTCAACCTGTGGCATCCCGGCTGGCTCATTTTTCTGGTTATTCCCCTGTGGCCCATGCTGCGCCGCCACAGCAGATAAAGGGCTTCTTCCACAGGGCTGACAGCCGCGACCGGCAACATTCTTCTTTCGGGGAGGCGATCCTGTGCTGCGGTGGTTCCGGCTGGCAGGACAGCAGTATCTGGGCTTTTGGGCCTTGGGGCTGGTGCTGTTCCTTATTCAGGAGATCTCCCCTATCTGATCATGCCGCTTTTCCGGCTGGAGATAAACCCCATGATGACGATGCCGGAATCGTCACCGATGCTGGAATTGATACGCCGCATAAGCAAACGAGCATCCTGCCGGATGCTCGTTTGCTTATGCGGGATTGCTCCCGGCGAATATGTTTTTACGGCGACACGCCGAACAGATCAAACAGTACGGCGCTGGTCAAGCCCTCGTCCTGCTGCCAAAGCTCGAAGGCGTAGCGGAAGTCGTGGCCATTGTAGCGGAGAATGTTGCAGCCGTCGGTTGCCAGCTCCACGACCGTTACAGTGTCCGGAAACTCCAGCAGCAGGTTGGCCCCAAACAGGCAGCCGGCAATGTTTTCGCCCCATTCGTCCAAACTGGTCAACAGCTGGTAGAGCTTATTGAGCTTTTCCGGGTCGGTGATCTCGTATTCGCCGTCCCCGGTCATCAGCAGCACCCGCACAGGCACCGCCTTCACCGGATGCTCTGCGGGCATGGATGAATTTGCACCCTGATTTTCTTCCCCCGTGAATGGCTCGCTGCGAAAGAGGCTGTCCTGCGGCACATAACCGGTGATGCCTGCATATTGCACATGGGCGTAGTCTCCCGCATAGCCCAGCACTGTTACCGGGATGTTATCCGCAATATTGGCGATAACCCGGTCCTCCGCCCGTCCGGGGTTGTCCAGCAATGCGGTCATGCCTGCATTGTAGCGGTTTTTCAACGTGGCGGCAGTAAAACCGGGTATGTTCTTCTGGCCCAGAGGATCCTCCAGATACAGGCGCATCATATAGCCGGTCACATTGCCCACTTGAACCCTCGCCCACTGGTCGTTCGTATTCTCCAACACCTGTACCACAACGCCGGTATGGTATTTGCCCAGAGACTCCGCCCCGGTGGAGGGTTCCCGGCGCAGGTGCAGCATATCGGTAATGTTGGGGTTGTACACGACCGCATACTCCGCCCCGCCCGCATAGGCAGATGCAGAAAAAAGCAGCAGCGCCGCCAGCAGTATAACAAACACTTTCTTCATCGGATGTTCCTCCTTTGCTGATCTGCCTATACAACGCCCCGGCATTTCCAAATCCTGCATCCGGATGAAAAATTCTTTGCATCCAATTCGGGTTGACTGCGGTTGGCAGCTTGGTTCCGCATTGCCTGAACCGGCCACGAAAAACGAGCATCCTGCCGGATGCTCGTTTTTCGCAGAAGCACAGCGCTTTCTTACTCTTCCTTTTCTTCCCTGCCCACCAACTGCATGCAGACACCGGTGCGGGCAGGCAGATACATCTGGAAACCGATGCGCCCGTCTCCGGCACGGCGGGCGGTATAGGAGACCTCCCTGGAGACCCGCTCCCAGCCGCCGAAGGTCTCATCGTCGGTGGAAAGGAAGGCCTTGTACCGGGCATGCTCCTCGGGTGCGCAGACGAAGTATCCGTCGTGGCTGCGGGCAGGGCTGAAGTTGAAGATGAACAACACGCCGCCCCGTTCGTAGACCAGCACCTGCCCCTCTTCGTCGATCCACAGGCTGAGGGGCTCTGAAGAGAGGATCTGATTCTCCTTGGCCATGGCCAGCATGGCTTTGTCGAAGTCCTGCAAATAGTGGTACTTGAGCAGGTGGTCATCCGCCAGATGCCACTGGCGGCGGCAGTAGTAGCTGCTCCAGTTGTTGCCCTCGCGGGGGAAGTCGATCCACTCCGGATGGCCGAACTCGTTGCCCATAAAGGTAAGATATCCTTCGCCACCCAGCGACATGGTCAGCAAGCGGATCATCTTGTGCAGCGCCAGACCCCGGTCGATGACCGTGCTGGGGTCGCTGAGCTTGGACATATGGGTGTACATAGCACTGTCGCACAGCCAGAACATGATGGTCTTATCGCCCACCAGCGCCTGATCGTGGCTTTCGGCATAGCCGATGTATTTTTCATGGGGCCGCCGTCCGCTGAGTTCATACCACAAATAGCGCATGTTCCAGCTTTCATCGCTCTGGGTCTTGAGCAGCTTGATCCACATATCCGGCACGCCCATGGAGAGGCGGTAGTCGAAGCCCACGCCGCCATCCTCGATGGGCAGGCACATACCGGGCATGGCAGACATATCCTCCGCGATGGTGATGGCGTTGGGATTCACCTGACGGATCAGCTCGTTGGCAAGCTGCAGGTAGGTGACGGCCTCGGTATCGGTATTCAGGGAGAAATACTTGCTGTAATCGGTAAAGGCGGTGCCCAGACCATGGTCGTGGTAGAGCATGGAGGTTACGCCATCGAAGCGGAAGCCGTCAAAATGGTATTCGGTCTGCCAGAACTTCAGGTTGGAGAGCAGGAAGTGGATCACTTCGCCTTTGGCGTAGTTGAACAGCTTGGTATCCCACGCCGGGTGGTGGCCCCGCTCGCCGGCATGGAAGAACTGGTATTCCGTGCCGTCAAACTCATTGATGCCCTCGGAAGTATTCTTGACCGCATGGGAATGCACCACATCCAGCAAAACAGCAATACCCATGCTGTGGGCGGTATCGATCAGGCTCTTCAGATCGGCAGGCATGCCGAAGCGGGAGGAAGCCGCAAAAAAGTTGGATACCTGATAGCCGAAGGAGCCGTAATAGGGGTGCTCCATGATCGCCATGATCTGCAGCGTGTTGTACCCCAGCGCCTTTACACGGGGCAGCACCTTATCGCGGAACTCGGCATAGGTGCCGACCTTTTCCTCCTCCTGCGCCATGCCGATGTGGCACTCGTAGATAAAAAGCTCCTTTTCGGGCACAAAGCCTGCATCCTGCCACCGGTATTCCGGCTCATCCACGATCTCGCCGCACCAGTTGTAGGTTACGGGATCCTGCACCACACGGCGGGCATACAGCGGGATGCGCTCCAGAAGGCGGTTGTCGTGGAGCACAACAGTCTTTACCTTACAGCCGCCCCACAAGGCGTTCTCGCCGGGCAGGAACACCTCAAAATTGCCGTTGCCCACAGGGGTGAGCGGCAGGGAGGTCTTGTTCCAACCATTCATATCGCCCATCAGGTACAGTGCCTCGGCAGCAGGTGCCCACTCACGGTACACCCAGCCGCCATCCACCCGGTGGAAGCCGTAATACAGGTGCCCGTTTGCAAAATCGTTAAGCGTACCGCCGTCTGGCAGCAGCTCTTTTTTCTTGATCCTGTAATTGTTCATGCGCAGCTCGATATCCGCTGCAAAGGGCTTGAGATACGGATCATACTCAAAGATCCTGTAATCCATACAGGCCACCTCTTTCAATTTTTTGTCGCCCTTCGTACTGCTCCCCTCAAGGAGCCTCTGTATCTATTGTACCCTTTTTTGTGCATGAAGTCAAATTCGCCCCGCCGCCTTAAGCATACACGCCCACAAAGCGCAGTGTGGGTGCGATGCGGGCATCCGTAATGCGGATGCGCAGCGCTTGAGCCGGGGCACCGTCCAGCACAACGATGCGTTTGTTGCCCACCACCGTTCCCCCGGCCTTCTGCACCCAGTCGCCATCCTGCCATAGATCGATGGCATAGGTTTCGATACGCTGGCTCATACGCAGCTGCTCCCGCAGCACCACCCGCCGGATGGGCTGCGGCGTCTGCCAGCGCAGGATCACCTCCGCGGTGCCATCCTCCCGGATGGGCATATAGAAATGCTCATCCTCGCTGCGGATATACCCGATGCCGTGCCCCTCCGCCGCCGGGGAGGCCTCCGCAGAAGCTGTTTCCGCCAGATTTTCGCCATAGAAGGCGCGCAGGTAGTCTCCCAGCTCCCGCAGGCGGTTCACGTCGTTTTTGTGGAAAAGCCCCTCGTCGGTGGGCGGAATATTGAGCAGAAACATGGCATTGCCGCCCACGGATTTCTCGTAGATATCGATCAGCGTTTCAAGGGGCTTTACCTGATCGTTCTCCGATGCATGCCAGAACCAGCCGGGACGGATGGAGGTATTCACCTCCGCCGGGTACCAGATCAGTTCCTCCTCCCCCGCCAGCGCCTCCCGGCTGCCCAGATCCATATCCCACGCCCGGATAGTGCGCTGCCGGAAGGCTGCATCATCGCTCTGCTGGCTCCGGGAAGCCACCTTCTCCGTATCGGCGGTGCAGGCAGGCACCACACTCCACTCGGAGGGGCGGGTCTGCCCCGCCTCGTTGCCGCACCAGCGCACATCCGGCCCGCACACATGGATGCAGGCTCCCGGTTGTAGCCTGCGGATGGTATTGTAGTAGCGGTCCCAATCGTAATACTGTTTTTTGCCGTTGGGACCCTCGCCGCAGGCACCATCCAGCCAGACGGCAAATACATCGCCGTAGCCGGTGAGCAGCTCGGTCAGCTGGGCAATAAAATAGTCGTCATAAGGCTTGCCCGTGCCGTAGAGCGGTTCGTGCCTGTCCCACGGGGAAAGATAGATGCCAAAGCCAATGCCGCCCTTTCTGCAAGCCTCCGCCACCTCCCCCACCACATCGCCTAAGCCGCCCCGGTAAGGGCTGTAAGCCACGGTATGATCGGTATGGTGGCTGGGCCAGAGGCAGAAGCCATCGTGATGCTTGCAGGTAAGGATCAGCCCGGTCATGCCTGCCGCCTTGATGCTGTTCACCCACTGCTCCGCATCCAGCTCTTTGGGATCAAAAACAGACGGGTTCTCGGTACCATCGCCCCATTCCCGGTCGGTAAAGGTATTCACCGTAAAATGCACAAAGGCATAAAAGCCCATCTGCTGGATCCTCAGCTGCCGTTCGCTGGGCGTAACGCTGACCAGCCGCTCATCAATGGTATGCCGCATGGCTGCACCTCTTTGCCTGTCTTTCACTGCCCAAAGGGCTTTATTTCATTGTAACCGATGGGAGGCTGCACCGTCAAACGCAAAAGAAACGGGAGCCCCAGTGGGGGAGATGGAAAGGAAGGAGTTATCTTTCCCTTTGCACCAAAGAAATACCGCAACAGCAAGCCCGCCACGGCTTGCTGTTGCTTGTACTGCTGTGATAGAATAAAAGCGACAAACTTGAATTTGATGGAGAAATCTTTATGAAATCATTTGAAAATATTATCCCGAGAGATTTTCAAGGTGGAGTGCTTGTTCTTAAAGATGGTCAAGTTGTTTTTGAATATTGCCAAGGTAATGCTGACTATAGCACAAACACTCCCTTCACATCACATACTACAATTACATTAGCTTCACTGTCTAAGCAATTTATTGCAACAGCCATTTTCCTCCAGATAGAACAGGGGAAACTTTCTTTGGATGATACAATCGACCAGTACTTTCCTCAATATCCCCAGAGAAAGAACATTACGATTCGCCATCTGCTACATCATTCAAGTGGTATTCCCGATTATATCAGTGATAGAATTATCCCTGACGCAATCCAAAAATATGAATCAGAGCACGGAATCGCACCAACTGATGTCATCGAGTTTAATAAGTGCATTGTTTCAGAATGTCGTCCTGTTAGTCTTTCAGAATGTTTTGACCTAATTGGTGAATTACCTTTGTATTTTGAGCCAGGCTCAGAGGGCAGATACAGTAATACCAATTATTTTTTACTTGGTCACATTCTTGAGGAAGCATCCAGAAAGTCTTTTGCGGATGTAATGAGTGATGTATTTATGCTCTTTGGGTTGAAACATACACACGTGAATGGGCGTGGTGCAGATGCTTGTGGATATGTCAAACATGATGATATAAATTTTTCCTGTGGCAGACCTGCCATGGATAGTGGTGACAGCAGCGTTGTTTCTTCGCTAACAGATTTAGGACTTTGGTGCAACGCTATACTAAATGCCGATATATTGTCTGCTGACAGTTGGAAGGAATGTCTGAATTTTAACCCGAAGCCTTATGGATGTGGTTTGTGGCAGTTCGATAATGGTTGGTTTGGACATGATGGAGGATTGCCAGGATTGAGACATTGGCAAAGGTTGAATTTTAAGGATAAAGTGGCAATCATTATCCTCTCTAATGTTGTTATAGAGGAACCACCCTTTCTTGCCCAAATGATGGAATACTTTATTCGCTAAATTCCAATAGGTCGAACAGTTAGGAAAATAAGAATTTGACGAAGGAGATGTGCAATGAGCAACAAAGACATTATAAAATATTTTTACGAAGTGGTTGTCTCCGAAAACCTGCTTGATGAGCTTCATAAATACATCTCAGAGGACTGTGTGCAAAGAGTTGGAGAAA
>JAZQHO010000051.1:0-8080 GCA_045540635.1 Candidatus Limiplasma sp.
CCCACCAACCACCACAAACAAGGAGGCGAACCATGAACGAAGGTCTTTTCAGTGCCTATTCCTCCCTGCCCCAGTGGCAGGAGCTGCTGACCCTGATCAAAACCCCCGGCTGCAACGCCGTATACGATCTGTCGGAGGGCGAGCGGCCCTTTCTTGCCGCTGCGCTGAGCCAGCGCACAGGCCGTCCGGTGGTGCTGGTGTGCGCTACCGAGCTGTCAGCCCAGCGCTGTGCGCAGGATATCCAGCGGCTCACCGGCATGGGCTGCGTCTGCCTGCCGCCGCGGGATCTCCAATTCAGCCGCGCCGCCTCCAGCCGGGAGAGCACATGGCAGCGCCTTGCTGCGCTGGATCAGTTGGCGCACGGGCAGGCAAAGGTGTTGTGCATCAGTCTGGACAGCCTGATCCACCGTTGTGTGCCCAAGAAGGTGTTCACGGCTGCGGAGATCCGCATCGGCGAGGGGCAGTGCCATCCGCCCAAGCAGCTGCTGGAAAAGCTGCTGGCAGCAGGCTACGAGCGGGTGGCCATGGTGGAAGGCCGGGGCCAGTGCGCCATGCGCGGCTCCATTCTGGATGTATTCCCCTCCAACACGCAGGATGCCCTGCGCATTGAGTTTTTTGACGATGAGGTGGATTCCATCCGCCGGTTCGAATGCATCAGCCAGCGCAGCATCGCAAAGGTGAAAACCGCCCGCATCGCTCCGGCCACCGAATGCCTCATCACCGACCCGGAGACGGCGGCAGACCGGCTGCGGCAGGCCATCGAAGCCGGGCTTGGGCATGGGCTGGAGGAGCTGCCGGAGAGCACCGGGCACAGCGCAGCACCGCTCATCACCGAAAGCGGTGAGGAATTGCCATCGCTGGACGAATTCCTGCTTTCCATCGACCTGCCCGGGCTGGATGTATCGGCTCCGGACTGGGAGGGAGATGCAGCCAAAGCGCCTGCCGCCCCGCTTTTTGATGAATCCACCGGGGACAGCGACCCGAACGACGACCCGGACGGCGGCAAGGCGATGGCAGAGGCCATCAACAGCCTGAGCTACCGCCGCCATCTGGACGATGTGGAGCACATTGCCGCAGGGCAGACCATCCGCACCGCCCCCATGTGGATGAACGTGCTGTGCCGGGAGACCGCCACCGCCATCGACTATCTGGATGACCCCATCCTGCTGCTGGACAGGCCGGAGAGCTATCTGAACCGCATGCGGGTGCTGGATTCGGAGTTTGCCGATGCCTATGAAAGCGCACGCCAGCGCGGCGATGCCTTCGATGCCCAGAAGCAGCTGCTTCTGCCCTATGACGACCTGCTGCCGGTGTGGGGCGCGCTGCCCGCCGTGCTGCTGAGCGATCTGGACAGCACCACCGGCAAGATGAAGCCGGAAAAGCTGCTCTCCTTCGCCTCGGTGATGCCCACCCCCTACCAGAGCAGGCTGGAGCCGCTGTGTGCCGACATCAAGAAATGGAAGTCTCTGAACTGCGCCATCGTGCTGCTCTGCGGCGGCGAGAACCGCGCCCTGCGCCTGCAGAAAGCCCTCAGCGAGCGGGGCGTGCCCTCCACCTATGCCGAAAGTCTTGACGGCAACGTGATCCTGCGGGAAGTCATCCTGCTGCCGGTCAGCTACACCAAGGGCTTTGTGAACATCGGCGCAAAGCTGTGCGTGATCAGCGATACCGACCTGTACGGCTCCGCCTACCACAAGGCGCGCAAGAAAACCAACGCAGGCGAGCGCATCTCCTCCTTCACCGATCTGAAGCCCGGCGACTACATCGTGCACGACCTGCACGGCGTGGGCATCTATCAGGGCGTTACCCAGATGAACGACGAAGGAGTGAAGCGGGATTACCTGATCATCCACTACGCAGGCAGCGACAAGCTGTATGTGCCCGCCGACCAGTTCGACCGGGTGCAGAAATACATCGGCGCAGAGGCAGCCCTGCCCAAGCTGAACAAGCTGGGCGGCAACGAGTGGCAGCGCCAGAAGAACCGGGTAAAGGGGCAGCTGAAGAAGCTGGCTTTCGATCTGGTGGAGCTCTATGCCAAGCGCGCGCAGGAAAACGGCTACGCCTTCAGCCACGATAACCCGTGGCAGCGGGAGTTTGAGGATGCCTTCCCCTACGAGCTGACCGATGACCAGCAGCGCTCCGTGGCGCAGATCGAAGAGGATATGGAAAGCGCCCGGAACATGGATCGCCTGCTCTGCGGCGATGTGGGCTACGGCAAGACCGAGGTGGCGCTGCGCGCCGCCTTCAAGTGCGTGGTGGAGGGCAAGCAGGTAGCCCTGCTTGCGCCCACCACCATTCTGGTGCAGCAGCACTACAACACCATCCGCAAGCGCTTCGGCGGCTTCCCCGCCAAAGTGGAGATGCTCAGCCGCTTCCGCACCCCTGCCGAAAGCAAGGAGATCATCAAAAAGCTGGAGGCGGGCGAGATCGATATCATCGTGGGCACCCACCGGCTGCTGTCCAAAGAGGTGAAGTATCACGATCTGGGTCTGCTCATCGTGGACGAGGAGCAGCGCTTCGGCGTTGCCCACAAGGAATCCATCAAGCAGATGAAAAACCGGGTGGATGTGCTCACCCTCTCTGCCACCCCCATCCCCCGCACGCTGCACATGAGCATGGTGGGCATCCGGGATATGAGCATTCTGGAGACCCCGCCGGAGGAGCGCATGCCGGTAAAGACCTATGTGATCGAATACGACGATCTGATCATCCGGGATGCCATCCGCCGGGAGCTGAGCCGGGGCGGGCAGGTATACTTCCTCTACAACCGGGTGCGCTCCATAGATCAGATGTTTGCCCGCCTGCATGCGCTGGTGCCGGAGGCGCGCATCGGCATCGCTCACGGGCAGATGCGGGAGAATGCGCTGGAGGACATTATGCTGGATTTCTACGCCGGCGCATACGACATTCTGCTGTGCACCACCATTGTGGAGAGCGGTCTGGATGTGCCCGATGCCAACACGCTGATCGTGTTTGATGCAGACCGGTTCGGTCTGAGCCAGCTGTACCAGATCCGCGGACGTGTGGGCCGCAGCAACAAGCAGGCCTACGCCTACTTTACCACCCGCCAAAACAAACAGATGAGCGAGACCGCCCAGAAGCGGCTGGATGCCATCCGGGAGTTTACGGAGTTCGGCGCAGGCTACCGCATCGCCATGCGCGATCTGGAGATCCGCGGCGCAGGCGATGTGCTGGGCCCCCAGCAGAGCGGGCACCTTTCCACTGTGGGCTACGACATGTACTGCAAGCTGATTGAGGAAGCTGTGGGCGAAGCCCGGGGCATCAGCCAGACGCCGGAGCTGGATACCCGCATCGACCTGAAGATCGATGCCTACCTGCCCCAGGACTATGTGCAGCAGGAAAAGCTGCGGGTGGAGATCTACAAGCGCATCGCCATGGTGGTGGACGAGGAAAGCCGCATGACCATCGAGGACGAGCTGATCGACCGCTTTGGCGATATTCCCCAGCCGGTGGAGAACCTGATCCGCATTGCCCATCTGCGGGGCATGACCCGCCGCTTGGGCGTGAGCCACCTCACCCTGCGGCAGGATGGTCTGCACTTTAAGCTGAGCCAGCAGAACATGCCCGACCCGGGCGTGCTGTTTACCGCTGTTACCACGACGGATAACCGACTCAAGTTTGCCGTAGGCCGCACACCGGAGCTGGTGTTCCAGCAGCCGCGGCTGACCCCCCATGTGGCGCTGGAGATGGCCATCCCGCTGGTGGAGAAGCTGCACCGGAACGTGGTGAAGCTCCTGCAGGAAAAGGCCGCCGCCGAGGAAGCGGGGAAGGAAGAGGAATAGAGCAAACCAGTTTTGATATAAAACAGGCCTCTGGCAACTTCAAACTGCCGGGGGCCCATTTCTTTGTTGCTGGGAAGCAGACACCGGAAAAGGCTTCTTCTGAGGCATCTGTCTGCTTTCACAGGCTTATCGCTTGCAAGCATCTATTCCTGTCTCCTCTATTGTTGTTCCACCGAAGATATCAGGAAGTCAGTTTTGCAATCCACGCTTCACAGGTAAATATGCCGCCCAGATCGTAGTATTGTTCAAATATGCGAAGCAAATTCTGTAAGATATTACGTATCCGCTCCGCATAACCATTGCCAATCAGCATGGAAGTATCGGCTTCTGTGCCAAACAGATACTCCTCCAAAGCATCATACAGAAACCCCATAGCGCGTCCCGAAGAATTCTTGGCAAGCAGAGGCAGAGGGTAGTCAGGATCTGAACGGTCAACGATCATACATTCCGGGTCTGTGAGAAGCGTCTGTCGGAAATGAAGATCGCACAGTTCTATCCATACCACTGGCAAACCCAGCAAGAAACAACATATACTCTCCGAGCGCAGCAAAGCATTCCAGCCATCTTGACTGTTCCTGGTTTGAACGGCTTCCCGCAAATGATCGACAATTTGTTGTTTATCCACAGAATGCCCTGCATTCAGGCTATTGCTCACATACCGCTCTAAAGCATACAGAGTCTCGCCATGGTTTTTTCCGTATGCAGCAGTCTGCCGGTCAAGCATTTGCTTGGCGATCACAGCCGCAATATCATACTGATGAGTATCTTCGCAATGCTGAAGTAAGCGTTCTTTCGACTCGTATGCTTCGGGATCCATTTCTCCCGCCAGCACGATCTGCAACTGAATGGAATTCTGAATTGCCTGAATCGTTTGGATGTGTAATGTGTGGCGCTCTTCGTTATTAATATGCATTCGTGCAGAATCACTGTTGTGCAGAAAGGTTGCCAAAGAGATAAGAATATCTAACACATCTTCATTCAAGTCGGGAACAGCATCTTCTGCACATTCGGAATACTGCATGCAAGCAGCCAAAATGGATGTTGTACCATCTACAATGGTGCATTCGCTGTTCGTAAGCTGCTTCACAGCCGTCAACACTCGATGGGCTGTGGTAAATTTCTCCGTATCGGCATTGGACGATAATGTTTTTAGCTTTGCTTCCAGATGGTTGGCTTTTCCAAACAGCCATTGCATATCATGAGGCATATTCGGGGCGGTTTCCTTAATGGCAGCTTCAACGGCTTTGTCCTTCAGGCGAAGCAGAATGAATGCTGCCCACACTCTATCGTTATCTATGTTATCGAGCATATGCTCCAGCAATGTCAGTGCGCATGGATGGTTCTGTATAAATGCAGTAATTTGATCGCTTACTGCGGCCTTATGTTTTTCAGGACACAAGTATTCCAGATAGATCAATTGCCATAGCACTTCTTCATGTTGTGTGCCGTAGAGTCGTTTTGTTGTTTCCAAATCATTGTATAGTTGTACATATGCTTCTTCTACCCTTCCGATATATACGGTTGCTTCAGCAATCACCCTGCGTACCCAAAGGGCTTCCCGTTCGTACTCATCTTTCAAAAGCACGGTTGCATACGGTGTAGCCAATGCAATAAGCGCTATTGCATATTCAAGATACTTTGCCTTACCAGTTATCTCGTCGTACTCTGCGCCGTGGGGTCTGGCAAGTGCAATCATACGGTACAGGATCAGTTTCATAATGCTATGCGTCTTTTCGTGCGTCTGTCCGTAACATGCAGAAAAAAGTTCGAAGCAATGGTAAAAACGGCGCAGATACTCATTGTCGTCGTAACAGCTGCTCAGTTCGCGTTTCAGCAGCAGTTCAAGTGTACGAGGGCAGGTTTCGCCCGACAATTGTTTCTGCAATTCATACGCTTTGTTCAACAGCTCCACATGTTTATCGAATTGTTGCATATGCTCCCGGACTTTTGCAAGCGCAACCAGCAAATCGACGGTTGTCTGGTTACATTCGCCTGTTAATGCCGTAATTTGCGCCATTTTCTCCTGAAGCAGGGTCGCTGCTTCAAGATAATGCCCAGAGCAACAATAGTCATCACATAAACGAATCAGTTCGGCAACAGTCCGATGATCGGTTGTTCCAAAGTAGCTCTGTACAATGCTGTAGCTGTACCTGCGCCAGTAGATTCTGCGCAGAGCATTCTTCTCTTGCGCAGCACGATGCTGGAGTGTATGCGCAAGAAGGATCGTAATTTCGGGATTTATCGTTTGATTCGGAATCGCTTGTCGTGAAGGAATATCATGCCATCCAGCTGTAGACAGAGCAGCTTCCAGAATCAAATCGCAGTCTTCCTGAAAATGATCATATTTTTGCCGCCAAGCTTCACATAGGCATACAATAGCTTTTTCCTTGATTTTGCCGGGTAAACGCAATGCAAGCAAACCAGCGACAACACTGTGCATGGTATGAACATCATTGGTCTGCCCGTTTACATCAATATAGGACAGCTGCATCAACTGTTGATAACTGCTGCTGTTGCTACGCACAGCATTCATGCCGATCTGCTGTGTTAAATCATCGTACAGTTCGTCAGTCCAGCGTTGCATAGATGCCATCAGGCATAGTTCGTCGCGCATTTCGTCCTTGATATAACGTAGATGCCTGTCGATAAGCTCATTGATGCTTGAGCCGAAGTCTTCTGCTCGCGGCACACTCGTTGCCAACAGATCTTTGTATTGGCGTACACACAGATCAAGGTAGACCGGCTCGCCGTTGGTAAGACGGAATATGGCCGTTTGGATTTGATGATTGGTAATGTGATTTCTGAAGAGAAACTCTCGCGTGTTTTCTTCCGAAAGTCCTTTTGTCAGGTGCTTCTCAAGATTTTTGGGTTCTTTCCATAGCGGATCCTCGTCAGCCCAAGCAGGTCTGTGCCGTCCAGCAATCGCGAATACAGTATTGCCCATCAAGCGCATCAGCCCATTGCTTCCGTGAACCCATTCGTCGCGTTGGTAGGCTCTGTATGGTCTATGTTCGGAATATTCAAAAGAATTCAATCTTTCGTAGGTATCCAGAAACATGCAGATCACCCTAGACGGTTCATCTACCATCATCCGGTTGATGTCGGATGCAAAATAGTCCGTCAGATTGCGAAGCAGGGCATTTTCATCCAACAATTTCATTTCCTGCAATACCGTTTTCAGGTCGTTTTTTCTGCGAACAAGCCATTGTCTTGCTTCTTTGCTCAGCTTCAGAGCTGCGCGGCGGGCTGCATCCAAGAAAACCGTACCCAGCGCAGAATCCAGCAACTCCAACCCGAATGCCATGATCGGATTATCGAAGATATCGTTGATCTGCTGATCTGTTTCAAAATCTTCTCCTGTTCGCTGCCGAATCAGGAACAGAGCGGTATCAAACAGCGGGAAATAGGCCCGAGACACCAAACGGCAAAATTGCTTCTTGAGGTGTAAAAGGGCCCGGATGCTGTCATACATACCAGGGGAGTCAAAATCAACATGGAGAATGATTGGTTGATGTGTGCGGTACTGTTCATTCTCGCCCACTTCTTCCATCAGTTTTTTCAGCAATCGGGTCTTACCTACCCCGCCGATGCCGTAATACAGGATGGCATAGTACTCCGAGAATTCTTCAGTTAATGCACGATTCAGTAAGTTGTGATAGGCATTACGCAGATCCTCACGATCGGTAAAGATGCTCGTTGCGCGATGGAAGAACTGACTGTTGTTTCGTTGATTCAGATCTTTAGCTTTTGGCATGGAAACCCTCTCCGTTCATCTTTAGATGGAGAACCATGGTTCTATAGTAGTTCGGCATTGAGATTTCATATCTGTATCTTAGAGCGGACGGCGCATAAGCATATGGTTCCAGTAGAAGGCTTGTACGCTTGTCAGAATAACAATATTTTAGCAAAACATACCGGATCGGTCAATGGAGGAAGAAGGGGCTTGTGTCGGCAACAGGTTGCATACTGGGCATAACAGACTGTAAGTACCGCATACAAAAAAGCCGCACCATTCCTATACAGCCGTTGAAGCTTGTATCCTCCTCCGCGATCTGGGCTTCCAGCCCGGCCCCCAGCACATAGGTCTGCCCAGCGAAGGGCAGGTTCTCCTCTGCCATGCAGCAGCAAATTAACAGCAGGGCACACAGTAAAAGCGCAGAACATGCCCGACCCGGGCGTGCTGTTTACCGCTGTTACCACGACGGATAACCGGCTCAAGTTTGCCGTAGGCCGCACACCGGAGCTGGTGTTCCAGCAGCCGCGGCTGACCCCCCATG
>JAZQHO010000052.1:0-14092 GCA_045540635.1 Candidatus Limiplasma sp.
GGGATTCCTATCACCGGTTGCCGCCCGGGGAGCCGTAGGCTCCTAGGCAAACGGTGCAAAAGTCGTCAAAAAAGCCGCCGCAGGCGTGTTTTTTGACGAGCTGAAGCATCCTGCGCAGGTTCTCCGCACTGCGCAGGATGCTCTTTTTTCATTTATGCCAGCCAGCTACGCTGTGCTGCCACGAGCTTTTCCTCTTCATCCAGCCAGAAAGCTTCCGGTTCGGGGTCGCCCGGCTTTACATCGAAGCGGTTGTCAGGTCTGATGAGCCTGATGGGCTGCTTTGTGCGGATGATATGCACCAGATCGTGGATGGAGGTAAGCTTCTCCTCCAGCGCGATGCCGAAGATCTGGCCGTTCTCCCACTTTCCGGGTGCACTGAGGTGATTGTCGGAGCCTGCGATCATGGGCAGATCAAACTCCTTGCCGTAGCGCCATGCTGCCGCATCCTGCAATGCATCGTTGCCGCCGTTGGCAGCCTCGATACCGTCGCAATAGCGAAGCCCAAGCCCGATGTGGGTCATGTAGCTGCGCATGCGGAAGGGATGCGCCTGCACCACACAGCCGCCTGCGGCATGCACACCCTCCAGCTGCTGGCGGCGGTTCCAGTGTTCCATTTCCGGGTGGGCAAGGAGCCATGCCTTATCCAGACCGTAAACGAGATATTCATCGCCGTTAAAGTTCTGCTCCCAGCCAAAGAACACATCCAGACCGATCTTCTGCCCCTCTGCCAAGGCATCCTCATAGCCGGAGCAGAACCAGTCGATACGCTCCTTCCACGACAGATCGGGATGCACAGCGGTATTGCCGCCAAAGAAGTGATCCGTCACAATGATGCCCTGATAGCCGATCTCCTTATAGTAGCGGGCATGCTCTCTGCCGGTGGAGGTGCCGCAGGCGCTTCCCTGACAGGTGTGCAGATGGGTCTCATAGAGAAAGGACATGGTGGTTTTCCTCCTTGCGGGCTGTTCGCCCTTTAACAGGATTGCTTGAAGTACTCCCCCGGGTAATGTTCCAGCAGATGGGCTTTATCCACCTGATAACGGCTCAGATGCACGCTCATCAGTTCCCGCGCCCGGGCTGCATCCTGCTTTGCGACAGCTTCGGCGATCTGCCGGTGATCGGATACGATGGCGCTGCTTTCTACAGTGTTCAGCGTCATGTTGCGCACACGGTCGAAGTGCAGGGTCATATCCGCCATGAGGGCATGGGTCTGCTCCTTGTGGGCAATGCGGAACAGCAAGCTGTGAAAAGCGCCGTCCAGCCGCCAGAGCTGGTCACTCTGCCCTTGGGTGAGGTAGTACTCCTGCCGGGTAACATTCTCCATCAGCAGGAGCATATCCTCCTCGGTCGCCATCCGGCAGACCAGTTCCACCACTGCGCATTCCATTACACTGCGCAGAAAGCGGGCTTCCTCCACCATTTCATCATCGATGAGGGCGATGGCGCTGCCACGCTGGGGATATACCTCCACCAGCCTGACCCTTGCCAGCTCCATCAGGGCCTCCCGCACCGGCGTGCGGGAGAGACCCAGTTGGGCGGACAGGTCATTTTCGCTGATGCGGCTCCCCGGCGGCAGATCCAGATGGATGATGTTCTCCCGAAGGGTGCGCAGCGCATAATCCCGGTTGTTCTCTCTCGCCTTACGGGGCAATATGCGCATACCGATCAGCTCCTTACAGCGCCTGCAGTGCCTTGCGCACAGCACCGGGGCCGGTGAGCATATCTGCCAGCAGACCCTCTACCTTTTCGGACAGACCGGCATTGACCAGGTTGACGCCGAAGATGACCGGATTGCTCAGGATGGGTTCCAGCGCAGCCTTGGCGCTGGTGGGCACGCCGGGCTCCACAGCAGCCAGCGCGGCCTTCAGAGAATCCATCATGGGGTCGGGGCTGACGGGCATGGGCTTGCCTTCGTCGTCCACAGCCAGCAGGTAGCGCAGCCAGCCTGCCAGTGCCAGCGGGATGGCCTTCAGATCGGCGGCGTTCAGGGTGGGGCTCATCATATAGCTCTTGATGGTCTCGCCGAAACGGATCGGGATCTTTTGGCTGGTATCGGTGGCGATGCGCTGGGGGGTATCGGGAATGAAGGGGTTGGGCAGACGCTCGGTGAGCACTTCGCGCAGGAAGTCCTCGGGATTGAGGATACCGGGGTCGGTGACTACGGGCATGCCTTCCACATAGCCGATGGTCTCCACCAGCTTCTTCAGATCGGGATCCTTCATTTCGGCAGCGATGGTCTCATAGCCCAGCAGGCAACCAAACACCGCCAGTGCAGTGTGCAGGGGATTGAGGCAGGTAGTCACCTTCATGCGCTCGGTGGCATTGACGGTATCCCGGTCGGTCATATAGACACCGGCCTTCTCCAGTGCGGGACGGCCGTTGGGGAAGCGATCTTCCACCACCAGATACTGGGGCGCTTCGGCGTTGACAAAGGGAGCGATGTAGGTGTTGCGGCTGGTGACAACAGCGCCCATATCCTCGATGCCCAGCTTCTCCAGCTGCTCGGCGATGGCTTCGGCGGGGCGGGGGGTGATCTTGTCGATCATGCTCCAGGGGAAGGAAACGTGCTTTTCGTCGGAAAGGTATTCCACGAAACCGGCAGGCACAAGGTTGGCGCTCTGCCATGCAGAAGCCACCTCCAGCACAGCCTGACGAAGCTTTTCGCCGTTGTGGCTGCAGTTGTCCATGCTGACCAGCGCAATGGGAGCAGCACCGGCCTGATAGCGGGCATACATCAGGGATGCCACACAAGCCATGGCATGGTGAGGCGCATCGGGGCCTGCAGCCATGTCATCCTTGACGATCTGCATCAGATTGCCCTTCATATCCCGGAGGGCGTAGCCCTTTTCGGTAATGGTGAAGCTGGCCATCTGCAGGCTTTCCTTGCGGAAGGCATCCTGCAGGGCTGCCCAGTCCTCGGCAAAGGCAGTGCCAGCCTTGAGGCCGGTAGCCAGAGAGGTAACGATCTCCTTATCGGTGGAGCCATCGGCACGAAGGGTCACATTCATGGTCAGGCTGTCGTAGGGAGCGTAGATCTTATCGATGATGTCGAAATCGAAGGTCTCGGCGGCGATGATGCCGCTCTTTTCCAGCCCCATCTCCAAAAGGCGCTGCTGCAGAACAGCGATAAAGCCACGGAAGATGTTGCCTGCGCCAAAATGCACCCACACGGGGTTTTCCTTGGTATTCTTCAGCATGGCATCACGGTCGAAGGCGGGCACCTTTACGCCCAGCTGCTGCCATGCCTGTACATTCTGAAGGCTTTGATGGTTCAGCTTCATGCTCATCTCTCCTTTCACTTATCCATGCGCTGGATGGCTTCCCACAGACCGTTGAGGTAGGTGGCACCCAGAGCACGGTCGTAGAGGCCGTAGCCGGGGCGGCCCTGCTCATCCCAGATCATGCGGCCATGGTCGGGACGGATGTAGGTATCGGGGCAAGTGTCGTAAATAGCCTTCATAATGGCGAACATATCCAGATCACCGGTGGAGGAAAGGTGGGCAGCCTCGCGGAAGTGGCGATAGCCAAGGAACTTGACATTGCGCACGTGCATGGCACCGATGCGGTCCATCTCACCGAAGTGACGGATGATGGAGGGGATGTCGTTCTCGGGGTTGGAGCCCAGAGAGCCGGTGCACAGGCACAGGGTATTGGCGGGGCTGTCGTGGAGCTTGACGATCTTATCGAAATCGTCCTGGCTGTGAGCGATGCGGGGCAGGCCGAAAATGGGCCACGCGGGATCGTCGGGATGGCAGGCCATACGCACGCCAACTTCTTCACAAACAGGAATGACCGCATCAAGGAAATACTTGTAGTTCTCCCTGAGCATATCGGGGGTGATGCCCTCGTACTGCTTGAGGGTGGTCTCCAGCAGGGCCAGACGCTCAGGCTCCCAGCCGGGCAGGGTGAAGCCCTTGGAATCCTCGGCAGTGCGGCGCACGATCTCCATGGGGCCCATTTCGCCCAGATCCTCTTCGTTGAAGTAGAGGGAGTTGGAGCCATCCTCGGGGATCTCCCGGGCCAGATCGGTGCGCAGCCAGTCGAACACGGGCATAAAGTTGTAGACGATCACCTTTACGCCGTACTTGGCAAGGTTGCGGATGGTGGTGATGTAGTTGGCGATGTACTCATCGCGGCTGGGCAGACCCATCTTGATATCCTCGTGAACATTCACGCTCTCGATGACCTCAAGCTCCAGCCCGGCGGCGTGTACTTCCTCCACCAGCGCCTTGATCTCGTCCTCCTCCCAGACAACGCCGGCGGGCTTGTCCAGAAGGCCCATCAGGCCGGTCATGCCGGGGATCTGCTTGATGTACTTGAGGCTAATGGGGTCGCTCTGGGAACCGTACCAGCGGAATGTCATTTTCATGGTGATCGTCCTCCTGTGATGAATGAAAGGGGTTACAGGTGATGATGTGAGTATATCACACCCGTAATGTCTTGTCTACTTGTATACAAGTTTGCGTGGCGTTTATCTTTTCACAAACAAAAAGCGAAGAAATTTCTTTCTCCGCTGGCTGTATATTACCACATTTTCGTGTTTTTTTCAAGTCTTGTAATGTTTTGCGGACAGGTGTACTGATATGGTTGCGGCTGCCACGGACTGCCGCAGCACATCGTCAAAGGAGGTTCCCCAATGAAAACAACTCTCTGTGGTACCGATTGCCATCACTGCGGGCTGCATGCTCTCTGCAACGGTTGTGCTGCCACCTGCAGCAAACCCTTTGGACAGCCGTGCTTTGTGGCAGCATATATCCAAAGCGGCGGTACAGAGGCATTCGAGGCATTCAAGCAGCAGCTTGTTATGGAGGTGAATGCGCTGAAGATCCCCGGCATGCCGCCTGCAGCAGAGCTGATGCCCGTGAACGGGCGTTTCGTCAACATGGCCTACCGTCTGCCCAACGGGCTGCGCATCACCTTGCTGGAGGATGATGCGGTGTACCTGAGCTGCCAGCTTCCCAGCCAATTTGATGAAAACAGTTTCTTCAGCGTTACCGCAGGGATGGACTTTCTGCTGGTGAGCCTGCGCGGAAGCGACGGTCAGGAGAGTGAATTGCTGGCGTACAGGCAGCGCTGATGCCGGGATGGGGTGAAACCATTGTATGCCGACACCGGATATGCTACAATCAAGCAGTACCAAAACGACCATCGGAGGTGTACCAAATGCGGATCGGCATCCTGTGCGCTGGCGACAGGGAGGTTGCTCCCTTTCTGCCGCTGATCGAAAATGGTAAAACCAGCAAAAAAGCCATGCTGACGTTCTACGAGGGAAGCATCAACGATACAGAAGTGGTTGCACTGTTCTCCGGGGTGTGCAAGGTGAATGCTGCCATTGCCGCACAGATCCTGATCGATACCTACCGGGTGGATGCTATCATCAATGCAGGCACGGCAGGCGGTATGCAGCAGGGGCTGAACATTCTTGATACCGTTATCTCGACTGAGGTCGCCTACCATGATGTTGCGCCTGAGCTGCTGACGGAATTCCATCCATGGCTCGAGTCGGTGTACTTCAAAGCAGATGAAAAACTGCTTGCCCTCTCCCGCATGGCAGTGGAAAAACTCGGACTGCAAAAGAGCGTCTGCTGGGGACGGATGGCGACCGGCGAAGCGTTTATCAGCGACGAAGGTCGAAGTGAGATCAACGCCCGCTTTGCCCCATGCACCGTGGACATGGAAACCACTGCCGTTGCGCATGTATGCTATGTGAACGGCATTCCCTTCCTTGCCATCCGCAGCATCACGGATACCGCCGAGCACAGCGGATCCGATCATTTTGAGGAGAACTGCTGCGCCGCCGCCGAAAGGGCACGTGACATAACGGTAGCTTTGCTGGCAGAGCTGCACGATTAACAAAGAAAAAGAGGCTCTCGCAAAGACGGTTTGCGGGAGCCTCTCTATAATCGCAAATGCGTACTTACCGATCCATACGGCTGAAGATCCGGTCCAGAATGATGATGACCACAGGCGGAATGAGAATGAACAGAAGAAGGATCATCTTGTTTACATCTCCTTTGGGTTGGTTTCCGCTGGGACGAAGTGCTTTTGATCCACAGGTATATCGCATGTTCTTCGCCCCATACCACACATTGTATACAGAATACGACAAAGGGACAGGTTTTCCCTGCCCCTTTGAGAAGGTTTATTCCAATTCGAACGCACCGGTATAGAGCTGATAGTAGGTGCCCTTCATGGCGATGAGCTCCTCGTGGCTGCCCCGCTCGATGATGCGGCCCTTTTCCAATACCATGATCACATCGCTGTTCATAACGGTGGAAAGGCGATGGGCGATCACGAACACGGTGCGCCCCTCCATCAGCTTATCCATACCCCGCTGCACGATGGCTTCGGTGCGGGTATCGATAGAGGAGGTAGCTTCGTCGGGGATCATAACAGGCGGATCGGCAACTGCCGCACGGGCGATGGCGATCAGCTGACGCTGGCCCTGCGCCAGGTTGGCACCATTGCCGGTAAGCTCCGTATCGTAGCCGCCGGGCAGGCGGGTGATGAAATCATCTGCGCCAGCCAGTTTTGCCGCTTCGATACATTCCTCGTCGGTAGCATCCAGACGGCCGTAGCGGATGTTCTCCATCACCGTGCCGGTGAACAGGTTGGTCTCCTGCAGAACAATGCCCAGAGAGCGCCGCAGGTCATCCTTTTTGATTTTGTTGATGTTGATGCCGTCGTAACGGATCTTGCCGTCTGCAATATCGTAGAAGCGATTGATCAGGTTTGTGATCGTGGTTTTACCTGCGCCGGTTGCACCCACGAACGCGACCTTCTGACCGGGTTCGGCAAAGACTGATACATCGTAGAGCACCTGCTTATCCTCTACATAGCCGAAATCCACCTGATCCAGCCGCACATCGCCGCTGAGAAGGGTGTAGGTGAGGGTGCCGTCGCCGTGGGGATGCTTCCACGCCCACGTGCCGGTGCGCTCCGTGGTCTCGGTGATGGTGCCGTCCTCCCCCACCTTGGCGTTGACCAGCGTTACATAGCCATCGTCCGTTTCGGGTTTCTCATCCATCAGACCCAGGATGCGGCTGGCACCTGCCAGACCCATGATGATGGAGTTGAACTGTTGGGACAGGCCGTTCACATTGCCGGTAAACTGCTTGGTCATGTTCAGGAAGGGAATAACAATGCTGATGGAGAACGCCATGCCGGAAAGGCTCAGGTTCTTGATGCCGGTCAGCAGGAACACGCCGCCCATCAGGGCAACAAAAGCATAGAGCACATTACCGATGTTGGAGATAATGGGGCCCAGCATATTGGCATAGGCATGGGCACGGAAGCTGTCCTCGTAGAGAGCGTTGTTGATCTTGTCAAAATCGGCCTTGCTCTGCTCCTCGTGGCAGAATACCTTGACCACCTTCTGCCCGCTCATGATCTCCTGCACATAACCCTCGGTGCGGCCCATGGCTTTCTGCTGACGCATAAAGTACTTGGCAGAGCCGCCGCCGATCTTGCCGGAGACAAAGATCATTACTGCAACGCCCACCAAGACCACCAGCGTCATCCATACGCTGAAGGAGAGCATGATGCCCAGCACACACGCGATCACTGCACAGGACTGGATGAGCGATGGCATGGACTGGGAGATGAGCTGGCGCAGGGTATCGATATCGTTGGTGTAGTGGCTCATGATATCGCCATGCTTGTGGGTATCGAAATACTTGATGGGCAGGTTCTGCATGCCATCGAACATACGGCAGCGCATCTTGCCCAGAAAGCCCTGCGTGATGATCGCCATCAGCTGGGTCTGCAGCACCACGGCAATGATGGAGAAGCAGTACATACCGCCCAGCAGCAGCACCTTGGGGACGATCACCTTGCTGGCACCGGCCCAGTCGCCGCTCTGCTGCCATGTTTCGATGGCAGCGATCACCTGCTGCATAAAGATGGGCGGCAACGCGGAGGCTGCGGCAGAAATGAGGATGCACATAACGGCAATGGGTGCCAGAACCGGGTAGAACTCAAAAAGCATCTTCAGTACACGTTTGAGCATGCTGCCATCGATCTTGCGGCCACCGGGCATACCGCCCTTGAAGCCGCCCTTGGCGGGTCCCTTATTCATCCTCTTCGCCTCCCTTCGTCTGTTGCTCGTAGACCTCGCGGTAGATCTGGCTGGTCTGCAGCAGTTCTTCGTGGCTGCCCATCTGGGCAATGCGCCCGTTGTCCATCACAAGGATCATATCCGCATCCATCACAGAGGCGATGCGCTGGGCTATGATGATCTTGGTGGTCTCGGGGATGTAATCCTTGAAGCCGGCACGGATGAGGGCATCGGTGCGGGTATCCACAGCGCTGGTGGAGTCGTCAAGGATCAGGATCTTCGGCTTCTTGACCAGCGCACGGGCAATGCACAAGCGCTGCTTCTGACCGCCGGACACATTGGTGCCGCCTTGCTCGATCATGGTATCGTAGCCGTCGGGGAAGCCGG
Organism: Candidatus Limiplasma sp.; assembly: GCA_045540635.1. Classification (GTDB taxonomy): domain Bacteria; phylum Bacillota; class Clostridia; order Christensenellales; family Aristaeellaceae; genus Limiplasma. The sequence goes on from JAZQHO010000052.1 coordinate 8,444, forward strand.
AGATGAACTCGTCCGCCTGCGCCAGCTTGCAGGCATCCACCAGCTCCTCGTCGGTGGCATCCGGGTTGCCCCAGCGCAGGTTCTCCTTGATGGTGCCGGAAAAAAGCTGGTTTTTTTGCAGCACCATGGCAACAGCGCCGCGCAGCGCATTGAGATCGTAGCGGCGCACATCCACGCCGCCCACCTCAACGCTGCCTTCGGTAACATCATACAGACGCGGGATCAGCTGCACGAGGGTGGATTTGCTGGAACCTGTGCCGCCGATCACGCCCACGGTAGCGCCGGAGGGGATGGTGAGATCAATATCCCACAGGGCGAATTTCTTTGCCTTGGCGGAATATTTAAAGTTTACATCGGTAAAGCGAACGGAGCCATCCTTCACCTCCGTAACAGCATCTTCCGGGCTGGTGAGGGCAGGGGTCTCCTCCAGTACCTCGCCCACACGCTTGATGGACTCGGAGGAGATGGTCAGCATCACATAGATCATGCTCAGGCTCATCAGCGACATGAGGATCTGCATGCCGTAGGTGAGCATAGCGGAAAGCTGACCCACATCGATGCCTGCCTGCCCGGTGATGATGAGCCGGGAGCCCATCAGCAGCACAAAGACCATGTTGCCGTAGAGGCACAGCTGCATCAGCGGGCTGTTGAGGGCAACAATGCGCTCGGCGTGGGTAAAGTCTGCGCAGATATCATCGGCAGCGGTGCCGAACTTTTCTTTCTCGTACTCCTCCCGGGAGAAGCCTTTGACCACACGCATACCGCGGATGTTCTCCTCAATGGTCTCATTGAGCCGGTCGTACTTGCGGAAAACGCTGCGGAAAGCAGGCATGGCCTTACGGCTGATCATAAACAAGCCGCACGCCAGCACCGGCACAATGACCACGAAACTCATCGCCATCAGACCGCCCATGCGGAAGGCCATAATGATGGAAAAGATCAGCATCAGCGGGCTGCGTACTGCGATGCGGATGAGCATCATAAACGCCATCTGCACATTGCCCACATCGGTGGTCATGCGTGTAACCAGAGAGGAGGAGGAGAACTTGTCGATGTTCTCAAAGGAATAGGACTGCACCTTGTGGAACACATCGTGGCGAACATTGCGGGCAAAACCGGCAGAAGCCTTGGCACAGGTGAAGCCTGCTATACCGCCGCAGCAAAGCGACAGGCAAGCCAGAGCTACGATCAGGCCGCCCATCTTCAAAAGCTGCGAAAGTGCAACGCCCGCCTTAATCTGGTTGACCAGATTGGCGGTGATGAACGGAATGAAGGTTTCGATGATGACTTCGCAAACGATGAACACCAGCGTAAGGATGGTGGGCGTTTTGAACTCACGCACACACCCGATCAATCGTTTGATCATTGGGATCTTCCTTTCCCGCCCTGTTTCTCATTCGGGCTGTTAGTATGTAACATTACTATTATACGGGCTTTTTGAGCTTTGGCAAGACAGACAAACAGTGCTCGGGATACAATGCAAACCCTTGCGCTGTCTATGTTTCTCTGCATACAGATACAGGGGCAGAAAGGATTTATTCAACATTTGTTCATATTTCTGTCTGACTGCCGAAAACAGCAGCAAAAACCTGTGTCGCCGTTTTTCGAACAGCAGCAAAGGTGCGGATACGCTCCAGCGTATCCAATGTCTGCTGCACTCCCGTTTGCAGGGTCTCTTCATCCTCTCCGTCTATGGCGCGCCGCACGCTGTAGTTGAGCCAATCCAGCCAAGCAAAACCAATACCGGTCAAGGTCTGCCATGGCAATGCCCACGCGCCGGAAATCTGCCGGTAGGCGGCGAGGAAGGCTGTAAGGCATTTTTCGTCCAGTGTTTGGTTTGCACCGCTTGCCCAATCGAGAGCAAGCGGGAGCAGATCCATCAGCGGGTTGCCCCAAGCCAGACATTCCAGATCGATCACCAGCGGCCGACCATTCTGCCAGAGAACGTTTTTGGGATCCATATCGCCATTGCAGATGGCAGTACGCTCCGGCAGTGCGGCTACAGCTTGATTATAGGCTTCTTGCGCCTCACGAAGCAGGGGCAGTGCTTCTGCAAGGGGAGCTGCGATGGCGTTGCAGCGCTTCTGCGCTTCTGCAACAGCCTGCTCCCAAGCAAAACCAAAGGGCTCAGGCTTGCCGCCCCGTACATCAACCTGCAGCGCAGCGCCGGATGCCGTAATGGCATGCTGTTTTGCCAACAGCGCTCCAATGCATGCACAGTGTGCGGGTGTGATTTCATCCCGTGCCAATGCAAAAGCATCCACCCACAGGAACAGCTGATAATACTGCTCCCCGGCCCTTTGCAGTTTTTGCCCATGCAGGCTGAGCGCAGGCACGATGGGCAGCGCATGCTCCTCAAGGATCTGCTCCAGACGCAGCGCACACCGATAGTTGCCCAAAGCCTGCGGGCGCGCCATTACCTCCGGGTTCAGCAGCTTGACGGTATAGCTACCCCGTGGGGTATCCAGACGGTACATCTTATGCATGTACCCGCCGGAGACCCGGACGGGTTCCTTCATGGGTTCGCCCAGCTGCCATTCCCGGCAGAGGGCATTCCAAAACTGTTTCATCGATATTCTCCTTTTTGGTTTACGGGGCAGGGCAAAGCATCTGCCCCCGAATGCAAGACAAAGAAAAACCTTGCGCCTCCTTTGCGGGTGTGCTACCATCTGTTGTATCCAAAGCAAACCGCAAGGAGGCTTTATTATGGGAAAGATCTACACCTCTGCCGAGCAGCTCATCGGCTCGACCCCGCTGGCAGAGCTTTGCAACATTGAGAAAGCGCTTGGTCTGAAGGCGCGCCTTCTGGCCAAGCTGGAATGCTTCAACCCCGGTGGTTCCGCCAAAGACCGCATCGCCGTTGCCATGCTCAATGAAGCTGAGGCTGCCGGCCGACTGAAGCCCGGTGCCACCATCATTGAGCCCACCAGCGGCAATACCGGCATCGGGCTGGCTGCGGTGGGCGCAGCCAGAGGATACAGGGTCATCATCATTATGCCGGATACCATGTCCATGGAGCGCCGTCTTTTGATGAAGGCTTACGGTGCTGAGCTGATCCTGACCGAAGGCGCGAAGGGCATGCAGGGTTCCATCGAGAAGGCAAACGAGCTGGCAGCCCAGCTGCCCGGCAGCATGGTGATGGGACAGTTCGACAATCCCGCCAACCCCAAGGCGCACTACGAGACCACCGGCCCCGAGATCTGGCAGGATACCGACGGGCAGGTAGACTGTTTCGTGGCAGGCGTAGGCACCGGCGGCACCATTACGGGCACCGGGCGGTACCTGAAGGAGCAGAACCCGGCCATCCATGTGGTAGCGGTTGAGCCTGCCGCCTCTCCGCTGCTCAGCGGCGGTGAAGCCGGTGCGCACGGGCTGCAGGGCATTGGCGCCAATTTTGTGCCTGCAGTGCTGGATCGGACTGTATATGACGAAGTAATGCCGATCACCGAGGCCGAGGCTTACAGTGCCAGCCGCATGCTGGGGCAGCATGAAGGGCTGTTGGTGGGCATTTCCTCCGGCGCTGCGCTGCATGCCGCCATCCAGCTGGCACAGAAACCTGAGTATGCGGGCAAGACCATCGTTGCACTGTTGCCGGATACCGGTGAGCGCTACCTTTCCACGCCCATGCTGGCGGACTGATCTCTACCGGGGACTGTATTTCCGCTGTACGCAGCGGTATCATGGCAGTGGTAAAGAAATACTGTCAAGCTTATAGCGCAGAGGATCGCTCTTGCATGAACCTTGCCACTTTTCTGCAAATGCGCTATAATGTCTTTGCGTCTTTGCGCAATTTCTGTGTTGATAAGGAGTATTCCCATGCTTGAGTTTAAGTTTGATACCCAGTTGCTGATCGAAGGCACCAATCTGGACGAAGATGCCATCAACGATTACATCACCACCAATCTGAAGGGCGACTGCCTGCTGGCTGTGGGCGATGAGGATCTGATCAAGATCCACTTCCACACCAACGAACCCTGGCAGCTGCTGGAGTACTGCGCTTCTCTGGGCGAGATCTACGACGTGGTCGTGGAGAATATGGAGCGTCAGGAGGCCGGCCTGCAGGGCTGAGTCTTTACCATGAAAACCGCCGCCGGGCTGCGTGACCGGCGGGGGGTTCCTTATGCCAGCAGGTGAGCCGCATCCTCCGGACGGAAACGGTGGTAGCTGAGATGCCCCATCTCCTCCTTGAAGAAATAACAATATGCATCAGGCTTGCCCTCCGGGAAGCACAGCATGCAGTCGAACTCAGCACCCTGCGGCATGTCTCTGCGTACATACGGCATGCCCTGCTGTTCAAACAGAGCCGTCACCTCTGCCATGGTGGTGTGATGATGCCCGGCAAACAAGCCGATGAGCCCGCAAAGAAACGGCGAAGCTTCCACATGCTCATGCACATAGCGCACGCCCCCGGCAGGAATGGTGATCTCCACCCGATCCTGGTGTGGAGCGATCTGCAAAGCCCCCAGTGGGCTTTGAGTACTCTCGGGCTCGGCGGTAAGAGCTGCGGCAAGCTGTGCGGGATCGTTCTCCCGAATACCGGTAAGCGCCACAAGGGCAGCAGGGGTATAGTACAGCCTGACAGTGCTGGGGCCAAAGCCAAGCTTGATCTGGGCTTCTTTCAGCTGATCGGTGATATCCTGCAGAAGCGGACGGATGTTCATGGTTGATTGCCTCCTGTAGCTAAGTGCGGCTCCACTATAACACGGCGGCGGGGCAGCGTCAATCAGAACACAAAAGCGCAGCGGGCATAGAATGGGCATGGGAGGCAAAGCCCTCCCATCGATCTCAACCAAAAGGAGACGGAAGCATGACCATGATCAACATCCCGGCTCAGCCGGAGATCGGCCCTGAAGGGTTGCCTACCCCTTCTGTGCCGGATACGGATCAGCAGCCTGCACAGCCCGGCGAGGGCCCCATCGGGCTGCCCACCCCCACACTGCCCGGCAGCGGAAGCGGCACCATCGTATACCGCTGCCCTCTGAACTATACCGCCAAGGTGACAACCGGCAGCCAGACCTTTACCGACCTGCTGCTGGAAAACAATGTATCCTACCGTGCCATGCAACTGGCTAACCCCAACCTGCCAACCACCCGCCTTGCCCCCGGCACGCCCTACTGTGCGCCCCCTGCCTACAGCCGCCGCCTGTGCCCCTATGGCTCACGCTCCTACGCCATGGGTGTAGGTGAAAGCCTGCAGACGCTGGTGGAAACGGAAGGGGTCTCCCCCGCTCTGCTGCTGGCAGCCAACCCCACGCTGGCTCCCGGCGATTTTGAGCCCGGGCGGGTCATCTGCCTGCCCTAAAAGGAACCGTACGCAGGCAGTAAAGCATTGTCAACAAGCCTTTCTGCCTGCGTACACTTTCGTGAACAGATTTTTTTAGAAAAGCACTTGACACCTAACCGTGGCCATGTTATTATATCAGTCGTGGTTTGAATAACCTCGGCCACCGTTAAAGGGGTCTGATGCCAAGCAGTGGTAAACACCCCGGTGTGACCCATTAGCTCAGTAGGCAGAGCACTTGACTTTTAATCAAGGTGTCCGGAGTTCGAGCCTCCGATGGGTCACCATCCCTTCTTGCGAAGGTACCCTGCGGGCGTGGCGGAATGGCAGACGCGCTGGATTTAGGTTCCAGTGCCTACGGCGTAAGA
>JAZQHO010000053.1:0-7900 GCA_045540635.1 Candidatus Limiplasma sp.
CTCGTTCAGCGGCGGGTTGATCTCCTTCGTGAGCTTGCTGCCCAGCAGCAGGAGCAGCAACGACCTGATCGTTCTGCTCAACGATGAGCAAACCAAAACAAACAGACACGCAGCAAAGCGAAGTGAAACTCGCTCTGTTGCGTGTCCTTTTTTTATGGAGTTTTGTGTTTGCTCTCCGGGACGAATGTACCGGAATAAGCGCCGTTAGGTGCGTAGCCGCATGATCTATTCATGCGTTCTGGGGGGATTGGGGGATGCTCCACCAACAAGCAATTTGCATTATGGGGCACCATATGCCTTGCTTGCCAGTAGTTTTGTCCCCGGCTCGCCCTCAGCTTTCGGGCGTACTCAACTATGCCGTATCAACTGCGCTCCGTCCTTCTTCGTTCCCTGCCGATGGAGCAGTGGGCAACAAGCAAAACTTGACGCAGCAACAGTTTGAATGGTATACTTAAATGCTAAGAAACCCTATCTGCAAAACGATTTGACACGCATGATTGTGCTGCACACCACAATGATACAGGAGGAAACCATATGCCTACCCTGCAATGGATCGGAAAAGAGAAAGTGGTCAACCATCATCTGGATGTACCCTTCCGCACTTTAGAGAAGCAGTACATCTATGCCTCCGAGGGGCAGGATGATGGCGGCAACATGATCATTCATGGCGACAATCTGGATGCACTGAAAGCTCTGCTTCCTCAGTTTGAGGGTCGGGTGAAGTGCATCTATATTGATCCTCCCTACAACACCGGCAATGAAGGATGGGTCTACAACGACAACGTGAATGACCCGAAAGTTAGAAAGTGGCTTGGTGAAGTCGTGGGGCGTGAAGGTGAGGATCTAAGCCGCCATGATAAGTGGTTGTGCATGATGTATCCCCGCCTCAAGCTTCTTCAAAAACTTCTATCCGATGATGGCGTAATCTTCGTTAGTATTGATGATATTGAAGTTACCTATCTTCGCTTGGTAATGGATGAGATATTTGGCAAAAACAATTTCATCGCCCAACTGATTTGGAAAAGCCGTCAGAATAAAGACAATCGAAATGTCACAAATGTCTCAATTGACCATGAATATATTCTGTGTTATGGTCGCAAACTTCGTGGTTGTCTTCGTAAAACCGACCAGTATTCAAACCCGGATAATGATCCGCGCGGACCTTGGGCAAGTGCCAATATGGCAGGATTAGCCACTGCAGAAGCAAGACCGAATCTGCATTATGATCTCATTGATCCAGCTACAGGTATCAATTATGGACGCCCGACAAAAGGTTGGCGATATGATCGCAAAACAATGAGCAGACTCATTGATGAAGGTCGAATCATCTGGCCTGAAAGCCCATCTGGCCGTCCTCGAAAAAAACAGTTTCTCTCTGAACTTGAAACGGAGTTCACAGGATACTCGTCAATTGTGGGTGATGAATTCTATACTCGCGATGGCAATCGTGAACAGATGGAAATTTGGGGAGAAGTACGTTTTGATTTTCCGAAGAATTCTGGATTGCTCCAAGAGTTGCTTGAACAGGCAACCGAACCAGATTCAATCATTCTCGATTCCTTCGCAGGTTCTGGCACCACCGCCCATGCCGTCTTGAACATGAACAAGCAAGATGGCGGTCATCGCCGTTTCATTCTTGTTGAGATGATGGACTATGCTGACAATATCACAGCTGAACGTGTAAAGCGTGTCATCTCTGGTTACGGCGAAGGCAAGAAGGCTGTTGAAGGTACAGAAGGTGGCTTCAGCTTCTACGAGTTGGGTGAACCACTGCTGACAGATGGCCTTCTCAATCCCAATGTGCCGGTTGAGAAGATCCGTGAGTATGTGTTCTACACTGAAACGAAAGCAGCGCTTCCGGCTCCCTCCGATACGGAGAAGTATCTGCTTGGTGTCCATGACCATCACGCATACTACTTCTATTACGAGTCCGATCAGTTGACAACTCTCAACCGTTCCTTCCTCCGAACGATCCAGACAAAGGCAGAAGGATACCTGATCTATGCCGATGTTAATGCACTCAGTCCGGAAGATATGGAACGCTTCCACATCACCTTTAAGAAGATTCCGCGCGATATTGCGCTGCTGTAAGGAGGGTAAGCATGGAACTGAAGAATTATCAGAAACGTGTTCTGCGTGATCTGGATAGCTACATGGCCCTGCTGAACAGCACTCAGAATCTGTATGCTGCCTACAATCAGCATTGGGAAGCGAAAGGTGTCTATGTGGGCATGACAGGTCTGCAGCCCTACAATGATGTGCTGCCCAACGTTCCTCATGTCTGCTTTAAGGTTCCCACTGGTGGTGGTAAGACCCTCCTTGCCTGTGCATCCATGAAGCACATCTTTGATGCCATGGGTATGATGAAAACCAAGGCGGTTGTATGGCTGGTTCCGTCCACTACCATCCTGGAACAGACGCTGCGTGATCTCCGCAATCCGGATCACCCGTACCGGCAGCAGATCAATTATGACTTTGGCTCCCGCGTGGAAATCTATGATGGCACCCAGGCTCTTAACGGCCAATCGCTTTCTCCGTCTTCTGTTCGGGAGAACCTTTCAATCTTTGTTCTGAGCTATGACGCCCTTCGCATCCGCAAGAAGGAAGGCCGCAAGGTGTATCAGGAGAACGGCAACCTTGCTCAGTTTGTTCCGCACTACACCGACCGTGATGCCCTCATCCCCGAAGTGGATGAGACGGCACTGATTCAGGTGATCAATCAACTTTCTCCCGTTGTGATCGTGGACGAAAGCCACAACGCACAGAGCGAACTGAGCGTTGAGATGCTGCGCAACCTGAATCCTTCCTTCGTTCTTGACCTGACCGCAACGCCCAAGAAGAACAGCAACCTGATCTCCATTGTTGATGCCCGTGAGCTGAAAAAGGAGAACATGGTCAAGCTGCCGGTGATCATCTACAACCGTCAGACCAAGGATGATGTGTTGATTGATGCCATCCAGCTGCGCGCTCAGCTTGAGAATGAAGCCAAGGTGGAGCAGTCACAAAACGGAACCTACATCCGTCCTATTGTTCTTTTCCAGGCTCAGCCCAAGGGCAAAGAGAATGCTGAAACCTTTGAGAAGCTCAAGGCAGAGCTGATTGAGATCGGCATTCCCCGTGAACAGATTGCCATCAAGACTTCGGAAATCAACGAGCTTCGTGGCGTCAATCTGAAAGCACCCGATTGTCCCATTCGGTACATCATTACCGTGAATGCCCTGAAGGAGGGCTGGGATTGTTCCTTCGCCTACATCCTGGCAACGCTGGCAAACCGCACATCCCGTGTGGATGTTGAGCAGATTGTTGGTCGTGTTCTGCGCCTGCCTGATGCTCGGAAGCATTCAAGACCTCTGCTGAACATGGCGTATGTTCTCACTTCCTCCATTGATTTCCGTACTACTGTTGAGAATGTGGTGCAGGGTCTGAATCGTGCCGGTTTCTCCGATAAGGATTACCGCATCGGCTCTGAGCTGCCGACTCCGATTCCTACTCCCGCTCCCCAGCAGCAGACAATGGATGATATTCCCCAGCAGCCTGCTGAACCCGAAAGCAATGAGGAGGAGTTCACCGGATTCAACACCAGTCAGGTGAAAGAACGACTGGAAGCAGGGCAGCAAGGCACGTCCTCTGTCATGCCCGATACCGTAGCTGAGATGGCGCAGCAGGCACAACAGCAAGGTGAAGCGTTTGAAGCGGAAACACAGCAAGCAGAGAATATGGGCTTGCCGTTGGAAGGAGGAAGTGAGTTGCGTAAGTATTATGAGATGCAATCTGAATACGAAGAAGCTCTTGAACTTCGCCTTCCCATGTTCTTTGAAGATATCGGCGTTTCTCTTCTGTTTGAACATGATCATGCTCCTGTAAGCCGTGAATCGCTGACTGATGGCTTCACTCTGGCAGACAAGGATACACAGATTTCCTTCGGCATGTCCCATGGTGATATTGCTGTGCTGGATGTTACAAACAATGCACGTCCCCGTCAGGTTGCATTGTCTGAGCGCGATGCACAGGACTTCAAGACGCTGATTAAGAGCAGTCCCGCTGAGAAGCGCAAGGAATCCTGTATTGAGAAGATCTACATGCAGATCAACCGTCTGGATTTCCTCGCTGCTGGTGAATTGAAAGCATATATCACTCGCATCGTGGATCAGATGAGCAATGATCAGATCGCCCAGATGGAAAGTGCATTGCCCGCTTATGCTGCTCAGATTAAGCAGAAGATCCTGTCGCTGATTGAGGAATATCGGATCAAGCGGTTCTTTGAGCGCATTGAATGTGGCGAGATCATTGTTGAGCCGAGCTATTCTTTCCCCAAGGTGATCACACCCGCTGTGACCAGACTGCCGATCAGCAAGTCCCTGTATACGGACGAGGCTGATATGAATGATTTTGAGTATAAGGTAATCAATGCGATTGCCGGTTTACCCAACATTCGCTGGTGGCACAGGGTAATCGAACGCAATCCCCACAGCTTTGTGCTGAACGGATTCATCAATCATTACCCTGACTTCATCCTCGCTACGGAGAAGGGCCATATCATCCTGTTGGAAACCAAGGGTGATGATCGTGATAACAGCGATAGCAAGGCAAAACTCCGTCTGGGGCGTAAATGGGCAGAACTGGCAGGCAATCAGTATCATTACTTTATGGTATTCGATGAAAATGATACGGGCTTTGATGGTGCCTATCGAATCTCTGACTTTATGTCCTTGTTGAAGAAGTTGTAATCACCATCGACAAGAAACCCTCCCCGCAAAGGGAGGGTGGAAAGGAAGGAATTATCTTTCACTTTACACCAAAGAAATGCCGAAACAACAAGCCCGCCAAGCATGCTGTTTCTTGTTCTGCGTGATAGAATGAAAGCGATAAACTTGAATTTGACTAACGGAGGTATTGTTAAAATGGCAACTGAACCCAAACCGTTACCTAATGATATTCAAGCAAAAATGGAACAATACCGTGTCGAACTCTTGGCATTTGATATGTGCGAACCCATTAAGCGGGAATCTTCATCCAACCATTGGTATTTCTATAAGCCAATGACAGAGTTTACAGCTTTCATCATAAATGTAATAGGAAACGAGTTTTATGTTGAAGTAACCTATGGTTATGCATCAACCGCATTTACGCGAATGGCTGGTGATGAAAATGCGTTGGTCGAATGGGGTGTTTCTGATGAAGACATTACCATTCGAGAAAAAGTTATTATCTGTGACGAAACAGACGAAGCTACTGCCAAACTCAAAATTGCAGAAATGTATGCTACATATCGTAGCGCACAAAAGGATGATTTACTGCTGTTTGCTAAGGAAAAGCGAAAAGCTTTTATTCAACAGATTCAAATGAAGTTGAAACCACTGGGTTTTCAGAAAAAAGCAAACACTTGGACCCGCTCGCTCAGTGATACATACTATCTAAGTTTCAATGCACAAAAGTCTGCATTTTCGGACGAATACTACTTTAATCTTTGCATAGGGAAGAACGGAACCAATGAATACGGAGATTGCTACTACACAAGAATAGCACCCAACGGCATGTTCCCTATGGATTGGCAGGCACTCAACAAAGAAGAATTTGATTTCTTTTTGGAAAAATCTGTTGCGCCTGAATTAGAGAAGATTATTAGTACTCCTTTGGCAGAACTGGGGAAAATCCCTTCATATTGGACAGGTTGTCATTGCAATCGCCAAAAATGCGAGAGTTGTTGGCAGCAGAAAAACTTATGGGAATCGAAGTGATAATTGGTTAAACAAATTCCAATTTGCTGAGCAGAGGAAAACAGATTCTTGTTCCATCAGGAGGGCGCAATTATGCGCACGGTATCCGTGCATTGCGTTTGTACCCCTACATAAGCAAAGGAGCATCCAAGTGCCGGATGCTCCTTTGTTCGTTGCTGGATGAATTGTTCCTTAAGAACCCTCCCGCCAAAGGGAGGGGTTCTTTATTGGCACACAAAAAGCACAAATCAGAAGCAGCGTTTACGCAACTTCTGATTTATGGCTCATGCCGAAACGCTCGCATCATGGAGCGTGTAGCTTCTTTCTGTTCAGGTGTAAGGACGATCCAGCTCTCAAACACATCTTCCAGCTCTGGGGTTACTTCGATCATCTTGCCATCAGCAAAAAACTGCGCAAGTGTAATCCCGAAAGCCGTGCATATTGCTTCGAGGGTTGGGATGGAAGGCATCGTGTTACGCGAGTAGATGTTATAAACAGTCTTCTCATTCAGCCCTGCTTCATGGGCAACACGATATACCGTCCAGCCGCGCTCATCCATCAGACGGCGAAGTCTTTCAAGTACATCCATAGCGTAATCTCCTCCATTCATATTTTACCGCCAAACTGTCGCGTAAAATACTGGCGACTTGTGCCAGCTGTACCGCCATGTTATACTGTATTTGATGTATAGAAAGGCGGTAACGAGAATGAACGAGATCGAGAAGAGGAAGAAGCGGTGCTGCTTCACCGGACATCGACCAGAAAAGCTGACAGTTGATGAGGCTGAATTGCGTAAAGGATTGGAATCCGCGATTGACGATGCAATAGCAGCTGGCTTCCGTACTTTCATTTCCGGAATGAGTAGAGGAACCGACCTATGGGCAGCGGCTATTGTTTTAAGCCGTAAGAAGGTTCACCCTGATGTTCACCTGATCTGTGCCGTTCCACATCCAGGTTTTGAGGAACGGTGGAACAGCGACTGGCAGCGTCTCTACCATGATGTCCTCGCCGAGGCTGATCTGGTCCGTACTATATCACCTTCCTATGCCAGAGGTTGTTATCAGATCCGAAACTGCTGGATGGTTGATCACAGTGCCCTTGTGATCGCTGCGTATAATGGCAGCAATGGGGGAACGCAGAACACCATACTCTATGCAGAGAAGCAAGGTGTCTCTGTCCGTATCATCTCGGCCTGAATGAATTATGGAGGGACTTATGAAGAAGCTAATCATTTTCCTGGTGGTGCTTGTTGCCATCTGCTCACTCATGTACATCTCAGTATGCAATGACAGGTCAGGGTGTATCTGTTCCATCCTAACAACAGAGGATACCAAGCACCCCATTACCTCTATCCTTGAATCCGTATGGGATCCTGATTCTGCATCTGAGGGGACATTCACCCGATTACTCACAACATGCAAGCACGGAAAGAGAGTCAGCTTGACAGTCTTCACTGATGAGGGGTACTTTGTCGGGCGCATCATGAAATAGTTCCCTCAATAAGTTAGACGAAACAGAAAGCGGGATGTGCATGTTATCTTGTTTTTGTTACGAATGAATAAGAGAACCAGCTGTTTGGGCAGCTGGTTCTCGTTTGCTTTTTATTCTGTGGGTGAACCGGGGGTAAATGTTTTCATTACCTTCCCCGTGGTAGCGTCGATTGTAACAGTAAACGCTTTTGCCGGTTGATCAAGATCGTCAAGGAAATAAATCACATAGATTGGGTTATTCGTAGAGCTGGCTGCTTCGGTAGTACCATTCATCATATACCATACGCTGGTTTTGTACATGGTCATATCGTAACCCACGGCTGCAAGGCGACTATAACCAATCTCTACCGCCTTCTCTTCGGATATGTCTTCCTTACGCGGGATTCCATTATCATTTCCAAGCAATTCAGCTTTTTCTGCAAGCGTCAACCGCCAAATGCTGCGAGTATCCACCATCCTGCCATACTGTTCATAGATTTTCGTAAGCTCAGGATTCTCAGCATTTGTGATCTCTTCGCTTCTGTCCTTCAGACGCGCTACACTTTCTGCCGGATGGTCAATACCAACATCAGGGTCGGAAATCACTTCTCCATTTTCATCAACTACAACACTATATACCTTCTCAACGTAGGTACTGCTGCCTTCACGATACTTCTTGAACTGAATATCCCAGCGCTTGTAGTCCGGGCGTTC
>JAZQHO010000054.1:0-11005 GCA_045540635.1 Candidatus Limiplasma sp.
GCGGCCCTCCGATACCTCTGGGGTTTTTCAGCAGTCCGGCGTTTTGCTGTTTACAGAAGGACCCCGCCTCAGCTGTCGGGACATGAAATGCACGATGCAGGATCGAGCTCTCTAAAAGAGGGCTGCCCACAGCGGTATCGGCGCGAAAAAAGTTCCGCATGCCTCGCCCTCCCATCGTTACCGCGGGAGGGGACTCCGCTTGGCAGCCCTCTGGAAAACAACGAACATCGAAAGCTCTCCGGCTTCTCGGCAGCAGCTGTGCTTGAGGAAAGACGCGCAAAAGATCTAATCTGCTTCAACACTCACATCCACATCAGCCCCATGCGCCACGCATGAGACCCGGCATCCCCGCATACGGAAACGCCTTTGACCGCGCGTTTTCGACCGTTTGCCTGTTCGTTGTTTCACAGGTAGTATGCCACGGCTGGGGGCAGAAATACGCAATTTTTGCTGCCAAAATGCGGAAAACCAGCAGGAAAGGAATGCATAAAAGAAGAATTAATACTAACTAACCTTTTGATGGGAGGGGCGGCATGCTTTCCGTAGATGTGTTCCGGGCTAATACCGAGTTGTTTGAAAAAGGCGAAAAGCTTTATCGGCGCGGTTGCGTAGCGGCAGCCATGCGCGTGGGCGACAGGCTCTGCTACGACATCGGCACCACACCGGTGCGTACGGTCAGCTTCGATCCGCGCGGCAATGCAGCGTGCAGCTGTGGTGCAGACTGCGGCACAGGCTGCGAGCATCTGGTGGCGGCATTGCTGATGGCAGAGCACGATGGGCGTCTGGAGCATTTTCTCCGGGAGGGGGAGATGGAGCTGGGGCGGCGGGTGATCGCGCTGCTGAACCATGCAGCCCCCGGCGTGGAGAACCTGCGGCTGGTCGCCAATCTGCGCATCTACCCGGACGGACGCATCGGGCTGGGGCTCAGCGCAGGGCAGGACAGGCTCTATGCCGTGCGCAGCATTGCCGATCTGCTTACCTGCTATACCGTGGGTGCGCCCCTCAAGCTTTCCGATAAATTTACCTACAACCCTGCCACCATGCGTTTTTCCAAGGAGGATGAGCGCCTGCTGGCGCTGCTGCTGGGTTTTGTGCCTCTTAAGGCCGAAAATCTGGAACAGTGGGAGGATCGCCGCCGCTTCGGCGCTGTGGAGCCTCAGACCTCCACGCTGGTCAACGACGGGCGCTTCATCGTCCTCAGCGGTGCTTTTCTGCTCAGTGTGCTGCGCTATCTGGAGAGCCACGAATTTGTGCTGGTCTTTGGCGACCATAAGGTGGCGCAGAAGGGTATCCGGCGTATTGAGCTGCCGCTGTGCTTCAACGTGACCATGGCGCAGGGCGAAGTGAGCGTGCAGGTGGAGGGCACCGAACAGCTGCGGCTCATCACGCCTGATGGCCGCTATGTGCTGGGCGAGGACTGTGTGATCCATCTTCACGGCGTGCAGGCAAGACTGTGCAGCATCCTGCTCAGCGAAGGCATGCAGTTCCGCTTTCCTGCCCGGGAGGCGGAGGATGCACTGGCTACCTTGCTGCCCACCCTCTCTGCGGTGGGAACGGTGGTCACATCGCCGGAGCTGCGTGCACGGCTGGTGGACGAGCCCTTCCATCCTGTGGTGTATCTGGATCTGGTGGGCAACAATGTGGTGGCCCGGGTGGAATTCCACTACGGTAAAAACATCATTTACCCCTTTGGAAAGCCTCAGGATGCCGAGGAATCCCCTCAGGAGCTGCTGCCTGACAATCGCCTTCTCCTCCGGGATGGACGGGCGGAAAGTGCCCTTCTGGAGCTGTTTTCGGATGCGGGCTTCGTAGTGCGCGGCGGGCAGATTATGCTGCGCCGCAGCCACGATATTCTCAATTTCTGCACGCAGGGCGTTACCGAGCTGAGCAAGAGGGCCGAGGTCTATGCTTCACAGGCCTTTGAGCGGGTCAAGCCCCGTCGGTTCAGCGCCAAGGCTTCTTTCCGCATGAAGGGAGGCCGGCTGGTGTTTGCTCTGCTGGAGGAAAGTGGCGAAGCAGCGCCGGAGCTGCTGCCCATTCTGAAGGCGGTGGCGCAGCGGCAGCACTATGTGCGCCTGAAAACCGGCGAATTTCTCGATGTGCGGGACATGATAGGCCTTGCTCCTGTGGTGCAGGAGCTGCTGGATGCCGCTTCGCTGGACGATCCTCAGGCGGATGAGGAGGCACGGGAGTTGAGCTTCGGTGCCTACCGTGCAGGCTATATGGTCAGCATGATGCGTATGGCTGGTGCCAAAACCGAAGCCGATGCGGAAGCGGAGCACGCCATTGATGCGCTGGGCGGGCAGAGCGATCTCAGCTTTATGCCCTCCAAGCTCAAGAAAAAGCTGTCTCCCTACCAGCAGCGCGGCAGCGGCTGGCTGCTGTCCCTCTACGAGACCCGAATGGGCGGTATTCTGGCAGATGAGATGGGTCTGGGCAAGACCCTGCAGGTGATCGCCGCCTTATCGGCTGCCAAGCGTAAGGATGGCATCAAAAAGAGCATGATCGTTACGCCCACCAGCCTTACCTACCACTGGCTGGCAGAGCTGAAACGCTTTGATGACAGCCTTATTGTCCGTGTTATTACCGGCCAGCGTGAGGAGCGCCGCCGCGTGATCGCCGAAGTAAAGGCGGACGAATCCGTGGATGTGATCCTGATCAGCTACCCGCTGCTCAGACGGGATATCGAGTTCCTGCGGGATATCCCGCTGCGGTTTGCCGTGCTGGATGAAGCCCAGTCCGTTAAGAATGCCCAGAGCCGCGGTGCCATTGCCGCCAAAGAGCTGGAGGCAGAGACACGCATCGCCCTGACGGGTACGCCCATGGAGAACCACACCGGCGAGCTTTGGTCGATCTTCGATTTTGTTCTGCCCGGCTATCTGGGCACACAGGCCTCCTTCCTGCGCCGCTACGGCGGCGGTGAGCATGCGGAGGAGCTGCGGGAGCGGGTGCGCCCCTTCCTGATGCGCCGCCTCAAGAGCGAGGTGCTTGCCGATCTGCCCAAGAAACACGAACAGTATCTGTATGCTGCCATGCCGCCGGAGCAGGAGCAGGTGTATAACGGCCTGCTGTATTCCCTGCGGGAGCATGTGGGGCAGGCGCTGGAAAGCGGCTCTTTGCCCAGAGCCCGTATGCAGGTGCTCAGCGTGCTGCTCAAGATGCGTCAGGTCTGCTGCCACCCCAGACTCTTTCTGGACAACTACGATGGCACCAGCGGCAAGCTGGAGCTGTTGGTGCAGACGGTGCACAACGCCATCGGCGCTGGGCATCGCATCCTCATTTTCTCCCAGTTCGTTGGCATGCTGCAGATCATCAAGAAGCGGCTGGGGCGCGAGGGTGTGCAGTCCCTCTATCTGGACGGCGATACCAAGCCGGATGTGCGCCAGCAGCTCTGTGACCGTTTCAACGGCGGTGAGGGGGATGTGTTCCTCATCTCGCTGAAGGCGGGCGGTACCGGCCTCAACCTAACCGGCGCAGATCTGGTCATCCATTACGACCCTTGGTGGAACCCGGCTGCGGAGGATCAGGCCACCGACCGTGCCCACCGTATCGGTCAGACGAGGGATGTGACCGTTATGAAGCTGATCGCACAGGGCACCATCGAAGAAAAGGTGACGGATCTGAGCAAGCGCAAGCGTGCCATTTTCGACCGGGTGGTCATTGCAGGCGAGATGGCGCTCTCCAGCCTTACGGAGGAGGATATCCGCGCTTTGTTTTTCACCTGATTCCGCTATACAACAAAGCAGCCCTCGGAGCACAGGCAGATGCCTGGACTGCTCCGGGGGCTGCTTTATTGGTAAGGGCGATTGTCATGGCTGTTGTTGGGGGGCTCCCAGCCGTGCCATTGCCAGCGAGATGCAGATGCCCATCAGAAGCAGCATCAGCTCCGGGAGAGCAGCCATGCCCGCAGAGGGCAGCGGGATGGCAGGCAGTACAGAAGCTGCCAGCAGACCCAGTACGCCCATGGCGGCATAGCCGGGCATCCGGGCGAAGAACTGCTGTACGGCGTGGAGGGTGGCAAGGGTAACGGCTCCGAAGCCAGCCCCAAAGAGCAGGATCTGTTCAAGCGCCAAAGCGGAGAACGCCTCCAGCACCGCCTGATACCACCCCAGCCGTATGAGCAGAAAGGAGGCGGAAAGCCCGGGGATCACCGTGCCGAGGGCGTAGAGTCCACCGGCCAGCACCCAGCTGAACGGGGAGAGCACTGTGGTCTGCGGGCGGTCTCCGGTCAGGAGCATGGCGCACAGCACCAAAGCGCCCGGTACCAGCGCCCACAGATGACGGGGACGGTAATGTTGTGCGGCATTGCGCCACAGGGCAGGCACGCCGCCGAGGATCAACCCCAAAAACAGGTACAGCATAGGCTTTTCCCAGCGGCTCATGGCAAAGGCCAGTCCACCGGCGCACAGCAGCACACCGGTAGCACCGCCCAGCACAAGGGGCAGCAGAAAGCCGGTGTGCTTCCGTACATCCCGGAAAAAGCCGGTCAATGCATTCAGCATGGGCTCGTACAGCCCGAAGGAGACAGCCATCACCCCGCCGCTGACCCCGGGCAGGATGCAGCCAACGCCGATCAGAAACCCGCACAGAAGTCTGTAGGCAAACGAACTCATCAAATCCCCCCCTATGTATGGAAAAGTGTATGCCAAGGCGCTTTGGCAAAATGCACAAGCCCGGCGATACGGGCCGGGCTTGCAGATACGGTCTGCTCCTTTGCACAGAATGGGCGCAGAAAAAAGCCAGTTCGCTGTTCGCACAACGAACTGGCTTTGCATTACTTCAGGGTAATAACCACATGACGGTTGGGCTCGTCGCCCTCGCTGTGGGTGGTAACGGCATCGTTGCCCTGCAGTGCGCTGTGCAGGATGCGGCGCTCGTAGGGGTTCATGGGCTCCATGACCACCTTGCGGCCGGTCTTTACAGCACGGTTGGCCATACGGTTGGCCAGACGGGTGAGGGCTTCTTCGCGCTTGGCGCGGTAGTTTTCGGTATCCAGCGTTACGCGGATGTAGTTCTCCTGACCCCGGTTTACAAACAGGCTGGTCAGGTACTGGAGGGCATCCAGCGTTTCGCCGCGGCGACCGATGAGGATACCGAGGGTATCGCCCATCATATCCACGCGCAGGTTGCCTTCTTCATCACGGCGGGGGGTGATGGAGACCTCAACGCCCATCATCTTGGTCACATTGCTGAGGAATTCCACAGCACGCTCCTCGGCCTCACCCTCGGTGGCGGGGGCAGCAGCCTTCACGGGCGCTTCCTTCTTGGGTTCTTCGGCCTTGGGAGCTTTCTCGGTCTTGGCACGCTTGGGAGCATCAGTCTTGGGAGCGTCGGTCTTGGGGGCCTTGGCGGGTTTGCTTTCGGCCTTGGGTGCCTTCTCTGCCTTGGGGGCTTCGCTCTTTGCCTTTGCCTTGGCCTTTTCGGCTTTTTCCTTTACGGTGGGGGTCTCCTCGGCGTGGGTTAGGCCAACGGCTTTGAGCACATCGGTCTCTTCCAGATCCTCACGCACGGTGAGGCGTACCACAGCGGGCTTTACACCCAGAATACCGAGAAAACCCTTGCTGCCTTCCTCCACGACTTCGATCTTTACATCCTCAAAGCTGACGCCCAGCTTTTCAAGACCGAGGGAGATGGCTTCTTCGGTGGTTTTCGCCTTGAACTCTTCCATTCTCATTTGATGGTGTCCTCCTCTTTGACGGGCTTACCAGTGTTACCCGCACGCTCCTGCGCCTGGAACATCATGTTGAACACCAGCTGCTCGGCCCATGCGAAGAGGTTGGACACGACCCAGTACAGGGAGAAGGCAGCGTTGGAGCTGGCACAGATGAACAGGGAGAACAGCGGGAAGAAATACTTCATAAAGGCGCCGGTGTTGGGCTGGCCGTCGGCAGCGGGCTGCGGAGCGGTCTGCTGCTGGGTGGTGGCGTTCATCAGGAACTGAGTGCTGCAGGCCAGCAGAGGCAGGATGAACCAGCCGTTGGGCTTGGCGTAGATGGACATCTGGGTAATGAGCAGGTTCAGCTTGGGCAGCTCGGACCACAGCGCCACTTCGGCCTTGTAGGCTTCGGTGACCTCCAGCAGGGGGAAGATGGTGGCGCCGGAAATGTTGGCAGCAGTAATGCCCATCCCGCTCAGGGCGCTGATGGTGGCCTCGTCCAGAGAGGCAAAAACCTTCTGCCAGATATCGGCGGGAATGATGCTCAGGTTCTGCTGGTCCGCCACGATGCCGAAGAAGGGGCTGTCGGGCATCCACAGGTTCTTGATCCACAGCCAGCCTTCGTTGATCTGCGCACCGTTCACCAGCAGCTCGATGCTCTGCTTGGCAAGCTCGGTGTTGGCAACGAGGCGCATGGCGGCGAACATGATAAACAACAGCGGCATGGACAGCAGCATGGGCAGGCAGCCGCTCATGGGGTTGATGCCTTCCTTGCGGTAGAGCTCGGACATTTTGAGGTTGAGCTTTTCCTTGTCGTTGGCATACTTCTGCTGCAGCTTGGCAATCTGGGGCTGGATGGCCTGCGTGCGGCGCATACCCTTGCGGCTCTTGTAGTCCAAGGGAGAAATAAGCAGCTTGATCAGCACGGTAAAAATGATCATGGACCAGCCGTAATTGCCGATCAGGCTGTTGATGCCTGTGAGGATGTTAGCGAAGAACTGATTCATTGCGGTTATTCCTTCCTGATAAAAGTGGGCTCGGCTTCCGGCACGGGATCGTACCCGCCCTTGCAGAAGGGATTGCACCGGAGTATGCGCTTCAGTGCCATCCAGCCGCCCCGGCAGGCGCCAAAACGTTCAATAGCGGTTTTGGCATAATGGGAGCAGGTGGGGCGGAAGCGGCAACAGCCCGGGGTGTATGGGGTAATGTACCTCTGGTAAAAACGGATGAGGATAAGCAGCAGCTTTTTCATTTGGGGTGTTTCTTGGGCTGGCTCTCCAGTCTGCGCAAGAGCGACTGCACCTGTTTTTGCACATCAGCAAAGGGTCGCTCGGCAATGCTGGGCCGGGCGACAAACACGTACAGCCCGTTTCGCATCTGGGGCAGAAGCGGGCGTACGCACTCACGAAGGCGGCGCTTGGTACGGTTGCGCACCACAGCCACGCCTACCTTTTTGCTGACGGAAAAACCGATGCGTTTCTGATTGCTGCGAACGTACAGCAGCGTAAGGTCGCGGCAGGATACACGCTGGCCGCGGCGGTATACATAGGTAAACTGCCGGTTCGGGCCTAAACGATTCTGCCTTTGCACGTGCTATACGTCCTTTCCGGCGGTAATGCCGCCATCATATCGGAAAAGCCCGTACCCACTTCACCCGATAGCAGAAATGGGGCGGGCTTTTGCGATTGTTTCATTCTGCATTATCCTGCCAAGGGGAAGCCAAATCAGGCGCTGAGCACCTTACGGCCACGACGGCGACGAGCGGCCAACACACGGCGGCCATTCTTGGTGGACATGCGGGCACGGAAGCCATGCACCTTGCTGCGCTGACGCTTCTTGGGCTGGTAAGTACGGAACATCGCGAACACTCCTTGTTATTACAGTATGTATGGCGTTGCGCGCATGCATACGCAACGCGCAGGATACCACAAAGCAACCATCTTAGTATAGCCAAGAGTGGCTTGTCTGTCAAGATAAGAACGGTAAAAAATTCGGTTTTAAGGGAAATGTCATACTTCCATCAAAAATGGGGCAGAATGCAGAATACACAGGCAAAACACCGGCAAAGCGCCGCATTGCCCCCCACGAATGGAAGAAAGGATGGGATCGCCCGTATGAAACCTTGCCACCAACTGGTACCCGATCATCTGGAGTATACTCCCCGCCCCGGCAGCAGGGAGATCTTCTACCCTGCGGCGGCTGTGGGGCATCAGCAACGCTCCGGAAGGGAGCCTGCAAAGGAGGTGGGGGATCGTTGAACCGACAGCGCATTGAGGCCGATCCTGCGCGCTATGCGCAAATGACCCGCAAGGCCTCCCCGCCCAGCCGTATGGGGCAGGGGGTGCTCAGAGCCTACTGGGTGGGAGGCCTTATCTGCTGCATCGGTCAGCTGGCGGCGGATGCGGGCGTGCATTGGCTGCACCTTTCCACTGCCGACGGGTATTGCCTTGCCGCCATCGTGTTGGTATTCCTGACCGCCGTGCTTACCGGTGCCGGGGTCTTTGACCGCATCGGCCAGTATGCGGGAGCGGGCTCCTTTGTACCCATCACCGGCTTTGCCAATGCCATGGTATCTCCCGCAGTGGAATTCCGGCGGGAGGGCATGGTGCTGGGGCTGGGGGCAAAGCTCTTTACCATCGCTGGCCCTGTGCTGGTGTACGGCATCAGCTCCTCGGTGCTGGTGGGTATCGTGTATGCGGTCTTTTGCCGCTGAAGGGAGGCTTTCTGAATGGCTGTGAAAAGGATCGGGCAGCAGACCATCCTTCTGCCCATGAAACCGGCAGTGCTGGCAGGGACGGCATGGGTTGGCCCCAAGGAGGGCAAAGGGCCTCTGGCGGAGCATTTCGATCACGTTACCAAGGATGAGACCTACGGTCAGCAGAGCTTTGAGCTGGCAGAGCGGCAAATGGTACTGGATGCCGCCCGTGCGGCGGTGCACAAGGCAGGGCTCCGGGAGGGCGATATCCAGTTTCTGCTGGGGGGCGACCTGCTCAACCAGATCATTTCCGCCTCCTTCACGGCACGGGAGCTGGCGCTGCCCTTCATCGGGCTGTATGGCGCATGCTCCACCATGTGCGAGGGGCTGTGCCTTGCCGGCATGCTGCTGGACGGCGAACATGCCGACCATGCCCTGTGTGTGGCCAGCAGCCATTTCTGCACAGCGGAGCGGCAGTACCGTTTCCCGCTGGAGTACGGCAATCAGCGCACCCCCCCCGCCCAGTGGACAGTCACCGGTGCCGGTGCTACTGTACTGAGCCTGTCCCCCAAAAAGCCGCCTATGGCCCGTATGACCCATGCCTGCATTGGGCGGGTGGTGGATCTGGGCGTGACGGATGCCAACAACATGGGCGCAGCCATGGCTCCTGCGGCAGCGGATACGCTGTTGGCGCTCTTTGAGGATACCCATACCGCCCCGGAGGATTACGATCTGATCGTTACCGGCGATCTGGGGCAGGTGGGGCACGACCTGTTGCTGGAACTGATGCTGGGGCAGGGCATGCCGCTGGTCAGGGAGTGTTACCGGGATTGCGGGCTGATGATCTACGGTCCGGAGCAGGATGTTCATGCGGGCGGCAGCGGCTGCGGGTGCAGTGCAGCGGTGCTGAATGCCTGCCTTTTGCCCATGCTGGAGCGCGGCGAGCTGGGCAGGATCGTTTTTATGTCCACCGGTGCCCTGATGAGCGTTACCAGCAGCCAGCAGGGTGAGAGCATACCGGGTATCGCTCATGCGGCAGTGCTGGAGAGCCCGGTAAAGAAGGGGCGGAGTGAATGATGTGGGATCTGCTGATGTATGCAAAGGTGTTTCTGGTAGGTGGTGCCCTGTGCGCCATCGGTGAGGCTCTGTGCCTGAAAACCAGCTGGACACCCGCACGGATCCTTGTCAGCTATATTCTGATCGGGGTCGCACTCAGCGCCTTTGGGCTCTACGGCCCGCTGGTGGAGTTTGCAGGTGCGGGAGCCACTGTGCCGCTGACGGGCTTTGGCCACAGCCTCTGCCAAGGCGTGATCCACTCCGTGCAGGAGCGGGGATGGATCGGTGCTTTCTGCGGCGGTCTGACGGCAACGGCAGGCGGCATTGCTGCAGCCATTTTCTTCGGCACCCTTGTGGCGCTGGTCTCCAAACCCCGCATGAAGGGGAAAAGAGGATCGTAAAAAGAAGCTTCCGCAGTCAGAGTGATGAAAAGGAAAGCGTTCCCCTTCGCATTGCACAGGGCAAAAACCTGTACCGCAAGCCTTGGCTGGTTTGCAGTTTCTTGTGCTGCTGTGGTAGAATAAAAGCGAGTAACTTGAATATGTCGTTCAGACGAATGTAATTGCGGGGAAGACAGGATGAAGCAGCTTATTGTTCTTATAGGCCCAAACGGTGTGGGAAAAACCACTGCTGCAAAAAAGATCGTAGAACTGTATGAGCATGTCGCTTATGTGGACTCTGACTGGTGCCGCGTGATGAATCCGTTCGTTTTTTCGGAAACAACAAAAGAGACGATTGCTGAAAACATATATTGCCTGTTGCGCAATTACCTTTCTTGCAGCGTTGTAAGCAGGGTAGTTTTTACTCATGCCTGGCACGGGGAGAGAAAGGCAGTTTTCGAAAAGGTAATGGAGAAGCTGAAAAAGGAACCGATAAGGTTCAAGCCAACCATTATCATTCTAAAATGTTCAAAGGATGAAAACGAAAAACGAGCTGTTCAAGACGGCAGGGATGAGCTGAGAATCAAAAGAGGAATGGAAATGACATTTTCATATTATGATCATTTGGATTATCCGTGTATTGATACAACGGATATGACGCCAACCGAAGTGGCAGAAACAATCATACGTTTGGCGGATTCCAACAGGTAGAGCCGCTTGAAAATGCAAATAGGTTGAGTAAATGAAAAAGACAACACTCACCGTTTTGACCGATATCGTTTTCCTGCCGTTACGGTGCTGCGTGTTCTCACAGTTGGTAAAGAAGTCGGACGATCCATATACAAACGGGCATCCGCACCGGATGCCCGTTTGTGCATGGATCGAGGGTTTTTTAGAACCCTTCCCTGCAGGCTTTTTTCTACTTCTGCTTTTTGGTAAACAGCTTCAGAAAGCCGCTGAGGAACCGCGGCGCACGAATGCAGACCATCTTGACGGACATTGGTTCACCTCCCCGCCTGGCTGATCCCCAGCAGCACGAAGCCTGCTGCTATCAGCAGAATGCCCAGCAGCGCCAGCCATGCCCACACGGGAATGCAGCAGAATACCAACAGGATGCCCGCAGCCAGCAGCACATAGCCGGCAATGGGCAGCAGCTTGCTTCCACCGGGGAAGCATTTCTCGTACGGGTATGCCATGGGCGTCACCTCGCTCAGTACA
>JAZQHO010000055.1:0-6294 GCA_045540635.1 Candidatus Limiplasma sp.
AGGCAATGTGGGATAGGATTTATAATGAATGGCTTCCAACAGCAGAGTATGAGTTGATTTCTGATTACTATATTGAGAATTATTTGCCTGGCAATCCAACAGCAATGGATTATGTAAGCGAAATCTGTATTCCAATAAAAAGTAATTGATTTAGTTTATGAATAATTCGTCGAATTCCAAGTTTTCGAGTAGATGAAGATTCCTATTCCCATCATATAGGAGAGCGCAATTATACGCACCGTTCTGGTGCATTGCGTTTCCACGGTTCGCAGGCTGAACTGATAAGCATACTGATCCATAAGCAAGCGAGCATCCGATTGTTGGATGCTCGCTTGTTCGCCATTGGATAAACTGTTCCTTAAGAACCCTCCTGTCAGTGGGGATGGCTTGCTCTTTTTTGTATGTGAGGGGACGAGGCTTACCTGCCCCGCCTTACGGCTGCACCGCCGCCGGGGGCAGCTCCACCGGCTGGCGGCAGTTGTCGATGAGCCATGCCAGCAGCTTGACAGCGTTCTCGTCATTGCCGCCGTTGATCAGAATACTCATCATGTGCCCATCGCCTGCCAGATTGTAGCCAAGCAGCCCGGGCAGCTCCTTCATGGGGATGCCGCAGAGCCATTCCTCGTTCAGGTCGGGGATGGTGGCATAGCAGCCGGTCAGATCCATGCCGTCCACGTTGAGAACGCCGCTGTCCACCCACGGCTGCAGGTTCAGCATGGTGCCGTTGCGGCTCATGTTGGTAAAGTTGATCTGATCCAGCGTGTACAGGTCGCCCTCGCCTGCAAAAGCCCATGTGCTCAGCTGCATGGCACCGTAGGCATCATCCATCACGATGGGGCGGAAGGTGAGCTCCTCCATATCCGGGAACACATCCTTTTGCAGCTGCGCCATCAGCGCTTCGGCCACATCGCCGTTGTCGTACATGTAGCCGCCGTAGTACCACTCCACCTTCTTCTCCGGCGGGCTCTGGTAACGGGTCACGGTGCCGATCAGGTTCCAGCCCAGCAGGGCCACGGCAGCCACCAGCACATACAGCCACCATGCATAGTGGAAATGGGTCTCGATCCGCTTTTTGGTAATGGGCATTGAGATCTTCATCAAAACGAACTCCTTTGCTTGCAAAACCCGCCGCAGAAAAAAAGACGGCAGGGGGTTTCTTTCCCTGCCATCTATTATAGTGCAGCCAAAGGAGGTTTGTCCATAGCGGAATGACGCTCAGCCCCGCTCCCACTCCTTGCGCAGCAGGGCGTGCATGCAGGCATCCACAATGCCCCGGTTGCTCCAGTCCGCACTGCGCAGGATGCCCTCCTGCCGGAGACCGCAATGGAGCATCACCTTGCCGGAGGCCACGTTCTCCGGGTCGTGCTGGCTCTCGATGCGGTTGGCACCCACCTCCTCAAAGAAAAAGCGGATCACCTCCCGGAAAGCCTCGGTCATGTAGCCCTTGCCCTGCCACGGCCTGCCGATGCAGTAGCCGATATGCACCTTTCCGGTGCGCTCGTCCTGCTCCACCACGGAGATGGTGCCCACCGCCTCGCCGGTCTCCTGCGGCACCACAGCCCACTGGTAGAAATACGGCTGGGCATAGCCGGCGATCCAGCTGTCCAGCACCATGCGGGTGACAGCCTCACTGCTGTGGGCGGGCCAGCGCAGAAAGCGAGTCACTTCCGGGTCGCTGCACCAGTTGCGGTAGGCGGCAGGGGCATCCTCCGGGCGGAAGGGGCGCAGGGTGAGCCGCGGGGTGGTGAGGGTGACGGTACCTTTGTGTTCCATGGCAGAAAACTCCTTTCGGCAGGCCGGTAAAACAAACTGCGCCCCCCGGTGTGGAGGGCGCAGCGGTTACGGCTCTGAAAATTACTTCAGGGTGATGCCGTCGATGATGATGTTGAAGCAGGGAGCGGAGATGAGGCTGCCCTCGGCGTAAGCGCCGTCAACGATGATCTCGGCGGTGTCGTACACCCAGTCGCCGTTGGTATCCTGAGAGAAAGCGCTGGTCAGATGGCCGTTTTCGTCGATCTGATAGCTGCCGTCGGTGCTGGCGGGAACGGTGAAGGTGGTAACGTCAAAGACCTTCAGAGTGCCGTCCTTGAGAGCGGCGACCACTTCTTCCACCTTCTCGGCGGTGCCGGGGGCCACAGCGTTGGGGTTCAGCTCGGTGATGGTAACAGCGCCGTCCACATAGCCGCGGCTCCAGTCGGTAACGATGGCTTCGCCGTTGATGACGCACTGCACAGCGTAGGTGACGTAGGGAGTCCAGTTGTTGGTGGCGGAGGTGAGGGCGTAGTACTCAGCGGTGGGGATCATGGAGATGTTGTAGCCCACGATGTGGCGCTGAGCGGGTTCGCAAGCCTGAGAGGCACCGGTGGTATCGGCGTGCTGGCCGATGAGGTAGCAGCCGTCAGCGATCAGGCTCTCGGCAGCGGCCTTCTCCAGGGGAGCGCTGGACCAGGAGTTGGTGTAGACAACTTCCATGGTAGCGGAGGGGCACTGGGAGCGAACGCCCAGGAAGAAAGCGGTGTAGCCGCTGATAACCTCAGCGAAGGGGAAAGCGCCAACATAGCCGACCTTGGCCTGATCAGCGGTGATCACGCCTTCGTCGATGAGCTGCTGGAGCTTCATGCCGCCGACCACGCCGCTCACATAGCGGGCTTCGTGGATAGCGGTGAAGTAGTTATGGGCGTTCTCAAGGCCGCTCTTGGCAGCGTTGGAGCCGGTAGCGTGGCAGAACTGCACATCGGGATATTCGGCGGCAGCGTCCCACAGGTAGGACTCGTGGCCGAAGGAGTTGGAGAAGATGATGCTGCAGCCGGACTCAGCCAGATCGACAGCGGCTTCGTAGGCGTCTTCGGTCTCGGGGATGTTGCGCTTGATGAGCACCTGCTCATCGGTCAGGCCGAGGGCTTCCTTCATTTCCATAGCGGCCTTGTAGTGGGAGTAGGTGTAGCCTTCGTTTTCATCGCCGATGAAAATGAAACCGACCTTGATCTGATCAGCGGGAACGCCTTCGGCGGCGGCCACGGCGGTCAGGCCAAGAACCATGCAGAGAACCAGGAGCAGGCTGAGGAGCTTCTTCATGGGTACGTTACCTCCAAACTTGATTCGCCCGGGTGGGTGGGTGAGTGTTACAACATAACGTATGATACACTTTCCGCCGCTGTTTGTAAAGGGTTTTTGCGGGGAAAATCCGAACGTTTTTGCAGGAGCGGGAGAGGGATGTTCGGGGTGAGGCGGGAGGGTGGCATGTCTTACCCAAGCAGGGAGGTTCTTGGTTGATACGGGAGGCAGTCAACAGCGAAGACTCCTTCCAAAAGAGGGAGCCTGCATCGTCGGGCTTCACCCGGCAATCAAGCCTTACCCATGCCCCTCTCCCATAGGCACAGACCCCCGCTGCTGCACGGCTTGCGTCCTGCAGCGGCGGGGGTCTCATTCGGCAGCGGTCAGTTTTGTTCGTCGCCCAGCCATGTGTTCAGCCTTCTGCACAGGCGGGCGGTATCGATGGGCTTGGGCAGGATCAGGTTCATCACCTTGGCGGCATCGTCTGCCGCTGCGCCGCTGCGCATGCCCACGATCAGCACGGTGCAGCCGTCCCGCCGGGGCAGCTCGCGAATACTCCTCGCCGCCTCCAGACCGGACAGCACCGGCAGCTTGATATCCGTCAGAATGGCGTGGTAGTACGCCGGAGCGGAATGCAGGAAATGATCCAGCACCTGCTGGCCGTTGTCCACCAGATCCACATGGGCACCCTCATTCGCCAGCAGGCTGTACAGCAGCTGAGCGGTGATGGGGTTTTCCTCCGCCAGCAGCACATTGCGCCCCGCCAGCAGCCCCTTGCCGCCGTACACACCATGGCTCAGGCTCATAATCTCCAGCGGCTCCGCCAGCTCGGCAGGCACCTGCACACGCAGCTTCATGCCCGCATTGGGGCGCTGGTGCACGCTCATCTCGCCCGCCATGGCCTGCACGATGCGCTTGGTGGTCATCAGGCGCAGGCCGAGGGTGCGCTCGGTATCCTGATTGGGATCCTCCGAAATGCGCTTGACGAATTGCTTGCTCAGCATTGCGCCGTCATCGCCGATGGAGGCGATGAGCAGCATGCGGTTCTTGCGCTGGCGGTCCCGCTCCAGCTCAAAGCTCAGCTGGATGGTGCCGCCCGCCTCCGTGCGGCGCAGCGCATTATCCATCAGGTTGAAGCAGATGCGGCGATAGCGCTCCTCGTCCAGCATAATGACCGGGCACTCTTCCTTGGGCAGCTTCAGCTCCAGATTGATGCCCCGGGTCTCCGCCTGTTGGCTGATGTACTCCACCAGCCTTGTAAACATATCCTCCGGGCGCACAGGCACCGGCGCAAGGGTGAAGGTGCGGGCATCCAGCTGATTCATCACATCGATCTCGGCTGCCAGCTCGCTCAGGCTGTCGCCCGCGTTGCGCAGCGCCTGCTGGGTATCGCTCCGGTTGAGGCGCATGCCGCCCGCTGCAACGCCCAGTATGGTCTGGGAGGGGCGGCGTACCTCATCGGCCACGGCCCGCAGATAGTCGGTGCGGGCGTTGACCTGTCTGGAAGCATTGCGCAGCTTGCGGGTGATCCAGATGCTCAGCACCACCACCACCGCAGCCGCAGCCAGCACCACAAGGATGAGCGCCAGCGTGAGCCTGCGCGCCTCCACATTCTGCCGGTCGCTGTACACATCGCTGACCAGCGGCAGCGCAATGGCACGGAAGCGCTGGGAGCGGATGCTGCTGATGGTTTTGTTGAGCACCGGCAGCAGCCGGTAGCTGGACATCTTGGATACCGCAATACTCACATTGCCGCCGTATTCGGTGCGGTCGCTGTAGACCAGACCGTGGTTGCCCAACTCGTAGAGCTCCTGCTCCGCATCGGGCGTCCAGCAGATAGCGGCATCCGCCTCGTCCTGCAAAACGGCGCGGATGCAGGCGGCGGTATCCGGGTAGTACAACAGATTATAGCGCCGCTCCTGCTCCATGCGGAAGGCGATATAGCTGCCCTCCTCCACCGCCACCGTGTTGATGGTGACTACATCCGGCTTGCGGATGGCACGGTAGGTGCTCTCCAGATACACGCCGGTCTGGCGCACGCCACGCTCCTGCGCCCACGCATAATCGTGGTTGAAGCCCAGCTTGATATCCGCCTTGCCGGCGCGTACCGCCTCCAGCGCTGCGTTCTCGTTGTCGCGCACCACATAGCTGAAGGTGAGCCCCGTCTTGAGGCTGATCTCGTCCAGCACCTGCTGGATGGGCTTGACTGCCCGGTTGCCATCCAGCATATCCGCCGCCGTCACGCTGACGCGGATGGCTCTGCCGCGCCTGATGTATGCCAGCTCATCGCTGGTAAGGCTGGGGTACATATCATCATCCGGGTTCTGATATTTGGTCTTGATCTCCTCCACCAGCCCGGGCATGGAAAGCCGCAGCTCCCGCAGGGCATCATCCAGCTCGGTAAGCAGGGTGCGGTCGCCGTCCTTCAAGTTGATGGCCAGCAGGTTGCGCTCGCCCAACCGGTCGATGATGCGCAGACCGCTGATGCCGATATCCGTATTGATGATGGCCGCAGCCAGCTCGCCGCTGTGCAGATCGGCCAGCATGGCCTCCTGCGTGGTATAGGTGCTTACGATCTGCATATCTGCCCCCTTGCCGGAGATGAGCAAATCCAGCAGGGAGTCGGAGTAACCGGCGGCGTAGGCACCGATCTTCCGGCCATCCAGCTGCTCGTAATCCTCGTAGCCGATCTCGCTGGTGGGGGGCACCACAAGGGCAAGGGGGGCACTGAGCACGCTCTCCTTGGTAAAGGCGAACTCATCCCGGTGCGGCACCGAAGCGGTAACGCCCACGCACAGATCCACCTGCCCGGTAGAGAGCAGGTCGTAGCAATCTTCCGCCGCCACACGGATGAAGGAATAGCTGCGGCCGGTGCTCTGGGCGCACTCCATAAGCAGATCGTACAGGTAGCCGGTGTGGCTGCCGTCGGAGTTGGTGTAAAGGAAGCCGTTGATATCCACATAGCCGACGCGGATGGTGCGTGCGCCGAAGCTGATCTGGGGCAGGCTCAGCAGCAGCACCAGCACCAGTGCAGCCAGCAGAAACCGTTTTTGATTATGGCGAAACATCCGGCAGCGCCTCCTGTTCTGTACGAAAAATGCAAAGCCGCCGCACCGCTGCCCCTGCCGGGTGCGGTGTGGCAGATATTCTGTTGGCTGGGGAAAGATAACAGCCTTGGTTACACGTAGGAATAAGAAAAGTATAACATATGTATGTTAAGGTGGCAAGGGGTGGGCGGGG
>JAZQHO010000056.1:0-15927 GCA_045540635.1 Candidatus Limiplasma sp.
GCCCGTCTCGCAGGCGGCAACTTTGCCCGCCCTGCCGGTGGCGCAGGCCGTCCGCCCATGGGTGGCCGTGCCAAGCCCGTGGATCTGGCTCCCGCTATGGAAAAGGAGCGTGTGAGCAACTACGATCCCAATAAGAAGAATTACGTGCGCCAGCACGATCCGGAGCGCGTTGCCAAGAACCGCAAGCAGCTGGCTCGAGAGAACTACAACGGCGGCATGGATGACGAAGTGATCCGCGGCGGCCGTCGTGCCCGTGCTACCAAGAAGCCCAGCGCACAGCAGCTGATGGCTCCCATCGTCATCACCGAAGCCACCATGACAGCCGAGACCATCACCGTTAAGGATCTTACCGAGCGCATCGGTAAGCCCGCCGGTGAGATCCTCAAGAAACTGCTCATGCTGGGTGTGATGGCCAACATCAACAGTGAGCTGGACTTCGATACCGCTTCTCTGGTCTGCAGCGACTTCGGCGTAACGCTGGAGCTGAAGCTGGATAAGACCGCTGAGGACAATCTGGCCGAGACCGATTTCGAGGATTCGGAAGAAGATTTGCAGCCCCGTCCCCCGGTGGTCACTATCATGGGTCACGTTGACCACGGTAAGACCTCTCTGCTGGACTACATCCGTAATGCCCACGTTACTGCGGGCGAAGCGGGCGGCATCACTCAGCACATCGGTGCTTATACCGTTACCGTCAATGACCAGATCATTACCTTCCTGGATACCCCCGGACACGAGGCGTTTACCGCTATGCGTAAGCGTGGCGCCCAGTCTACCGACATTGCTGTTCTGGTGGTTGCCGCCGACGACGGCGTAATGCCCCAGACCGTGGAAGCCATCAACCATGCCAAGGCCGCCGAGGTGCCGATCATCGTTGCCATCAATAAGATGGATAAGGATACCGCCAACCCCGAGCGCATCAAGCAGGATCTGACCGCTCACGAGCTGGTGCCCGAAGAGTGGGGCGGCGATACCATCATGTGCCCCGTCAGTGCTCATACCGGCGAAGGCATCGATAACCTGCTGGAGATGATCCTTCTGCAGGCCGACATGTGCCAGCTGCGTGCCAATCCCAACCGTATGGCCAAGGGTATCATCGTGGAAGCTAAGCTGGACAAGGCACGCGGCCCTGTTGCCACCGTGCTGCTCCAGAACGGTACCCTCCACGTGGGCGATAACATCGTTGCTGGTCTGGCTGCTGGCCGTGTGCGTGCCATGGTCAATGACAAGGGCGAGCGTGTTAAGGAAGCCGGCCCCTCCATGCCTGTTGAGATCGCCGGCTTTACCGATGTTCCCAGCGCCGGTGATGATATGATGGCTGTGGAAGACGATCGTCTGGGCCGTCAGGTAGTCGAGGAACGCCGTAACAAGCTGAAGGCTGCCCGTGTGGCTGCATCCTCCAAGGTATCTCTGGATAACCTGTTCAGCCGCATGGATCAGAACAAGATGACCACGCTGAACCTCATCGTCAAGGCTGACGTACAGGGCAGTGTGGAGGCTGTAAAGCAGGCTCTGGAGAAGCTCTCCAACGACGAGGTGCGTGTGCGCGTGCTGCACAGCGCTGTGGGTGCCGTCACCAAGGACGACGTAAACCTTGCTTCTGCCTTTGATGCCATTATTATCGGCTTCAACATCCGTCCCGACAACACCGCCCGCGAGACCGCCGAGCATGACGGTGTGGATATCCGCCTCTACCGCGTTATCTATCAGGCCATCGAGGATATCGAGAAGGCCATGAAGGGTCTGCTTGCTCCCGAATACAAGGAGGTTCTGCTGGGCCACGCCGAGGTTCGCAATACCTTCCGCATCACCGGTGCCGGTACGGTTGCCGGCTGCTATGTGCAGGATGGTAAGCTGCAGCGCAATGCACAGGTTCGTCTCCTCCGCGACAACATCGTTGTTTTCGAGGGCAAACTGTCGAGCCTCAAGCGCTTTAAGGACGATGCCAAGGAAGTGGCTACCGGCTATGAGTGCGGTGTCAGCTTCGACAGCTTCAACGATATCAAGGAAGGCGATATCATTGAATGCTTCATCATGGAGGAAATTGAACGTTAATGAGCTATCAACGTATTGATCGCATCAGCGAACAGGTGCGCCGCGAGGTGGATCGGATCATCCGTGAGGATCTTTCCGATCCCCGCGTGCGCGGCACGTTCAGCGTGACCCGTGCTGATGTGACCCGGGATCTCCGCTTTGCGAAGATCTACGTCAGTGTTCTGGAAGATGATAACCGCGAGCCTATGCTGGCGGCGCTCCGTAAAGCTTCCGGCTTCATCCGCCGGGAACTGGGCCGGAGCATGATCATCCGCTATGCACCTGAGCTGATTTTCGAAGCGGATCAGAATATCGCCTATGGTATCCATATCGCATCGATGCTCAGGCAGGTGCAACCGGAGGATGATGTAACCAATGATGACGATGACGAATAACAACACCATACAGGCGTTGCAGTCTGCCGTGAATGCGGCGGACTGCATCTTGCTGTTTGCTCATATCGCGCCCGATGGCGATGCGCTGGGCAGCACCATGGCGCTTTCTCTGATGCTGGAGGGGATGGGGAAGAAAACCCTTCTGGCGCTGGATGGCACGGTGCCGCATCAGCTGCAGTTTTTGCCCGGTTGGGAGCGCTTTGTGCATCCTGATACGCTCACCTGCCCGGAGAATGCATTAGCCATCGCCGTGGATGTGAGCTGCGTTGAACGGCTTGGCTGCTGCGAATCTCTGTACCGCAGTGCTGCAGCCCATGCGGTGATCGACCACCATGGCACCAACGACGGTTTTGGCGAGATCAACTGGATCGATGGCAAGGCTCCCGCAGCCGCTGTGCTGATCTACCGCCTGTACCGTGCGCTGGAGAGACCCATCAGCAAGGATGCGGCCCTGTGCCTGTACACCGCCCTTGCCACCGATACCGGCAACTTCATTTATGACAGTGTAAACGCCGAGTGCTTTGCCATTATGGAAGGCCTGATGGATGCCGGTCTGGAGCTTTCGGAATACAGCCGCAGGCTTTTCCGCACCAAGGAGCATACCTTTGTACGCATGCTGGCAGAGACCCTGCCCAGCCTGCGCATTACTGCAGGCGGCGATATTGCCGGTCTGAAAACCACCATGGAGCAGCTGCGTCGCATCGGTGCCGATCCTCATCACGTGGATGGCGTGATCGATTATGCCATCGATTTGGAAAATGTAAAGATGGCTTACTATGCCCACGAGAAGCCCGAGGGCGGCATCAAGTTCAGTCTGCGCTCCATTGCCCCCTACCGCATCGATGAGGTGGCAGCCAGCTTTGGTGGCGGCGGTCATCGTCAGGCATCCGGCTGTAGCATCGATCTGCCTATCGATGAAGCCATAGCCAAGGTGGAAGCAGCCCTTGCCGCTGCTTTGGAAGGACAGAAAGCATGATGATGGAAAAAAAGCCGCTCTGTGGTTTTTTGAACGTACTCAAGCCGCCGGGAATGTCCTCGGCGGCTGTTGTTGGTCTGGTTCGCCGCTTGCTGGACGGTGAGAAGGTCGGCCATGCCGGTACACTGGATCCTGAAGCGGCAGGCGTGTTGCCTCTGATGGTGGGCAAGGCAGCAAGGCTTTTTGACTATATGCAGGACAAAGAAAAAGCCTATGTGGCGGAGATCGCCTTCGGCGCTGCCACCGATACGCAGGATGCGCAGGGCGAAGTGCTGGAAACAGGGGAGTGCTATCCCGATGAAGCCACGCTCCGGAAAGCACTCAAAGCCTTCGAAGGCGAACAGCTGCAAACGCCGCCCATGTTCAGTGCACTCAAAAAGGATGGACAGTGTCTCTATCAGCTGGCACGCAAGGGGCAAATCGTAGAGATACCCAAACGGCAGGTAACAGTGCACAGCCTCACCCTCAACAGCATGACGGAAAACCACGGCGCTTTGGTGGCGGTACGCTGCTCGAAGGGCTTTTATGTGCGCACACTCTGTCAGGATATCGGAACAGCAGTAGGTTGCCCGGCGCATATGCGCTTTTTGCTGCGCACCCTCAGCGGCGTTTTCACCCTTGAGAGCGCCATGACGCTGGAACAGCTTCAAAACGCCAAGGAAAATGGCACACTTCGGGATATGCTCCTGCCGGTGGAAGCAGCGCTGGGGCATTTGCCGGTATGCGATCTGCCTGCCGGGCTTGAAAAGCCCCTTCGAAACGGCGGACGTTTGCCATGGGCACGCTTTACCGCACTCCACGGAACAGCGGCAGAGGATGGGAGACCCGCATGCATCCGCATGGATGGCAGGGTACAGGCCATCGTTGAGAAGCATAACGATCAGGTCAAAGCACGTACTTGGCTCGGTGACTGACCGGGCTTCGCAAGGGGGGACAGGAATGCAGATCATTACAGATGGCAGAGCTGCAGCAGAAAAAGCGGTGTTGGCGCTGGGCATGTTCGATGGCGTACACATCGGTCACAAGGTGCTTCTGCAACGGGCAAAAGTGCTTGCAAAGCGTAGCCATGCGCCGTTGGTGGTCTGTACCTTTACCGGCCATCCGCTGGAGCAGATCGCTCCGGAACGCTGCCCGCCTTCGCTGACCACATTTGATGAGCGTGCTGCCCTGCTGGAGGCAGCGGGTGCCGACATTCTGTTTGCTTCGCCATTTACCGAAGAGATGCGGCAGATGCCCCCGGAGGTTTATGTCGGCGAACTGGTGCGCCGTTTCCATCCGGTGGATGTTGTTTGCGGCTACAACCATACCTTCGGCAAGGGCGGCAGCGGAACTTCCGCTTTTCTGGCAGCACTTGGTGATGCGCTCGGCTTCCGTACCGAGGTGGTGCCGCAGGTGACGCTGGATGGGGCAGAGGTAAGCTCCAGCTCCATCCGCTCTGCGCTGGCAAGCGGTGCCGTTGCCAAAGCAGCCAGACTGCTGGGGCGTCCCTACAGCTTTAAGGGTACAGTAGCTGTGCCGCAGGCGGGATATGCTGTATTTGAAGCCGAATCCTCCCGCAAGCAGCTTCTGCCCGACAGCCACTGTCGCTGTTTGCTTTCTGCACCGGGCAAAGGTACGATCCCCTGTGTTGCTCACATCCGGCATGGAGCAACATGGCGGCTGGAGAGCCATACGGCCCTACAGGCAGGCATGGCACAGCTGGCGATCCTTGCCTGTAATAAGGAGTAAATGATCCCAAGGCAGCATGCACACATTGTTTTGCGATCGGGAAGAAGAAAAATTTGAAAAACCGTTTACAAATACGGGGGCTCGTGCTACAATAGCAAAGTGTGCGTAAGCATGCAAAGGAGAACCGCATCCGCAGCTGTCCGAGAGCCAACGGCAAGCTATGAATGCGGCGATTACCAACGGTACGGCACAGCCGTAACCAATCAAAGGAGGCAACCCCAAATGGAAAAGTGCGAGATCATCAAGACTTATGCCCGCCACGAAGGCGACACCGGTTCCCCTGAGGTTCAGATCGCTCTGCTCACCCAGCGCATCAACCACCTCAACGAGCATCTCAAGATCAACAAGAAGGACCATCACAGCCGTCGCGGCCTGCTGCTCATGGTTGGTAAGCGCCGTGGTCTGCTGGATTACCTCAAGAAGACCGACATCGAGGGCTATCGTAACCTGATCGCTCAGCTGGGTCTCAGAAAGTAATTGAGAATGGCCGCGCCGATGCGGGTACACCCACTGAGGCGCGGCCTTTTCTTGAGCATATGCGCAAGGTGTGCGCATATGTGGACAAGCCGCTTTTGCGGCAGAGGAGTTGCGGCAGGCATGTGGCCTGTCTGCATGGAAGAAGAAGGAGAAGGAAATGGATTACAAGGTTTTTTCCACTGAGCTGGCTGGTCGCCCGCTCTCTATCGAATTTGGCAAGTATGCGCAGCAGGCGAATGGCTCCGCTTTCGTGCGCTACGGCGATACCGTTGTGATGGTAAACGCCACCATGAGCGAAAAGGCCCGCGAAGGCGTGGATTTCTTCCCCCTGAGCGTGGACTTCGAAGAAAAGCAGTACTCCGTGGGCAAGATCCCCGGCGGATTTATCAAGCGTGAAGGCCGCCCCACCGAGAAGGCCACCCTCACTTGCCGCCTGATCGACCGCCCCCTGCGTCCCCTGTTCCCCAAGGGCATGCGCAACGACGTACAGGTCGTAGCTACCTGCCTGAGCGTGGATAAGGATATTCCCCCGGAAATCCCTGCCATGATCGGTTCCTCCGCTGCTCTCAGCATCAGCGATATTCCGTGGGGCGGCCCCACCGGCACCGTTGTGGTGGGCTGCATCGATGGCGAGTTCGTCATCAACCCCACCGAGGAACAGCGCCAGAAGTCCAGCATGCACCTTACCGTCAGCGGTACCGCCGACGCAGTGCTGATGGTCGAAGCCGGCGCCAATGAGGTCTCTGAGGAGACCATGCTCAGCGCCATCCTGTATGGCCATGAGGAAATCAAGAAGATCGTTGCTTTCATCGAGCAGATCAAGGCCGAGATCGGCAAGGAAAAGGCCGAGGTTCAGCTGGTTACTACCGGCGACGATGTAAAGGCCGCTGTTCGTGAGTTCGCATATGATAAGTGCTGCTGGGTGTTCGAGACCCCCGACCGTCACGAGCGCAAGGAACGCGAGGATCAGGTTCAGGCCGAGTGCAACGAACATTTTGCCGAGCAGTTCGAAGGCCGCATGAGCGAGGTCGCCGATGCGATCTATTACCTGAAGAAGGAGATCATGCGCAAGAAGATCCTTGAGCAGGGCATCCGTCCCGATGGCCGCGGCCTGACCGATGTTCGCCCCATTTGGTGCGAAGTTGGCGTTCTGCCCCGCACCCACGGTAGCGCCATCTTTACCCGTGGCGAGACTCAGGCTCTTACCGTTACTACCCTCGGCTCCATGAGCGATGTGCAGATCCTTGACGGTCTGGGCACCGAGGATAGCAAGCGCTACATCCACCACTATAACATGCCCCCCTATGCCACCGGCGAGGCTGGTCGCATGAAGAGCCCCGGCCGCCGCGAGATCGGTCACGGCGCTCTGGCAGAGCGTGCTCTGCTGCCCGTGGTTCCCGGCGAGGATGAGTTCCCCTACGCACTGCGTCTGGTCAGCGAGATCCTGTCCTCCAACGGCTCCAGCTCCATGGCTTCCGTTTGCGGCAGCACGCTGAGCCTGATGGATGCCGGTGTGCCGATCAAGGCTCCCGTTGCCGGCGTTGCCATGGGTCTGATCAAGGATGCCGAAAGCGGCAATGTTGCCGTTCTCACCGACATTCAGGGTCTGGAAGACTTCCTTGGCGATATGGACTTTAAGGTTGCCGGTACCGTAAAGGGCATCACCGCAATCCAGATGGATATCAAGATCGCCGGTATCGACCGCAACATTCTGGAGAAGGCTCTGGGTCAGGCACTGCAGGGTCGTCTGTATATCCTCAAGATCATGCTGGATACTCTCGGCCAGCCCCGCGAGCATCTGAGCAAGTACGCTCCCAAGATCATCCGCTTCACCATCAATCCCGAGAAGATCCGCGAGGTTATTGGACCCGGCGGAAAGATGATCAACAAGATCATTGCCGAGACCGGCGTGAAGATCGACATCGAAGACGATGGCCGCGTCTACATCGCCACCCCCGACGAAGCTGCCGCCACCAAGGCCCGCCGCATCATCGAGGGCATTGCCAAGGATGTGGAAGTAGGCGATGTATATCTGGGCAAGGTTGTGCGCATCATGAACTTTGGTGCCTTCATCGAGCTTACTCCCGGCAAGGACGGCATGCTGCACATCAGCAAGATGGCCGACCACCGTGTGGAGAAGGTGGAAGATGTGATGAACATCGGCGATGAGATCGAAGTTAAGGTCAACGAGATCGACTCTCAGGGCCGCGTCAATCTGATCCGCAACGACATCACCTATCCCGCTGCCTCTGAGGGCAACCGCAACGGTGGCGAACGCCGCAGCCGTCCTCCCCGTCGGGATGGTCGTCCCTTCGGCGGTAACGACCGCACCTGATCGGTAACAATCAAGAAGCCATAGCCGCCGTCGGCGAGGCATCACGCCTCGCCCGGCGGCTTCTGCTTTCATAGCAGGAAAGGAAAACCAAGCATGTTTGATCAGATCATTCTTCCCAATGGGCTCCGTGTGGTGGGGGAGAAGCTTACCCATGTCCGCAGCTGTACGGTCGGCGTTTGGGTCAAGGTGGGCAGCCGCAATGAGAGCCTGGCCGAAAACGGTCTTTCACACTTTATTGAGCATATGGTGTTCAAAGGCACCAAAACCCGCTCCGCTCGTGATATCGCCGAAGATATGGATATGGTGGGCGGGCAGCTGAATGCTTTTACCGGCAAAGAGTGCACCTGCTACTATGCCAAAGTGATCGATGAAGATCTCCGCCTTGCAGTGAATATTCTGTCTGACCTTGCCCTCCGGCCTACCTTTGATGAGAAGGAGCTGAACAAGGAGCGTGGCGTTATTCTGGAAGAGATCGCCATGGTGGAAGATACACCCGAGGATCTGGTGCATGAGCTGCTGGCTTCCGTCCAGTTTGACGGCAGCCTGAGCCGCCCCATTCTCGGCCCGGGTACCAGCATTCGCAACTATACCCGGGAGGATCTCCTCGCTTACTGGCGCAAGCATTATGTTGCCAGAAACATGGTGCTTTCCATTGCAGGCAACTACGATTGGGATCAGTTCGTAAAGCTGGCAGAGGAATACTTCGATGTTTTCCCTAACCCGGATGGAGAAGAGACCCCGTTTCAGGAGCAGGGCTACATCCATGAACGTATTTATAAAAAGAAGAATACCGAACAGCTGCATCTCTGTCTGGGCTTCCCCGGCATCGGTGCGGATACCGACGATACCTATCCGCTGGCAGTATTCAACAATGCCATCGGTGGCGGCATGAGCAGCCGTCTGTTCCAGCGCATCCGCGAGGAGCTTGGCATGGCCTACAGTGTGTACACCTACTCCAGCAGCTATCACGATGCGGGTGTGTTCAATGTGTATGCGGGCACCACGCCTGCCAACGGCGCTACCGTGCTAAAGGAGATCCAGGAGCAGCTTCGGCTCTTCCTGAAGGAGCCCATGTCCGACAAGGAGTTTGCCAGCGCCAAGGCACAGCTGCGTGGCGGATTTGTGCTGGGGCTGGAAAGCTCCGGTGGGCGTATGCAGTCCATCGGCCGCGGCATGCTGCTGCACGGGCGCATGCGTACCCCTGAGGAAGCGCTGGCCAAGATCGATGCCGTTACCCCCGAACGGGTGATGGAGGTAGCACACCGCATCCTGTCCGCAGAGCCCAGCGCAGCCTTTGTTGGCAGCAATGCGGAAGAGTGTGTCAAGCTGGTGGAGGGGGCCCCCGCTAAAAGGATCTGATGCACGAATCGTACGAAAGCGAGCGAAGAACCATGAGCAGCAAGTATGCAAGGACTACTCTACCCGCAGATTACGAGCTTCTGCGTACCATCGATCTGGCAAAGAACAAAAAGGAAAGCATGATCGTAAACACGCTCAGCCTTGTGCTGCTTGCGGTAGTATTCGCACTTGGCTTTCTGCTTTTCCCTGATACCGGCGCCGGAGAGGAAGCCTACCAACCGGTAATGATCGCGGCGCTGTTCGCCTTTATTGTGTACATCATTCTCCATGAAGCGGTGCATGGCGTGTTCATGTGGTATTTCAGCAAGCAGAAGCCCCATTTCGGCTTCAAGCTGCAATATGCCTATGCCGGCAGCGAGGCGTATTTCTGCCGTACCCCTTATCTGGTCATTGCCCTCGCCCCTTTTGTGGTCTGGGGTCTGGTATTCGGCGTGATCGCCCTGCTGCTTGATAATGCATGGTTCTGGCTGTTCTGGTTTCTGGAAGCAGCCAATGCCAGCGGCGCAGCGGGGGATCTGTATGTGTTCTGCACTGTAAGCCGGATGCCGAAGGATGTTCTTGTGCAGGATGACGGCATATCCATGTGTATTTTCGCACCCGGCGCTTCGAAAGAAGCATGACCTGAATTTGTCAGTTTGCAAAACCCCTCCTTTCGGGCAAGATAGCCTGCGAGGAGGGGTTTTAATGCAGAGAAGAAAGCTTGCAGCTCTTGCCGTTGTTCTGACCGGTGGTTTTTTCCTGCAAGGCTGCGCCACTACGGCAGAAACGGAGGAGCCATCTCCCAAACCTACCGGCGTGGTCATGAAGGCCGATGTGCGGTGGCCATCGGAAAAGCTCAGCACCAAGGAGGACGGCACTCCACTGCTCCGGGTCTATGTTGTAGAGAAGGAAGCAGTGGAGACTGTAGATCTGGAAACCTATGTGGAAGGCGTTCTGGCAGGCGAGATGAAAAACGACTGGCCGATGGAGGCGCTGAAGGCGCAAGCGATCCTCGCGCGCACATTCGTGCTGAAGTTTGTGGATGAGAAGCAAAGCAAATACCCTGACGCGGATATTTCTACCGATATAGAAGAAGCACAGGCCTACGATCCTACTGCCATCAACGACAGGATCCGGCAGGCTGTTGCGGAGACAAGAGGTCAGGTGCTCAGTGCCGGAGGAGAACTGCCCTATGCATGGTTCCATGCCCACAGCGG
Organism: Candidatus Limiplasma sp.; assembly: GCA_045540635.1. Classification (GTDB taxonomy): domain Bacteria; phylum Bacillota; class Clostridia; order Christensenellales; family Aristaeellaceae; genus Limiplasma. Next base: position 10,501 of record JAZQHO010000056.1, read on the forward strand.
TGGCATGACAGAGCACGCAACCACCGGTCTTGGATGGGATGAGGCGGAACCGGCCTACACCACTGTTGTACATGGAAAAGAACCGGAAGCAGTGGAGAGTGAAAAGGATCAGCAGGCACTGAAGGATGCATGGCGCTGGAAAGCAGCTTTTCCCACTGATGAGTTCGAAGAAGCGCTCCGAAGCCTTGGAGCAGAGGTGACTGTGACCGGGGATACCCGCTTGTCCGTTGCGGAAAGAGGGGAGGGCGGGCGTGCAAAGACGATCCGTGTGGGGAACGAGACCGTCGGAGCAGCCGATCTGCGCATAGCGCTCGGATCCACCAAAATGCGCTCTACGCTGCTCACCTCCCTGAAGGTGCAGGACGGGCAGGTGGTCATGGAGGGCAAGGGCTACGGGCATGGTGTAGGCATGAGTCAGTGGGGCGCTTACGGTATGGCAGAAGCGGGCAGCACGGCGCACCAGATCGTAAAACACTTCTTCACCGGTGTTACCGTGGAAACCCTGTGGTAATGCTTCCCTGCCTGACAAAGAATTAACATATCCATACGGGCAGGAAAGCAGAACTGTATTGTAGAAATATTCCGGGATAGCATTACTAAGGAGGAAACGGGCCCATGTATCAGCTCGGTGTATACTTCGGACGCTTTTTGCCGCCTCACCGCGGACATCTGTACCAAATGATCGAGGCTTCCACCAAATGCAAGCATCTGGTGGTGGTCATTTCCGATAATGCCGACCAGACCCGGGAGATCTGCAAAGAAGCTGGTCTGCCGGAGATCTCCTACCGCCTGCGCAAGCAGTGGATCTCTCAGCAGCTGCAGGATATGGATCATATCAGCGTGCGTGTGCTGGACGAGACCGATATTCCGGTCTATCCCTCCGGCTGGGATCTTTGGAGCCAGCGTATGCGCCAGGTAGTGCCCGAACCCATCGATGCATTCTTCGTAGGCGATATGGAATATGGCGATACACTTGCCACATACTTCCCCGAAGCCACGGTAGAGCTGTTCGACCCGGCACGCACCCGTTATCCGATCTCCGCTACCGATATCCGCAGCGATATTCTGGGTAACTGGCACTATATTCTTGGTGCGGCGCGTCCCTTCTTCTCCAAGAAGGTGCTCATAGCCGGTACCGAGAGCTGCGGTAAGACGACCCTTACCAAGTGTCTTGCCAAGCTGTATAACACCTCATGGTCTGAGGAGGTAGGGCGCTATTACGCCCGTGAGTTCCTTGGCAACGATGAAACCATCTACACCGATGAGGATTTCAGCCGCATTGCACACCTGCAGTACGAGCAGGACTACCACGCCCTGCGCGCCTGCAACAAGGTATGCTTCTTTGATACCGATGCCACCTATACCGATTACTTCAGCGAACTGTACATGGGTCATCGCAACGAGCTTGTGCAGAAGTATATCGACCATACCCGTTACGATCGGCTCATCTATCTGCTGCCGGATGTAAAGTGGGTGGCAGACGGTCAGCGCCTCAACGGCGACCAGCGCAAACGTCTGGAATTGAACGACCGTTTGCTGAATATGTACCGCGAGCACGGCTTTGGCGATAAGATCGTCATCGTTGGCGGCGATTACAACCAGCGCCTCACGCAGGCGATCCAACTGGTGGATGAACTGCTCATCGGCATCCGTCCCTGAGAAAAGGCAGTTATTTCATCCCTCGCAAGAACTTCTCGCACTTGACAGAGCACACCTTTCGCTCTATAATACATCCATGGTTACCTGAAGTGTGCGCCAGTATCCTGTTTTTACCCACATTTCACAAAACGGAGCTCGCGTTCGTCCGTTGGATGCCATGCCCCCGCGAAATCTCGTGCCAGGGGACGGCAGAAGGCGGCGGTAGAGCACCGGCCTGCTTTACATAGCGGGTGAAAAAATGGGGTGCAGCGGCACTTTGGGGCTTGTGAGAGGCTTTCGGCGGTTAGCCGGAAGCCTTTTATTTGAAAGGAAAGAAGAAACGTATGTACATCAGCATCGCAATGGACGGCCCCGTTGGCGCGGGCAAAAGCACAGTGGCAGACGGTGTAGCCAAAGCACTTGGTATCCTTCATCTGGATACGGGAGCCATGTACCGCGCCTTTGCGTGGTATGCGCTCCAGCAGGGCGTATCTGTGGATGATGAGCAGGCTCTTTCAGAGCTTACCAAAAAAGCCATGCCCGAAGTAGCCTATGTGGATGGCGCACAGCGCACCTCCATTGCCGGGCAGGATGTTACCGGCCTGATCCGTACGCCAGAGGTGAGCATGGCTGCCAGCTCTGTTTCGCGTTTTGCTGCCGTCCGTCAAGCAATGGTCGCCAGCCAGCGTGAGCTTGCCAAGAAGCAGGATGTATTGCTGGATGGCCGCGATATCGGCACTGTCGTACTGCCTGATGCGTGGCTCAAGATCTATCTGACCGCCCTGCCCGAAGCGCGTGCGCAGCGTCGCTACGACGAAATGATCCGCAAGGGTCAGCAGACCACCTTCGAAGAGGTGCTCGCCGATGTGATCGCCCGGGATGAGCAGGATATGAACCGCGAGGTGGATCCGCTCCGTCCAGCAGAGGATGCTCAGATCATCGATTCCACCGATATGGATCAGCAGCAGGTGATCGACAACATCCTTATGCGTATCGATATGCGCAAGGGCAAGAAGCTGGCAAAGCGCGGTGAGCATCTGCCAGTATACCGTTATGGTCTGCCCATCGTTTCGGCGCTGATGAAACTGCTTTTTCCGGCTACTTTCCACGGTTTGGAGAATGCGCAGCAGGATGCTCCCTGCATTATGATCAGCAACCACCTCAGCATGCTGGACCCCGTATATCTTGCCATGGCAAACAAGCGCTATCATGTGCGCTTCCTCGGCAAGAAGGAGCTGATCAAGAACCCCCTGCTCAAGTGGCTCTTCGACAAGCTTGGCATGATCGCTGTGGATCGCCACAATACCGATATGGCAGCCATCCGCTCCTGCATGAAGGTACTGAAGGATGGCAATGTGCTGGGGGTGTTCCCCGAGGGTACCCGTCACAAGAACGGTGTAATGGAAGATTTGGAGAGCGGTATTGCATTCATTGCCCTGCGCAGCAAGGCAACGCTGCTGCCCGTGTACCTTTCGGACAAGCCCCGCCTGTTCCGCCGTATCCATGTGTACTGCGGGCAGTGCATCCCTGTTTCCCATCTGGTAAGGAACGGGGGCAATACCCAGACCTGCAACCAGCTGCTTGCAAACATCACCATGCGCTACCGGGAGTTGGTCAAGCAGCACGAAGAAACCAAGTAAAGCTGCAGGCCATCCCTTTGGCGGGCATGTACAAAACAGCTGTAAAAATTTCTGATACTTTTTTTCTATTTCCGTAGAAAAAAAGAAGGAATTCTAGTTTCGGCAGCGAATAATTACTTTTGATATGCTTGAAAGGATGGTTCCATGCCAATCGAGATCGCACGTCATGCAGGTTTTTGCATGGGCGTACGCCGTGCTGTTGACGAGGCACAAAAAGCGGCGGAAAGCGGCAAAAGCATTGTTACCTTTGGTGAACTGGTGCACAACCCGCAAGTGATCGAGAAAATGGAATCCATTGGCATCGTAGCCGTTCATGATGTAGAGGAAACGCGAGGCAAAACGGTTATTATCCGTAGCCACGGCATTTCGCCGAAGATCGCGGATCAACTCAGCCAAACCGCAGAAAGTGTTATCGATCTTACCTGTCCCTTTGTGGCCAGGCTCCATCAGGTGGTTGCCAAGTACAGTGCAGACGGTTCCCCCGTTGTGCTGGTAGGTCAGGCCGATCACCCGGAAGTGATCGGCACTGTCGGTTTTGCAAAGGGAGAGGTTTACACCGTTTACACTCCTCAGGAGGCGCTTTCCCTGCCCTGTCTGGAGCGTGCGCTGGCGGTTTCTCAAACCACCTTTCCCCGCGAGCGCTGGGAGGAGATCCTCCTTGCGCTGCATCAAAGAGTGAAGGATCTCTCTGTGCAGGATACCATCTGCACCGCCACCGTGCTGCGGCAGACCGAGGCAAGGCGTCTCAGCGGTCAGGTGGATGCCATGCTTGTGGTGGGCGGCAGAAACAGCGCCAATACCCGCAAGCTGTACGAGACCTGCAAAAGCATTTGCAGCCGTACCCTCATGGTAGAGCGCGCGGCGGACATCCCGCCGGGCTTTGCAAATATCCATTCGGAATTCATTGGAATCACGGCCGGTGCCAGTACACCGGACGGGTTACTTAAGGAGGTAGTCACACGTATGACTGACAAGGAAGTATTGAACCAGCAGCTTTCCACTGAGGAGGCGGAGAACAGCAGCTTTATGGCTGACGTGGAAGCGACTCTGGTCAAAATCAGACCCGGACAGACCGTTACCGGCACTGTCGTGCTCGTTACTGAGGACGAAGTGTGCGTTAACATCGGTTACAAGTCCGACGGCCTGATCAAGCGCGAAGATCTGGTTACTCAGGATGTCGGCATGGGCGACGAAATCGAAGTGGAGGTCGTCAAGGTGAATGACGGCGACGGCAATGTATTGCTGTCTCAGCGCAACATCCTGAACCGCAAGGCCTTCGCCGAGCTTGTCGAGAAGTACAACAACGGCGAGTATGTCGAAGCTACCGGCGAAAAGGTCGTCAAGGGCGGCCTCACCTGCAGCATCAACGGCATCCGTGCTTTTGTGCCTGCCTCTCAGCTTGCCAACCGCTTTGTTGAGAATATCAACGAGTTCGTCGGCCAGCCCCTCAAGCTCAAGATCATCGAGCTGGACGAGCAGAAGAAGCGCGTAGTGGCCAGCCGTCGTGCTGTCATCCGCGAAGAAAGCGCTGCCAAGAAGGCAGAAGCTTGGGAGAAGCTCGTTGCGGGCGAAGTTGTCAAGGGCACCGTTCGCCGTCTGACCGATTTCGGTGCTTTCGTAGACCTGGGCGGCGTGGATGGCCTCATCCATGTTACCGACCTGAGCTGGGCTCATGTGAAGCATCCCTCCGAAGTCGTTGCTCCCGATCAGGAAGTTGAAGTCAAGATCAAGTCCATCGATCGCGAGCGCGAGCGCATCCAGCTGAGCATCAAGGAACTGCAGCCCAAGCCCTGGGATGTGGCTCCCGAGAAGTACCCCGCTGATTCTGTTGTGACCGGTAAGGTCGTCCGCATCACCACCTTCGGCGCTTTCGTTGAGCTCGAGCCCGGCATCGACGGCCTGGTTCACATCTCCCAGTGCGCCGCTACCCGCATCCAGAAGGTTGAAGACGCTGTAAACGTCGGCGATGAAGTGACCGTGAAGGTTCTCAACATCGATCCCGAAGCCAAGCGCATCAGCCTCAGCATCCGCGCTCTGCTGGAGCCCGAAGTGGCCCCCGTGGAAGAAGTGGTGGAAGAGCCTGTGTACGACAACGGTGAGGAAGCCGTTGCTGTGGACATCGAAGCTTACGCTGCTGAAGTCGGAGGCC
>JAZQHO010000057.1:0-8732 GCA_045540635.1 Candidatus Limiplasma sp.
AGCGGTTGTCGAACAGGTGCTTGCAGTCAGCGTCGTTGATATTGAACATGGGGAAGTTCAGGGTGCCCGCATTAGCCCGCTGACGCAGACGGATCACGCCGGTGGGGGTCTCCTCGCAGCCGCCAAGCAGGTTCTCTGCCCACTCGGGATGCTCCTCGTGGAGGATGTGCACCATATCGCCACCGTCATCCACGATCACATCGGGCTTTTCGGAGAGGGCACGGCACAGATAGTCGTGGTACTCCTCTTCGTTGCAGCCATGGGTGGCATACACGGTCACACCGCTGGCGGCAAGGGCGGCAGCAACGTCATCCTGCGTGGAGAGGGGATTGGAGCCGGTGGCAAACACCTGCGCACCGCCGCGCATCAGCACCTGCGCCAAATAGGCGGTCTTTGCTTCCAGATGCACAGAGACGGCAGCCTTCATACCCTTGAAGGGCTGGGTCTTTTCAAACTCTTCGGCAATGCTGTTGAGTACAGCCATGTGGCGGCGGGCCCATTCGATCTTCTGAGCGCCCTTTGCGGCAAGCGCCGCATCACGGATGATGGATGCCATGTTCTTAACCTCCGATCAGATGGTAGAGGGGGAAGTAGATAAAGGGAACAAGAATGGCAGGCAGCAGGTTTGCCACCTTCAGGTCTTTTTCCAGCGCCATGTTGATGCCGATGCCGGTGATCAGCAGGCCGCCGACGGCACTCATCTCGGTAATGACCTCCGTGCTCAGGAAGGGTGCGATCACCGTACCCAGCAGCGCTATGCCGCCTTGATACAACAGGATCGGTACTGCGGAGAGCATCACGCCGATGCCCAGCGTGCTTGCCAGAATCATGGAAGTGATGCCGTCCAGCATGGATTTGGCGATCAGCGTGGAATGGTCGCCTTGGATACCGCTTTCAAGAGAACCCACAACGGCCATAGCGCCTACACAGAATATCAGGCTGGCTGTAACAAATCCTTTGGCGAAGGTGTTGTTTTCATCATCGCCGCGGGTCAGTTTGCGCTGTGCAAAAGCGCCCAGACGGTTCATCTTGTCGTCGATATCGATCCATGCGCCCACTATGCCGCCGATCACCATGGAGATGATCACCAACAGGGTATTCTGCGTTTCCAGTGCGCCGGAAAGACCGATCAGCAGCACACACAGGCCAACACCCTGCATAACGGTGTCAGAGATCTTTTTCTTCATACCCTTGCGGAAAAGAAGACCCACTGCGCTGCCGATGATGATGGCTGCACAGTTGATCAGAGTACCGATCATAGAAGATTCATCCCTTTTGTCAAGAAGTAGAGAAAAAATAAAGAAACGAGCGTAAGCCATGAAGACTTACGCTCGTGTTCGGGTGGCAATTACTGAGCAGCAGCCTCCACGGGGTAGACGCTGACCTGCTTCTTGTCGCGGCCCTTGCGCTCGAAGCGAACGATGCCGTCCACCAGGGCGAACAGGGTGTCATCCCTGCCGATGCCAACGTTTACGCCGGGATGGATATGGGTGCCGCGCTGACGAACCAGAATGTTGCCGGCCAGAGAGAACTGACCATCGGCACGCTTCGGACCAAGGCGCTTGCTTTCGCTGTCGCGACCGTTACGGGTGGAGCCCACACCTTTTTTATGGGCGAAAAATTGAAGATTCAGCTTCAACATGATGATGTTCCTCCCATCAAATGATTTGCAGATTCTTGGGGTATTGCTGCGCAATGTCCCGGAAACCCTGCACCGTGGTGCGCAGAACGACCTGTGCATCGTGAGCCTGCTCCTGCGCAAGCTCTTTTGGCAGGGAAACGAGGATCTCGGCTGTGCGCTCGTTTACGTGGGTGATGGGGGAGACCCCGGCCACGGTTTCGAGTGCGTTTGCGCAAGTGGTAATCAGTACGCTGGCAGCAGCACAGACGATATCCTGACCATATTCGGCATAGCCTGCATGATCCTTTACCGAAATGCTGCTGATGGCGCTGCCATCATACCTGACAGAGACGGTTGTCATCAGCCGATAGCGGTGATCTCCACCTTGGTGTAGGTCTGGCGATGACCGGCACGACGGTGATAGTTCTTCTTGCTCTTGTACTTGTAGATCATGATCTTTTCGCCCTTGACGTTGCCAAGAACCTTGCCTTCGACCTTAGCGCCTGCGAGGGTGGGAGTACCCACTTCAACGCTGTCGCCGTTGCCCAGCATCAGCACATCGAAGCTGATCTTGCTGTCGGCTTCCTGGTCGAGTTTCTCAACGTAGATGATGTCCCCCTCGGACACGCGGTACTGCTTGCCACCAGTCACGATAACTGCGTACATGGCTAAGCACCTCCATTCATTTACTCGCCAAGCATCTTGGGTGGCGCGTTTTTGCGCACTTCAAAAACCCGGCTTGTGCGGCACTAAGGAATAATAACACACCCCAAACAAGGTGTCAAGGGATTTTTCGCCATATACAAGCATATTTTATTGGGTTTTGCAGGTTTGTCTCCGCTCGCCAAAAATGGTATACTGGCAACTGAGGGTGAAATGCCGCAAAAATGAGAAATATGAACGGTGCTGCGCACTGTATACAGGAGGTCATTATATGGTACGGGAGATCCTGCCGGGCGAGCTGGAAGATCTGCTTGCCCTCTACACGCAGCTTCACGGCAATGCAATGCCGGAGGATACACAGAAGCTGAGGGAACTTTGGCAGCGGATCATGGATGATCCCGATCACCACATTATTGTTTCGCTGGAGGGGGAGCACATCGTATCCTCCTGCGTGTGTGTTATTGTTCCCAATCTGACTCACGGGCAGCAGCCCTATGCCGTTGTGGAGAATGTCATCACCCATGAGGCGTACCGGGGCAGGGGACATGCCTCTGCCTGCCTTGCATATGCGCATGCTGTCGCCAGCCATGCAGGTTGCTACAAGATGATGCTGCTCACGGGCTCCAAAGAGGAAAGCACCCACCGCTTTTATCGTAACGCAGGCTATAATGCCATTGATAAGACTGCCTATATCCGGTGGCTGTAAGGGAGGTACTTTGCCATGTATCTTGCAGATCTTCATATCCATTCCCGCTTTTCCCGCGCTACCAGCCGGGAGCTGGATCCGCAGCATTTGGAAATGTGGGGCAGAAGGAAGGGGCTTGGGCTGATCGGTACCGGCGATCTGACGCATGCTGCATGGCGGCAGGAGCTGCGCGAGATGCTTATCCCGGAAGGCAACGGTCTCTATACCCTCAAGGAAGAATTACGTCTGCCCTGCGGTATTCCCGGCACTGTCCAGCCAAGGTTCGTCGTATCCGGTGAGATCAGCACGATATATAAGAAAAACGGAAAAACCAGAAAGGTGCATCATGTGGTGCTGCTGCCGGGGCTGGACGAAGCGGATGAGCTGTCCCACCGGCTGGAAGCTATCGGTAACATCCATTCCGACGGCAGACCCATTCTCGGACTGGATAGCCACGATCTTCTGGAGATCGTGCTGGAAAGCTGTCCGGATGCGATCTATATCCCTGCCCATATCTGGACACCGCATTTTTCCTTGTTTGGAGCTTTCTCGGGCTTTGATACGGTGGAGGAATGCTACGGCGATCTGTCCCGGTATATCCACGCCATGGAGACAGGTCTCAGCTCCGATCCTGCCATGAACCGTTCCCTGAGCATGCTGGATGGCTACCAGCTGGTATCCTCCTCTGATGCTCATTCGCCTGCCAAGTTGGGGCGGGAAGCGACACTCATTGAAGGAACGCCGGATTACACGCTGCTCAAGCAGGCTGTGGAGACCGGCGAAGGGTTGGGCGGCACCATCGAGTTCTTCCCGGAAGAAGGAAAGTATCATCTGGATGGCCACCGTGCGTGTCATTGTCGGCTGGAGCCATCGGAGACACAAGCGCTCAGCGGGCGCTGCCCGGTCTGCGGAAAGCGTATCACCGTCGGTGTGCTGAGCCGCGTGCAGCAGCTTGCTGACCGTCGGGAGCCTGTACAGCAAAAGCCATACGAAAGTCTGATCCCTCTTGCGGAGCTGTTGGCAGAATGCATGGGTGTCACTGCTGCCAGTAAGAAGGTGGAGGCTGCCTATCTGGAGCTGTTGGGCCGTTTGGGCCCCGAACTGCACATCCTGCGCACCGTACCTGTTGAAGCGATAGAGAAAGCTGCCGGGCCGGTGGTGGCGGAAGCCATACGCCGTTTGCGCAAGGGGCAGGTGCATTGCGAGGGCGGGTACGACGGCGAATACGGCGTGATCCGTGTCTACGAGGAGGGGGAGGTAGAGAAGGTAAGCGGACAGACCTCTCTGCTGGATGCCCTTGGGCTGAAGCCGGAACCACGAACGAAGAAGCTGACGGCTGTATCTGCTGTCATAATGGCAGCCGGAGAGCCTGAACAAAAACCCGTGCCTGAGGCGATGCCTCCTGCAGCCATTCTCAACCCGCGGCAGACGGCGGCTGTTGAAAGTGCTGCCCAAACCACTGCTGTTATCGCGGGCCCCGGTACGGGCAAGACGAAAACCTTGGTAGCCCGCATTGAATATCTTCTGCAAGCAAAAGGTGTTTCACCCAAGGAGATCACCGCCGTCACGTTCACCCGTCAGGCGGCACAGGAGATGCGGGAGCGTCTGGAGAGCGTGCTGGGCAAGCGTGCGATCCGCGGTATCACTGTGGGCACCTTCCATTCTGTTGCAATGCAGCAGGTGGAAAACAGACCCATTGCAGACAGGGCGCAGCAGCTTTCGCTGATGACGGACGCGCTGGCGGTCTGTGGTGAAAACCTTACACCTGCCGCCGCGCTTGAGCAGCTCAGCCTGCACAAAAATGGCAAACCCTCCCGGCTTTCTGTTTTGGTCATAGAGGAGTATGCGCGGCGGCTTGCACAGGCAGGCTTCCGCGATCTGGACGATGTGCTTCTGGATGCCCTTGAGGTACCTACAGCCGATGCCCCCTCCTTCCGCTATCTGCTGGTGGATGAATATCAGGATATCAATGCAGTGCAGCACAGGCTGGTCAGACACTGGGCAGGCAAAAACAGCAATCTGTTTGTAATCGGCGATCCGGATCAGTCCATCTATGGTTTTCGTGGCGCAGATGCAGGCTGCTTTCAGCGCTTGCTGGCAGAACGCCACGACACGTTGGTGATCACACTGGAGGAAAACTACCGGTCTACCGGACAGATATTGGATTGCGCCCTTTCTCTGATCGCGCACAATCCGGGCGGAGCACGCAGCCTTTCGGCGCAGCGCACAGGCACACCCGTCAGGTGGATGGAAGGTGCCGATCCCTACTCCGAAGCCGCATGGATTGCCGGAGAGATCTCCGCCATGGTGGGAGGCACAGACATGCTCAGCGCACATCGTGTGGCGGGCAATGCAGAGGATGCGCGTGCATTTTCAGAATTTGCTGTGCTGGCACGCACCCACCGTCAGCTGGAGCAGATCGAGACCGGTCTCCGTCAGTCTGGGATCCCTTGCGTAGTCTGCGGGCGGGAACGCTTTTGGGATGCGCCGGAAGTGAAAGCACTACTGGGTTTCTACCGATGGCTGTGGCAGCCTGCCGATGCGCTTTCGCTCAAGGAAGCCATGCATATTTTATGGAAGCTGCCTCCCGAACTGACGGGACACGTGATCGCTGCAGCCGCCGGTTGTATGCAGCCCGGACTTCCTGCCGCCATGGATATAGAAGCTTTTGCAGCAGCATTGTCCTCCTTTGGGATCCTGTCTCCCTTCGTGGAGACAGTGACCGAACTTGCCCCCATAGCCGCTACAGCACGTCCCCGTAAACTGTTTGAGTTTCTGGCAGAGAGAACGGGTCAGAAGGGAAAAAATATCGAAATGCTTCTGAATGCAGCTGTTTTCCATAAACAGATGGCTATGCTGCTGGAGGCACTGGCCACCGGAGAGGAGGCGGATCTGCGCCGTAGGAGCGGACAGGAGAAGCAATCCGGTGCAGTTTCTCTGATGACGCTGCACGCTGCAAAGGGTCTGGAATTTCCGGTGGTGTTTGTTGCGGGTCTCAATGAGGGCGACCTGCCTCTCAGCCGGGAGGGGGATGAGGAGAACACCGAGGAGGAGCGGCGTCTGCTCTTTGTGGGGCTGACCCGTGCCCGGGAAGAGTTGATCCTCACCTGCGGCGGCGAACCGTCGCCGTTCATTACCGAGCTTTCCGCAGCGGTTCAACGGGGTACCATATCCCGTCGCCGGCAGGGCATCCGCATGGAGCAGCTATCGATATTGTGAAAATACTTACAATCTTTCAAAAGCTATATAAATAGCCATGTTCGGCTTGATGCGAAATTTCGCTTTGCTATTGCAAACGGCGATGAAATCCACTATAATAGTTTGGAATGGGTTCATGCGCGGCCTTACATGGCCGGCCGTCACATCTCCTCCGCCTGCATGGTGCAGGTGAGCACATACAAAGGGAGGCTCTACAATGGTATACATCTTCGATCATCCCCTCATTCAGCACAAGCTAACGCTTATGCGCGACGTCAACACCGGCACCAAGGAATTCCGCGAGCTGCTGGAAGAGATCAGCATGCTCATGGTATACGAAGTGACCCGCGACCTGCCCACCGAGGAGATCGAGGTTCAAACCCCCATCTGTGTAACCAAGTCCCGCGTTCTGGCAGGTAAGAAGATCGGCATCGTGCCTATCCTCCGTGCCGGTCTGGGCATGGTGGACGGTGTTGCCAACCTGATCCCCGCCGCCAAGATCGGTCACATCGGTCTCTATCGCGATCCCGAGACTCACGAGCCTGTGGAGTACTACTGCAAGCTGCCTGCCGACAGCGAAAACCGCGAGCTGATCGTTCTCGATCCCATGCTGGCCACCGGCGGCAGCGCATCAGCTGCCATCACCTTCATCAAGCAGCGCGGCTGCAAGAACATCCGTCTCGTCAACCTGATCGCAGCACCCGAAGGCATCGAGCGCGTGCAGAAGGATCACCCGGATGTAAACATCTACGTTGCAGCCTGCGATGAAAAGCTCAACGATCATGCCTACATCGTTCCCGGTCTGGGCGACGCGGGCGACCGTCTCTTCGGCACCAAATAAAGAATTCAGATTCCCAAAGGAGGCATCCTCCAGATGCGTATCGACCCGGCAGTCAAAAAGGAAACCCTGTATATCCTCGGCACCTCCATCCTCCTCAGCGTGGTGATGGAGCTGGTTTTCTGGCTGACCGGCCACATGGACTATACCGTGCCGCTGGGCAACCTGCTGGGCATTGGCATCTCGGTGCTCAATTTCTTCCTGATGGGACTTACAATCCAGCGCTGCATTGGTCTGGATCAGAAGGCGGCTTCCGATAAACTGAAGCTTTCCCAGATGCTGCGCATGCTGATGGTGGTGGCGTTGGCGGCAGTGGGCGTATGCCTGCCCTGCTTCCATGCGCTGGCGGTGGTCATCCCGCTGTTCTTCCCGCGCCTTGCCATCGCTGTACGACCTCTGCTGGACAAGAGCCTTCGCCAGCAGCCCGCAGACGAAGAAACGCTGGATTGATATCAAAGAGGTGGAACCTATGGAAAACAAATCGCTGAGATTCAAAGTGATCGATTGGCTCCTCATCGCGCTGATCATTCTGCCGCTGCTGGCGGGCATCGTGCTCAAGGTAGTCACCACCCCCGCTTCCGACAGTATCGAGATCACCGGTGCAAGGGTGTATGCGGTCATTCCCATGCCCCTGCAGGATCTGATCATCACCGAGTCTCAGATCAACTCGTGGCTGGTGCTGTTGTCTGTACTGGGCGTAAGCCTGTATCTGGCGCACGGTCTTTCCATCAAGCCCCATACCAAGCGGCAGCTTCTTGCCGAATGGGCGGTGGAAAAAGTGGAGGGTCTGGTACGCGATAACATGGGTGAGCGCTTTATCAGCTATGTGCCCTTTATCGCGGCCATCATGGTCATCAGTGCATTCTCCAGCCTCATCAGCCTGATCGGTCTCAGGCCGCCCACGGCTGATATGAACGTGGTGGCAGGCTGGGCCATTCTGGTGTTTGTCATCATTACCTACTACAAGCTCAAGGGCGGTTTGCTGCCTTACGTGAAGGGCTTCTTCGAACCTCTGCCGGTATTCGCCCCCTTCAATATTATCGGCGAACTGGCAACTCCGGTCTCCATGTCCTTCCGTCACTACGGCAACGTGCTTTCCGGTGTGGTCATCTCCACGCTGGTATCCTTCGCACTGCAAGCCCTCAGCAAAATGGTGCTTGGCTGGTTGCCGGGCTTTTTGGGAGATTTCCCCTTCCTGCAGGCGGGTCTCCCGGCGATCCTTTCCCTGTATCTGGATGTGTTCAGCGGTCTGATGCAGGCGTTCATCTTTGCCATGCTCACAATGCTCTACATCGCCACCGGCTTCCCGGAGGAGGAGTACGAAGCAAGGCAGGCAAAGAAGCGTGCCCGCCGTGCCGCTGCGTGATCAAAGAGATTCACTATTCAACAATCAAGGAGGAATTCATTATGGAACTTGCTATCGGTATCATTCTCGCTGGTTGCGCCATCGGCGCTGGTCTCGCTCTGATCGCTGGTATCGGCCCTGGTATCGGTGAAGGTAATGCTGTTGCCAAGGCTTGCGAAGCCATCGGCCGTCAGCCCGAGTGCAAGGGTTCTGTGACTTCTACCATGATCATGGGCTGCGCCATTGCTGAAACCACCGGTATCTATGCCCTGGTCGTGGCTATCCTGCTGATCTTCGTTGCTCCCAACACCCTGGTGGGCGTGCTGAAGGCCGCTCTGGGCCTGTAAGTAGGTGACGGAGATGCAAGCGCTTGAAGTCATTT
>JAZQHO010000058.1:0-22485 GCA_045540635.1 Candidatus Limiplasma sp.
GACAGGTTGTCGCCGAACATGGCGCCGCCCACCACCGTGGCGATGCACAGCCCCGGGTCGCAGGCAGCGGCGGCGGAGACCTCCACCGCAATGGGGGTGAGCAGCGTGATGGTGCCCACCGATGTGCCCATCGCCGTAGAAATAAAGCAGCTGACCACAAACAGCACCGCCACCGCAAACCGGGCGGGGATGAGGCTCAGCATAAAATACGCAACGCTCTGGGCGCTGGAGCGGCCTACCACGCCCACAAAGGCGCCCGCCAGCAGAAAGATGAGCAGCATGGTGATGATGTTGGGATCGCCCACACCGCCGCCCATCAGGGCCAGCTTCTCCTCCAGTTTTACGCCCCGGTTCTGCAGGCATGCCACAAGGATGGCCACCAGAAACGCAGCCACGATGGGCACCGCATAAAAGCCCATATGGATCTGCATGCCGTACTCAAACAGCAGCCCAAGACCCAGATACAGTACCAGAAATACGCCGATGGGCAGCAGCGCAGCCGGATTTCCTTTTTTCATAGCTTCCTCCTGTGTGGGTGATGGCAACGCCCCAACGGGCGCAAGGACACAACCGTAACAATGTACCACGGCTGCGGGGGCGCAGTCAATCGGTGTGGGCATTGTATCCATATCTTGCTGTGCGCCTCAAACCGCATTCTGCCGCCGGATGAGCGGCGGCGCTGCCGGTGCGGGAGTGCCCAAAAAGGATCATTTGTGCGCTAAAAAATGGCATTCGTACCGCACCGGAAAAACAGTGCGGAAAAGCACCCGGAAATGCTGCCAAAACAAGCCCTGAAACCGCTACAGAAACGAGCACGCCAACGGCACATTTATCTTGCGCATTTATCTTGCATGGTTTATAATTGTAAATAGTATGTGAAAGTGCACATACTTGCCAGTTTGGCGGCCTCCCGCCGCCATGGGCACAGCGGCAAACGGCTGCGGCACACGGGGTGCCAACCCTGCGGCGGCAGCAGCCGGTACTTGCCATGGAAACAACGCTGCCGTCAGCGCCCTGCCATCCCGCAGAGGTCGCCCGCCGGCAGGCGGTGCTCCCTGTCTCAGCAGCGAGAAACGATCGAAGGTAGGTAATGTGGAATGCTCAAAAAACTGAAACAAAAGGTATACTACTATCTTGCCGAAAAGAACTGGGGCGTTCGCAGGGAATACGTTCCCTATGTGAAGTCTCACCCCATTGAGCACAAGAAAAAACCGCTCAAACACTGGTGGATGCTCTTTCGGCTGAACATCCACTACCGTGTGCTGCGCAAAAAGAACCTGCTCTACCCCGAGCTGGTGCGCAAGCCCGCTGCCAAGGCTCCTGCAAAGGCTGCCCCCGCTCGTCGCCTGCCTTATCTGCAGGGCGCAGAATCTTTCCTTTCCAAGAGATCAAGCGTTGCGCATCTGGCCAAGAAGCTCAGCCAGTACGATGTTGTCTCCTTCGACATTTTTGATACACTGATCCTTCGCCCCTTCGCCAAACCCGCCGACCTGTTCATGCTGGTGGGCAAGCGGCTGAAGAAGGTGCAGTTCCACCGCATCCGCACCGATGCCGAAAAGCTGTTGCGTGAGATCGCTTTCCAGACGAACGGCAACCGGGAAGTAACCATCGATGATATTTATGCCTACATTGAGGAGCGTACCGGCATTCCCAAGGAGCTGGGCATCCAGACCGAGTTCCAGACCGAGATGGATTTCTGCTTTGCCAACCCCTACATGAAGCGCGTGTTCGACATCCTCAAGGCGCAGGGCAAGACCGTCATCATCGTGTCCGACATGTATTTCCCCCATGATATGATGGAAAAGCTGCTCCACAAAGTGGGCTACAAGGATTTCGACAAGCTCTATGTTTCCTGCGACTACAGCTGCTCCAAGCGCAGCGAGAGCCTGTACCGCTATGTTATGCAGGACTTTGAAGGCAAGAGCATCATCCACGTGGGCGACAACGTTGCTTCCGACATCAACGCCGCCACCAATGTGGGCCTTGCCACCCATTACTACAAGAATGTACACGCGATCGGCAACCCCTACCGTGCCGACGGTATGAGCGAGCTGATGGGCTCCGCTTATGCCGGTGTTGTAAACACCTACCTGCACGCCGACTCCAAGACCTATAACACCTACTACGAATACGGTTTCCTCTACGGCGGCTTCTATGTGCTCGGTTTCTGCAACTGGATGCACAAAAAAGCAAAAGCAGAGGGCATCGACAAGATCCTCTTCCTTGCCCGCGACGGCGATATTTACACCCGCGTGTTCAACCAGTTCTACGACGATGTACCCAACGAGTACTTCCTCTGGTCCCGCATCGCCAATACCAAGTACACCCTGCTGAAGAACAAAGAGGACTTCCTCCGCCGCGTTATCTACTACCGCACCAACCGCAAGGATTCCTTCATTACGCTGGGTTCCATGCTGGAATCCCTCTCGCTGGAAATGCTTGCGCCCTATATGCCGGACTACAACCTGAGCGAAAACACGCTGGTGGTGCCGGAGCACCTCAAAGCCATTGAGCGTCTGTTCCTTGATCACTGGGATCTGGTACTCTCTGCCTACGATGAGGAAAAGGAATACATGAAGGCCTACCTCAAGCAGAAGGTGGGCGATGCCAAGAACATCGCCATCGTGGACGTGGGCTGGCTGGGCAGCGGCCCCATGGGTCTGAAGTACCTGATCGAGGACGAGCTGAAGATGGACTGCAAGGTGCACTGCTGGCAGACCGCTGCACGCTCCCCCAACAACAATGACATCGTTGCCGACCTGTTGGAGGATAACATCGAGGTATACCTGTTCTCCGCCATGTACAACCGCGGCAATTACGATACCCACAAGAAGACCAACAAGGGCACCAACAACATCTTCTTCGAAATGTTCACCCAGAGCAAGACCCCCAGCTTCTCCGGCTGGGATAAAGAGGGCAATTTCGTCTACGATATTCCCGAGGTGGAAAACTACTGGATCACCGAGCAGATCCATGAAGGTATTCTGGCCTTTGTTAAGGAGTATACCAAACGCTTCGGCTCCGAACCGCTGATGATGAACATCCCCGGTTACGATGCCTACCTGCCCTACCGCATGATCATTCGTGATCTGACTTTCATCAAGAAGTATTTCTCCAAGGTCTCTTACGCAAGAGGTGTCAGCGGTGATTCCAAGAAACAGAAGATCGAATCCCTTGGCGGCATCCTCAAGCAAGTACTGTGAATGAGGTGAGCAAAGTGAATCTGTACCATACCATAACCACCTATCATCTTTTGAACGCCATCGTTCACAAGCAGGTGTCCGGCGAACCCGGTACCCTTCTTCTCTCCAAGTGGATCATTGAGAAATTTCCCCACTACGAGAAGCTGGAGCAGTTCTTTGATCGGGTCATCATCTTCGAAGCCAATTACGGCTTCACCAACACCCCGGAAAAGACTGAAGAATACATCCTCAGTACCATCGGCAGCTTTGAGGAGTACAATGAGGTATACATTTGGGGCGCACAGTACTCTCTTGGCATCTACATGACCGAAAAAGCTCTGCCCTTTGTCTTCTGCGAGGAGGGTTCCGGCCTGCTGAGCCGCCCGGACATCCTGCGGGATATCTGCCGCAAGTTGCACGCCAAGATCTTTGACCATGTAAACGAGCTTGGCCTGTACTCCGGCGAAGCCGCATACATCAAGCGCTATCTGTGCAACACCAAAGCTCAGGTAGACGGTTTTGAGTTCCCCGAAGCAATAGAGCATTTCGATTTGGTTGCCGAAATGGGCAAACTGCCGGAGGATACCCGTAACGCAGTGATCGATTTCTTTATGAATCGCTGCACACTTACCGCAGACAGCGATTCTGTACTGCTTCTCACCCAAAACTTTGCCAATCTGCTGGTGCTTACCTACGATGAGCAGGTTCTCATCTACCAGATGGTGATGGACTACTTCTTCACCGGTAAGAAGCTGGTCATCAAACCCCATCCCGATGATGTGACCTACTACTCCAAACTCTTTGAGAATGTGCGCATCATCCGCGAGAAGTTCCCCTCCGAATTTATGCCGTTCATTTTCGAGAACCAGCCCAACTGCGTAGCCACCATCAGCTCTACAGCCATTTTCAACCTGCGCGGTCACTATCCGCAGGTGTTTGAGTTGGATACCCGCTACGAAAAGAACTTCTACATGACCCACCGTTACTATGCTGCCGTCTCTATGGCAAAGCAGCTGGGACTGGATATTGCCTGCGTGGGTGCAAACGAGTTGCTGGTCAAGCGTCTGTGTGAGACCATGGGCAGCAACGCTCCTTCCGTGCTGGAGGGTGAGACACACGACAAGCCTTGCCTCTACATCGTGGATGATGTAACCGCAGAGGAGGAAGAAGGCCGCGAATCCATCCAGAACCGCCTGCTCTCTCTTGATGAGCACTCCTGCGTGGTGTTCATCAACTCTGCGGCTGACTATTGCTGGTATTCCTACGAGCGCAAGTCTCTCTGGGATCACATCAAGCCCGTGGTACTCAAGAAGCAAGCGATCCGCGAAATGGACGAAGACTTCTGTACAACTCTGGATACTGAGATCCTCTACGCATATTCCAAGAATAAGGAGCTGCTGAACATGGTCGAGAAAATGGAGATCAAGAAGGATCTGCCGCATGTCGGCGTCCGCGTGGAAAAGGAAGCCATGACCCCCGAACAGGAAAAGATCAAGATGCTGGAAGGTATTCTGGCTGCCACTGAAAAGAGACTGTTGTACTACATCAACAAAGAAAATGAGGAAGGTTAATTGCATATGAAGACCGTAGCATTTGTACCGATCAAAATGAACAACGAGCGCCTTCCCGGTAAAAACACCAAGAGCTTTACCAATGGCAAGCCGCTCATCTCCTACATTCTGGAGACTCTGCTCAAGGTAAGCAACGCAGACGAGCTGTACGTTTACTGCTCCAACCCCGCCATTCAGGACTTTATGCCCGAAGGTGTCAAGTTCCTGCAAAGAGATCCTTACTACGATCTTTCCACCACCCCCTTCAACGAGGTGCTCTCCTCCTTCGCCAAGCTGGTGGATGCGGATGTGTATGTCCTCTCCCACGCCACCGCTCCCTTCATGTCTGCCCAGAGCATCGAGCTGGGCATCAGCAAGGTGACGAGCGGCGAATACGATTCCGCCTTTGCGGTATCCAAGCTGCAGGAGTTTATGTGGAAGAACGGCCAGCCCATGAACTACAGTCTGGATAACATTCCCAGAACGCAGGATCTGGAGCCCGTATACACCGAGACCTGCGGCCTGTATGTGTACAAGAAGGAACTCATCATGCAGGGCCGCCGGATCGGCGAGCACCCCTATCTGGTCGAGGTATCCAAGATCGAAGCCTGCGATATCAACGACCCCATCGATTTCGAAGTAGCTGATGCACTCTTCCAGATGATGAACAAAGAAGGAGCAAAATGAGACACATTTCTATTCTCGACTGTACCCTTCGCGACGGCGGCTACATCAACCAATGGCGTTTCGGCAAGCGGGAGATCAAAAAGATCATCTCGCTGCTGGATACTGCCCAGATCGACATTATCGAATGCGGCTTTCTGGAGGATACGGAGTACGATGAGAACGTATCCGTTTTCTCCGATGTGGCGCAGATCGCCCCGCTGATCTCCCCCAAGCGCGCCAACGCCATGTATGTGGCCATGATCGCCCTTGGAGACATCCAGCCGGAAAAGATCGCCCCGTGGGACGGTACCTCCATCGACGGTATCCGCCTCACCTTCCACAAGCATGAGTGGGAGGAGGCCAAGCGCACCGCCACCGCTTTGATGGAGAAGGGCTATCAGGTATTCATCCAGCCCGTGGGCACCACCTCTTATACCGATGTGGAGCTGCTCCGGCTGGTGGAAGCCGTCAACGAGCTGAAGCCCTTCGCCCTCTATCTGGTGGATACGCTGGGCATCCTGTACCGCAAGGATCTGCTGCGCATGTTCACGCTGGCGGATCACAACCTGGATCCCAAGATCCGGCTCGGCTTCCACAGCCACAACAACCTGCAGCTCTCCTTTGCCAACGCACAGGAGCTGATGCGCCAGAACACCCCCCGCCAGCTGATCATCGACTCCTCGGTGTACGGCATGGGCCGCGGTGTGGGCAATCTGGCCACCGAGCTGCTGGCAGAGTACATCAACGAGAATGTGGAAAAACGCTACGGCATCATGCCGCTGCTGAAGATCGCCAACCAGTACCTGATGAGCATCTACGCCCAGCAGCGCTGGGGCTATGCCCTGCCCTACTTCCTCTCGGCCATTGAGGGCTGCCACCCCAACTATGCCGACTACCTGATGAAGAAGGAAACGCTGGATATCGAATCCATCTCCAAGCTGCTGCGCATGCTGCCCATGGATCAGCGCGATCTGTTCCATAAGGATCTGATCGAGAAAATGTATCTGGCCTATCAGGAGTACCAGATCGACGATGCACAGACCATCGCCGGGCTGAAGGAGATCGTCCGGGGCAAGCAGATCCTTGTGCTGGCCCCCGGTGCTTCCCTGCCGGCGCATCTGGAGGAGATCCTCACCTTCATCCGCGAGGAGCAGCCGGTGGTCATCTCCATCAACTTCTGCCCCGTGCGCATCGAGCCGGATATCCTCTTTGCCAGCAACCGCAAGCGCCTCGCCCTTTTGCAGGAGGCCATGGAGCGGCACCCCTATGTGCTTACCACCTCCAACCTGCAAAGAGAGCCCTCGCAGGATGTGCATGTGGTCAACTACTCCGAGTATCTGGGCGACGGCCATGCCGCCGACAACGCAGGCGCTATGCTCATCCGCATCCTGCGCCGCGCCCATGTGGGCAGCATCGCTCTTGCGGGCTTTGACGGCTTTGATGCAGACTCCTCCGGGAACTACTACATCGACTCCTACAAAAACCCCATCGAGAAGGAAGTCGCCGACCAGAAGAACGAGGAGATCGGTCTGCAGCTGCGCACCGCTCTGGGCGACCTGCCCTACCGCATCCTCACCCCTACGAGGTACAAGCTGTAATGAAGAAATTGGTCATTTTTGATATGGACGGCACGCTGGCGGATACCTCTCCCGGTATCATCAACTGCCACAAGCATGCCCACCTCTTTATGGGCCGGGAAGAGCCCACCGAGCAGGAGCTGCGGGACGTGATCGGCGGCCCCCTGCTCAAGACCTACGAGACCCGCTTCGCCTTCTCGCCGGAGGATGCACGCAAGGCCGTGGATGCCTACCGGGCACGGTATGCGGAGCTGGGCATCCACGAAGCGGAGCTGTACGACGGTATTGCCGACCTGCTGCGGGCACTGAAGCAGCGGGGCATCCTGCTGGGGGTCGCCACCCTGAAGGCGGAGCGCTTTGCCAAGGTGATGCTGGCCGAGATGGGCGTGGCGGAGCTGTTTGACATCATCTACGGTGTGGATGAGAAGGACAGCCGCACCAAAGCGCAGCTGATCGACCTGTGCGTGGAGCACACCGGCGTTGCCAAAGCGGATGCAGTGCTGGTGGGCGACAGCCTGCACGACAAGAACGGCGCGCAGGAATCCGGCGTGGATTTTATCGGCGTTACCTACGGCTTCGGCCTGAGCCGGGATGATGCAGGCAACGGCTACCCGCTGTGCGACCATCCCATGGACGTGCTGCCGCTGGTGGAAAACTGGGCGTGAGCCCAATTTTCCGCCCCGCAGCGCCATTGCAACGAAGGGGGCGCAGACATCTATGAAGCAGGTACTGTTTTGTGCCGAATCTGTCTACCAGCTGTTCAACGCCATCACCCTGCGCATGACCGAGTGCGCGGAGTGCTGCTGCACGCTGGTACTGAGCGATCTGACCCTCTGGAGCGAGGACATGCTGGCCCGGTTGGAAAAAACCGGGCTTTTTCTGCATATTCTTCGCCCTGCCACCCGGGAGGCGGAAGGCCGCTTCCGGGATCTGGCTCCGGAGGAAAAGCTGGCAGCGGTGGAGGATCCCACCCTGTTCTTCCCGGAGGGGGCAGCGCCCATCGAGCCTATGTTCGATACCATCTTCTGCCCCATCGATCACATCTACTGGAAGATGCTGTACCGCCTGCACACCGTAAACGGCAGCCCCGCAAAGGTGTGCCTGTTCGATGAGGGCGTGCGCGCCTACACCATCGACCTGCCCTCCACCGACGATAAGCCGTGGTTCCAGGGCAGCTATGCCCAGGCGCCCTTCATCCGGGCGGTGGAGGCCTACTACCTCTACCAGCCGGATCTGTATGCGGTCAAGGGTCACAGCTACCGGCTGCGGCAGCTGGCCAACCCCATGGAGCACCCGCAGGTGCGCAGCACGCTGCTGGAGGTGTTCGGCAGCGATGCGCCGCTTCAGGAGCCCTTCATTTATCTGGAGGATTTCTTTTTTCAGGATCGGTGCATCTCCAACGATTTTGCCCTCTTTGAGCAGGTGGCTGCGCTGGTGGGCAGGGAGAACATCATCGTCAAGCGCCACCCCAGAGGCGATGTGGACCGCTTCGGCCCCTGCGGCTACAAGACCATGGAGCGCTCCGTGGTGCCGTGGGAGATCCAGCTTTTGGCCAACGATCTGCGCCGCAAGGTGCTGGTCTCGGTATCCTCCACAGCGATCCTGACCCCGTTTATCATTTTCCGTTCGGATATGCATGTGATCTCTCTGGAAAAAATGTTCGCCGGCATCAATCCCGCCCACACAGATGCCGCTTTCGCCGCCTTCTTTGCCGATGTTACCCGGCAGGTAAACCGGTATGAGGTGCATTACCATACCCCCTCGTCCGTGGAAGAGCTCAGGCAGGTGCTTACCTACATTTCCCTGCTGGGCGAACAGGACGGGCAGTGATGCAGTGGGAGGAGTAACATGAGCAGTATTGCAGTATCGGTGATCGTTGCCGTACAGAACCACGAAAGCACGCTGGCACGCTGTCTGGACAGCCTTGTGCACCAGACCCTTGAGGAAGCTTTCGAGATCCTTCTTGTAGACGACAGCTCTGCCGACGGCTCCATGGCTGTGGCAGAGGAATGGCGCTGCCGTTTTCCCCAGCTGATCCGCACGGTGGCGGCAGAGGCTGCGGGCAAAGCGCAGGCAATGAATACAGGCATCCGGGCAGCAAAGGGGCGCTACGTTACCTTTGTTGACCCGGATGATTACATTGACTACCGCACACTCAAACGGTTGTACGGCACTGCGGAGGAAAACGGCTTCCCGGAGCTGGCCCATGCCCCTGTGGTGCGCGTCTCGGGCCGGGAGGAGGAGCTGGTGGCCGTTACGGACGTGCATGCCGGTGCGGCGGAGCATCTGCGGCTTACCGTGCAGTACCTGCACGGCAAGCTGCTCCGCAAGGATCTGTTTGAGCGCTTCGGCGGCCTGCCGGATCTGGCCATGGGCGCAGAGGAAGCGTGGCTGGTGCCTGCCCTCAGCCGCGTCGAGGGCATCTGCTGCTTCCCGCTGCCCTGCTACTACGATGTGGTAAAGCCTGTTGGCACGGCATTTCCCGCAGTGCCGGAGGATCTGTTCAGCGCCGCAGACATGATCTGCGACCTGACTGAGCCCACCTGCCGGGAGGAAGCGCTGGTTTATTCCGCTGCAATGCTGCTGGCTTTTGCAGACCGCTGCCCCCTGCACAAAGCGGAGGTGTACCGCTGGCTGCGCGGCCATCTTTGCGCGCTGGAGGGCATTGGGGATCTGCGGGAGCGGAACAGCGCCGTAGCCGATGCGGTGGCCGAAATGCTGTGCCACGATGAGGAGATCCCCGCAACGGTCTACCTGAACGGCTTTTGCGGGCAGCAGCCCCCTGTGGCCATGGCGCAGCGGGTGCTGCCGGAGCCCAGCATCATGGTGCTCAGCGAGGAAAACTGCGATCTGACCGCCTGCCCGCCGGTGGTGGCGCAGGCGCATGCTGCCGGAGATGCGGCCTTTGTGGGCAAGTATTTTGCTTTGCTGGCCTGCTATGAGCAGGGCGGTATCTTTCTGGACAGCGGTATGGTGGTGGAGCAGCCCTTCGGGATGCTGCTCAACGATCCTGCCTTCTTCGGCTATGCGGACGATGCATCCTTTACCGACCGGGTCTTTGGTGCCTGCGCCGGGAACCCGGTGGTGGCGCAGGTGCTGCGCACCTACGGGCAGCCCGGTCTCTACCCCACACCCTTTGCGCCGCTGAGCCAGCGGCTGGCAACGGTGCTGGTGGGTATGTGCAATGCGGAGCTGCGCTCCTGCGCTGTGCGGCAGGTGGAGCAGGGCGTGTGCCTCTACCCGGTGGAGACCTTCGTCTGTGCACTGCCGCAGGCCGCTTCCGTGCAGCTGACCCGCTATGAGGGCATCAGCGCAGAGGAGGGCATGCCTGCCGCAGCGCTGCGGGCGCTGTATACCCATTACGCCCGTCTGGAGAGCGAAAAGCAGAGCGCCCCCCTGCGCAGGGAGCGGGATGCGCTGAGCGAAAAGACCGCCCGTTTGCAGAAGGATCGGGAATGGCTTCAAAAAAAGGCCGACAGCCTCACCGAAAGCAAGAACTGGCTGCAAGGCAGAGTGGACAGCCTGACCGAGAGCAAGAACTGGCTGCAAGGCAGGGTGGACAGCCTGACCGAGAGCAAGAACTGGCTGCAAGGCAGGGTGGACAGCCTGACCGAAAGCAAGAACTGGCTGCAAGGCAGGGTGGACAGCCTGACCGAGAGCAAGAACTGGCTGCAAGGCAGGGTGGACAGCCTGACCGAGAGCAAGAACTGGCTGCAAGGCAAGGTGGAAAACCTGACCAAAGACCGCACGTGGTTGCAGGGCAAGGTGGAAAACCTGACCAAAGACCGCACGTGGTTACAGGGCAAGGTGGAAAACCTGACCGCAGAGCGGGATGAGAGCCGGGAGCGTGCCGGTGCGCTGCAAAGCGAGCTGGATGCCTACAAGGGCAGCTTCCTTGTGCGCTGCGCGTGGAAGTGCCACGGCCTTGCCGGAGAGGTGAAGCGGATCTTCAAAAAGGGATAAGCATGCTGCGGCAGGGGCTTCCTGCGGCGCAGGGTACGGAAAGAGGGCTGTGCAAAGCGCACAGCCCTCTTTCCGTATGCGATTTTACAGCAGCTCCTTGCGCAGCGCTTCGCCGCTCTTGGCGGAGAGATAGGCCGGGGGCACATCAAAGATGGTCTTTGCGCCCTTCTGGCCCTCCCGCTGCATGCGGCAGACCGCACGGGCGCAGCATACCAGCACATTGGCGGTGAACTCGGCATTGGAATCCAGCTTGAGGGAGAACTCCATCAGCTGCTTGCTCTCGCCAGCCTCGCCGGTAGCGCCGCTGCGCACCACAAAGCCGCCGTGGGGCATGCCGCTGTGGTCGCGCTTCAGCTCCTCTTCGGTAATGAAGTGCACGGTGGTATCGTAATCGGCAAAATAGTTGGGCATGGTCTTGATCTCGTTTTCGATGCGGGCAAGATCCGCGCCCTCCTCAGGCACCACGAAGCACTCACGGGTGTGCTTCTGGCGGGTGGTGAGCACCGGGTTCTCGCCGCTGCGCACCTTTTCCAGCGCCTCCGGCACGGGGATGGTGTACTGCTTGGCATCCTTGACCCCTGCCACCCGGCGGATGGCATCGCCGTGACCCTGACTGATGCCCTTGCCCCAGAAAGTGTAGTCGCTGCCGTCGGGCAGCACGCACTGCCCCATCAGCCGCTGGAGGCTGAACAGACCCGGATCCCAGCCGGCGGAGATCAGGGTGACGGTACCCGCCTCTCTGGCAGCGGCATCACAGGCGGCAAAATGCTCCGGGATGCGGGCGTGGGTATCGAAGCTGTCCACCACGTTGAACAGGCGGGCGCAGGCCGGGGTCTGCTCGGGCAGGTCGGTGGCGCTGCCGCCGCAGAGGATGAGCACATCCAGCTTACCGGCAAGGCCGGGCAGATCGTCCATATGGTACACGGGTACATCCGGGGAGAGGGTTTTCAGTTTTTCCGGGGGACGGCGGGTGAAAAAGGCCGCCAGCTCCATATCCGGGTTCGCGCGCAGAGCCAGTTCCACGCCACGGCCCAGATTGCCGTAGCCAACAATACCGATTCTGATGCTCATTGCCATCAGTCCTTTCTGTTGCGGCAGCCCCGTGAAGGGGGGTGTTCCGAACGCCAATATTATATAGCACTTTCTTTCATTTCAAAAGTTTTTTTGCAGTTTTACATCTCCGTCCGGCAGTCTGTGCAGGCGGCTTCGCAACCGGGCAGAGCCGCCCACGTTTTTTCCCGGGGGCTGCCGCATGGGGCACACCACCGGAAAAGCAGGACAGAATGATCCTTCTTTTCTGTTTTGCGCCATGGATGATTGCATACCCTGCCGGAGTGTGATACCCTATAGGCAAACCTGCGGGAGTGATGCCGCAACACGTTTTGCATCACTTCTGCCGCTGTGCTGCTGCTGGGCCGCCACCCTGCTGCCGCCGGGTGAGCCGGTACCTGCGCAGACCGGCAAAAGGGACAAAAGCATCCTTTTTTTCAGTCACCATCAAACCCACAAGGAGCTGACCGACATGTTTACCAATCCGGAGACCCTGCGCAGCCTGAAGCTGCCCAACCACAACAACCCTCTCTACACCCAGCGCTTCGGCGCAGACCCGGGCATGCTGGCATGGAACGGGCGGCTGTATGTCTACACCACCAACGATACCGTCACCTACGATGAAAGCGGTGCCGCACAGGAGAACACCTACAGCATCATCCGCTCCATCAACTGCATTTCCTCTGCCGATCTGGTCAACTGGACGGATCACGGTGCGATCCCCGTTGCCGGGGTGGACGGCGCTGCCGTATGGGCTTCCAACAGCTGGGCTCCCTGCGCCGCCCACAAGCAGATCGACGGGCAGGATCGGTTCTTCCTGTACTTCTGCAACGGCGGCAACGGCGTTTCCGTGCTCACTGCCGACGACCCCGCAGGCCCGTGGCGGGATCCGCTGGGCCACGGGCTCATCACCCGTGCGGTGCCCAACTGCGCCAACGTGCTCTGGCTGTTCGACCCCGCCGTGTTTGTGGATAACGACGGCACCGGCTATCTGTTCTTCGGCGGCGGCGTACCTGAGGGCATGCAGGCCGACCCCGGTACCATCCGCTGCGTGCAGCTGGGCGAGGATATGATCTCCCTTGCCGGTGAGCCGCAGGCCGTGCATGCGCCCTATGTGTTTGAGGACAGCGGCATCAACCGCATCGGGGATACCTACTACTACACCTACTGCTCCAACTTTACCACCGCCGGCAACGAGATGGGCATCACCGACGGTGCCATCCAGTACATGACCGCCGACCATCCCATGGGCCCCTATACGTGGCGGGGTGAGTTTTTCCAGAACCCCGGGCGCTTCTTCGGGCTGGGCGGCAACAACCACCACAGCCTGATCACCTTCAAGGGTGAGCATTATCTGGCCTACCACGCCCGCTCGCTGGAGAAGGGCATGGGCATTACCGGCAACTACCGCAGCCCCCACCTGAACAAGCTGACCGTGCAGCCGGACGGCTCCCTCGGCATGGTAACGGGCGATCTGGAGGGCGTAGAGCAGGTGGAAGCCTTTGATCCCTACACCCGCACCCCTGCCGCCACCATGGCGCGGCAGGCAGGTATCACTGTTTCGGGGCATGATGACAGCGTTCTTTTGCATGCGGAAAACGGCGGCTGGCTGCACCTGAAGGGTGTGGAGCTGAAAGAGGGCGCAGCCCGCTTCACCATCTGCGCAGGCTCTGAAAAGGGCGGCGCTGTAAAGCTTTGCGCCGACACCCTCACCGGCGGGGCACTTTGCGTTGCGCAGGTGCCCGCAGGCGGCTGCATGACGGAGATCACCGTGGAGATGAGCGCTGCACAGGGCGTGCATGATCTCTACATGATCTTTGCCGGAGATGTGGATGCCGCCTGGTGGCAGATGGAACGGAAGTAAAACAGCATATAGAACAGGCACCCGGCCGTGGCCGGGTGCCTGTTCTTGAATGGACGTGACAGGGCTTGCCCGAGTTGGGAGGTTTTGGGTTGCCAGAGCCGCGCTGCAAGAGATCGAAACACCCCCTGCCGCAAGTACTGCAGGTGCAGTGCTGCGGCAGGGGGATTGGGTCGTTTTCCCTTACGCTCCCATCTCCGGAGCCGGTCCGGTCTCGCCATCCGTCTCCACGCCGGTACCGGGGATCAGACCGAAGGCATAAGTCTGCCCGGCAAGGGGCAGCTGCTCAAGGGGCAGCAGGCAGGGCGTCAGGCTGTCCAGCTGTACATCGAAAACGGCGATGAACCAGTAGGCCTCCGGATCATCCTCCGGCAAGGGGCAGCCGTCCACAACGGTGAGCACCATGCCGGTCTCGGTCTCCACGGTCTGGATCAGCTCCAGCGCCAGCAGCCCCTCCAGCAGGCTTTCGTGATCGCTGCGGATATGGTAGCCCTTGGTGATGCCATCCGGGAAAACCACCACCAGCGTAAGCTCGTTTTTGCCCTCGCCCAGCTCCGTCCACTGGGTCTTTGCCTCCTCGGCCTTGGCGCAGGCAAACAGCAGAAGCAGGCTCAGCAGCAGGGCGGCAATGCGCTTGATCTTCATCAGGATCGCTCCTTTCCGGTACAAGAAGGGGGTCGCTTTCAGTATAGCGCTGCGGACGGGCTGTGTCAAACAGGAGGTGTAACAAAGCGGGGGATATGCAAAAAGCTGCCGCATCTCTGCGGCAGCCTTTTACGATTACAGCTCGAAGTTTTCACCGTAGCCGTAGTGCTCAACGATGTAGTCCACGTCCTTGTCGCCGCGGCCGCTGAGGGTGGCAAGAATGCTGCCCTTCTTCATCTCGCGGGCCTTGCGCATGGCAAAGGCGACGGCGTGGGAGCTCTCCAGCGCGGGAATGATGCCTTCGTACTTGCTCAGCAGGAAGAAGGCTTCCACAGCCTCCTCGTCGGTTACGGTCTCGTAGCTGACGCGGCCCAGATCGTGCAGGTAGGCGTGCTCGGGGCCGACGGAGGGGTAGTCCAGACCGCTGGCGATGGAGTACACGGGAGCGGGCTCGCCGTTGGCATCCTTGAGCATGATGCTGTTGAAGCCGTGCATGATGCCGGGGGTACCGTGCTTCATGGAGGCGGCATGGTCGCCCAGATTATCGCCCTTGCCCAGCGGCTCGATGCCGTAGAGCTCGGCGGTGGAATCAAGGAAGGGCACAAAGGTGCCGATGGAGTTGGAGCCGCCGCCCACGCAGGCGCAGACAGCATCCGGCTCGTGGCCGGTCATCTCCATAACCTGGTCGCGCACCCCGCTGCCCACCACCATCTGGAAATCGCGCACCATCAGGGGGAAGGGATGGGGGCCAAGGGAGCTGCCGATGCAGTAGATGGCTTCCTTATAGTCGCGGGCATAGGCCTCAAAGGCGCTGTCCACGGCTTCCTTCAGGGTTTTGAGGCCATGGGTGACGGGCACCACCTTGGCACCAAGGATCTTCATACGGGTAACGTTGGGTGCCTGCTTGGCAATATCCACCTCGCCCATATGGATCTCGCACTCCAGACCGAAGAAGGCAGCGGCGGTGGCAAGCGCCACGCCGTGCTGACCAGCGCCGGTCTCGGCGATCAGCTTTTTCTTGCCCATGTACTTGGCCAGCAGACCCTCGCCCATGCAGTGGTTCAGCTTATGGGCACCGGTGTGGTTCAGATCCTCGCGCTTTACGTAGATCTGAGCGCCGCCCACCTTGCGGCTCAGGCGCTCGCAGTGGTACACGGGGGTGGGACGACCCTGAAAATCCTTGCGGATGCGGCGCAGCTCGTTGATGAACTGGGCACTCTGGCAGATGGTCTGGTAAGCGTCGGTGATCTCGGCAAAAGCGGCCTTCAGGTTATCGGGCAGAACAGCGCCGCCATAGGGGCCGAAAAAGCCGTTCTCGTCGGGGTGATAACGCAGATACGTACGGTAATCCATAAAGGGATGCCTCCTGTATGCATAATTGCTGTTTAATGATTATGACACAAAACACAGCAAATGGCAACACAAACCGCACGGAGGGACAGGAAAAGAACGGTCTGCCCGCCGACAGGGCACATTTTCCGAAGGAGCCTGCGCTGTCGGTCTCCCCCCCGTAACAACCGGGAACCTGCCACAAGCACAAGCAGAGGGGGCTGCCGCAGACCGCGGCACCCCCCCCTGACGATTTACCTGTTTCTATTCACCCCTGCGGGGGGATGCATCATTCCTCCGCAGCGGCTTCCTGTGCAGCGGGCGCTTCTTGGGCACCCAGCGCCTCCTCCACGCTGCGGCCCACCAGACCGCCGGTGGAGATGGTGGTGAGCATCTTGGGGATATCCAGACCCACAGAGGCCTTCATGGCTTCGAAGGTCTGCATCATGGAGCCGGTCACGTCCCGGGTGAGGCCGGTGGTGGCACCCTCGCCGAACATGATGATCTTCTCGGTCTGGCTCAGGGGCTCGCCAATGGCGCGGGCCACATCGGGCAGCTTCTCGATGACCATCTCCAGCATGGCAGCCTGACCGTACTGCTGCATGGCCTTCGCCTTCAGCTCGATGGCCTCGGCTTCGGCCTTGCCCTTGAGCAGGATGGCTTCGGCAGCCTTCTGAGCCTCGTAGAGCTCCGCATCGGCAATGGCCTGACGCTCGGCCTTCTCGGCCTCGGCACGGAACACACGGGCATCGCGCTCGGCTTCCGCCTTTTCGCGGATCTCCACGCTCAGCTTTTCGCGCTCGATCTCAACCTGCTGGCGCTGCAGCTCGGTTTCCTTCTGCAAACGAACCAACTCGGCGTTGGCGCGCTCCTCCTCCAGCTCCTTGCGGTTGGACTGCTCAGCCACCTGATAGGCCAGGTCGGCACGAGCCTTTTCATGGTCGCTCATTACCTTGAACTCGGCCTGCTTCAAAGCAAGGTTCTTTTCCTGCTCGGCGATCTTGGTCTGCGCCTCCACCATGGCGGCGTGGCCTTCCTGCTCGGCAGCGGCCTTGGCGATCTGGGCATCGCGTTCCTTCTCCACGATGTTCTTGGTGGCCATGGTCTCCACCACGCCATCGTTATCGCGGAAGTTCTGCACCGTCAGGTTGATGATCTCCAGACCCATGTTGCCCATGTCGTAGTTGGCGGCACGGCTGGTCTCCAGCGCAAACTTGTCGCGGTTCTGCACCAGATCGCTCACCAGCATGCGGCCGATGATCTCACGCATGTTGCCTTCCAGCACCTGCTGGGCAACGGTGGCGATATCCGCCTGCTTCCAGTTGAGGAACTGCTCGGCAGCGGTGGCGATGCTCACATCGTCGGAGCCGATCTTGATGTTGGCAACGCCATCCACCATGACGGAGATGTACTCCTGAGAGGGCACGGGCTGGGTGGTTTTGATATCCACCTGCATCAGACCCAGATGGAGGCGGTCCACCCGCTCCAGAATGGGGATGATGAAGGTAGCGCCGCCGCGCACGATGCGGTAGCCGAACTTCTTGGAGACCACCTCGCCGTTCTCATCCCGCACCTTGTAGCTGCGGCGGATGGGGCCGGAGATGACCAGTGCCTCATTGGGCGGCACCTTGCGGTAACGGGGGAAGAACAGCAGCAGCAAAACGAGCACCACAAGACCGATGATGTAGGGTACAGGATTCTGAAGGAATTGATCCAGCATTTGTTTTCTCCTTTTCTGGCGCTGTGCGCCGATACGGATCAGAGGTTTTTCGACGATCACAGCATAACATATGCAGGTATTGCCGTCAATCAACACCTGACAAAAGCAGCGCCCCGGATGCCGAATGCATCACTTTGAGCGCCCAACGGCACAGGCGGGGGATCACAGCAGCCGCTCCAGCACCGTCAGCTGCCCGGGCTGCGGCCTTGCCGCCTCTGCGCACAGCGTGCCGGGCAGCAGCCCCGGCTTGGGGCTGCCGTGGAAATCGCTGCCGCCGGAGATGAGCAGCCCGTTTTGCTGCGCCAGCTCCGTCAGGGTCTCCACCTCCTGCCTGCTGTAGCGGGAGTACCAACACTCCATGCCCTGTATGCCAAGGCACAGCAGATCCGCAAGGCGGGGCAGAAGCTCCTGACGGGTTTTGTGCCGCCTGCCCTCGCCGCCCATGGGGTGCGCCCATACCGGCACGCCCCCTGCCGCAAGGATGGCACGGATGGCGACCGCCGCATCGATCCTGTCGTTGCCGCCCTTGAAGGGGTTCACATACCTTTCCAGCACCTCCACCATGGTCTGCCCCAGCCCCTTTTGCAAAAGCAGCGTGCCGATGTGGGGCTTGCCCGGGCTCTTCTGGCTGCGCAGCCAGCTTTCCTCCGCCGGGGTGAAGGTGATGCCGTGCACATCCCGCAAATAGCGCAGCCGCCCTTCCAGCTTGCTGAGCCGCAGCTGGCGTCCCTCCTCGATGGCAGTGCCCAGCTGTGCACAGGAGGGGTCGATGCCGTAGCCCAGAATATGATATTTACCCACCGCCGAACGGCAGGAGAACTCCACCCCGGGAATAAAGCGCAGATCCTCCGGCGGGCACCGGAGCAAGCTTTCCGCCCCGCTGACCGTATCATGGTCGGTAATGGCAAACACACGGATCCCCTCCGCCCGGACAAGCGCCACCAGCTGCTCCGGGGTGCAGGTACCATCCGAAGCGGTGGTGTGCAGGTGCAGATCTACCATTGGGCATACCCTCCCATCTCTGATGTAACTGCTTTTGATGATACACCATCTCCCCCGCCGGAGCAAGCGTCTGCCTGCCCTGACACCCCCTGCCCCCCGCTGTAGAATGGTCGTATGCAAGTTTTACCGGAGTGCCGCAAAGCCGTACATAAGCATTCCGAGCCGTATACGAAGGGAGAGGAACCACCCATGCGCACCGTGGGTCGCTACATCAAACCCTATCTGCGCCGCATCAGTCTGCAGATGATCATCAAGATCTCCGGCACGGTGATTGAGCTGTTTCTGCCTGCCATGCTCTCCGTCATCATTGACGAATACGCCCGCAAGCCCGGCGGGCAGCGGGGCGTGTGGCTCATGGGCGGGGCCATGGTGCTGGCAGCCATCCTGGCATGGCTGGGCAACTGCATCGCCAACCGGATGTCCACCACCATCACAAGAGAGATCACCCGCACGCTGCGGCGGGATCTGTTTGCCCGCATCACCGCCCTTTCCGCTGCCCAGCAGGACAGGCTCACCGATGCCTCCCTCATCTCCCGCCTGACCAGCGATACCTATAACGTGCACAACATGATCGACCGCATGCAGCGGCTGGGCGTGCGCGCACCTATGCTGCTGGTGGGCGGCATCATCGTTTCCATGGTGATGGAGCCGGTATTGACCCTTGTGCTCATTGCCGCCCTGCCCCTGCTGGCAGGCACGGTGATCTGGTCCTCCAAACGGGGCGTACCGCTGTTCACATGGGTGCAGGAGGGGCAGGATCATCTGGTACGCAAGGTACAGGAAAACATGAGCGGCGCAAGGGTGATCCGTGCCCTGAGCCGCACCCGCTTTGAGCAGGACGATTTTGCCGCCGTCAACAGCGATCTGGCCGCCCGCCAGCGCAAAGCAGACCTGACCATGGCCCGGGTAAGCCCGCTGACCAGCTTCATCCTCAATGCCAGCCTTGCGCTGGTGGTGCTGGTGGGTGCACACCGGGTGCATGCCGGGGTGATCGGCCCGGGCAAGATCATTTCGTTCCTGTCGTTTGTTACCATCATCCTCAATGCACTGCTGATGGTAACACGTATTTTTGTGATGTACTCCAAGGGCAGCGCCAGCGCTAAGCGCATCGAGCAGGTGCTGCTTACCCAGCCGGAGCTGGAGCGCACCGAAGCGCCTGCCCGCAGCGAGGAAGCCCACATCGCATTCGACCATGTTACGTTCTCCTACAACAAAAGCTACAACAATGTGGAGGATCTGGACTTCTCGCTCCTGCCCGGGCAGACGGTGGGCGTGATCGGCCCCACCGGCAGCGGCAAAAGCACCCTGCTGAGCCTGCTGATGCGCCAGTACGATGCGGACAGCGGGCAGATCCGCATCGGCGGGCGGGATATCCGCTCCCTTTCTCCCGAGGAGCTGCATGAGCGGCTGGGCGTGGTGTTCCAGTACGATTTTCTCATGGCGGATACCCTCCGGGAGAACATCCGCTTCGGCAGAGCCATCACCGATGAGGCCATGCTGGCTGCGGTGGACTGCGCACAGGCCTCCTTCATCCACCAGAAGGAGGGCGGGCTGGATTTTGAGCTGAATGTGAAGGGGCGCAACCTGTCCGGCGGGCAGCAGCAGCGGGTGCTGATCTGCCGTGCACTGGCGGGCGATCCCCGCATCCTGCTGCTGGACGACTGCTCCTCTGCGCTGGATTTCCGCACCGACCGGGAGCTGCGCCATGCCCTGAGGGAGCGCCATGGCCTTGCCACCACGGTGATCGTGGCTCAGCGGGTATCCTCCGTGATGGCGGCAGACCTGATCCTTGTGATGGACAAGGGGCGCATCATCGGAAAGGGTACCCATCAGGAGCTTTTGGCGGCCTGCCCCATGTACCGGGAGCTGTGCCTTTTGCAGCTGGGAGGTGAGGCAGCATGAACCGTGGCAGAGGTCGCGGGCCTGCTTTCGCCCGCCCCAAAGAAAAAACCGGCGTCGTACTTCTGAAGCTATGGCGCTATCTGGCAAAATACCGCTGGATCATTGTGCTGGCGGCTGTGCTGTCCATCTGCGGCAATGCGCTGGGGCTGGTATCGCCCCGGCTTTCCGGCGCTGCCATCAATGCCATCGAGCATGAAAGCGGGGTACAGTTCCCCGTGGTCATCCGCTATGTGGTAGCCATGATCGCCGTGGCGGCGGCATCCTCCCTCATCTCATGGGGGCTCTCCGCCATTATGATCCGGCTGAGCCGGAACGTGGTAAGCAAAATGCGCAAGGATCTCTTCGACCACCTGACCACCCTGCCCATTGCCTTTTTCGATACCCACCAGACCGGCGATGTGCTCTCCATCCTCTCCTATGATGTGGATACCGTGGGCGCTACCCTCTCCACCGATCTGACCCAGATCATCTCCAGCCTTGTAACGGTGGTGGGCTCCTTTGCCATGATGGTCTCCATTGCGCCTCAGCTTCTGCTGGTGTTTGCCGTCACCATCCCCCTGTCGCTGCTGATCACCCGTTGGCGGGCCAAGATCGTGCGGCCGCTGTTCTCCAAGCGCAGCCGCATGCTGGGTGCTATGAACGGCTACTCCGAGGAGGCGGTGGGCGGGCTCAAGACCATCCGGGCGTACCATCAGGAGGAGGAGTTCAACCGGCGCTTCCAATTCCACAACGATAACGCCGTACACGCCACATGGCACGCCGACCACACCGCCGCCATCACCGGCCCCACGGTGAATCTGGTCAACAACCTGAGCCTTGCGGCGGTCAGCGTGTTCGGTGCGCTGCTGTACATGGGCGGCAGCATCCTTCTGGGCGATGTGAGCAGCTTTGTGCTCTACAGCCGCAAGTTCTCCGGCCCCATCAACGAGTTTGCCAACATCCTTGCGGAGATCCAGTCCACGCTGGCGGCTGCGGAGCGGGTGCTGGGGCTGCTGGCGCTGGAGCCGGAGCCTGCCGATGCCCCTGATGCCCTCCCCATTGACGACTGCCGCGGCGAGATCCGCTTTGAGGATGTATCCTTCGGCTATACCGAGGATGTGACCGTGCTCCACAACATCTCCTTTACCGCTGCACCCGGGCAGGTGGTGGCCATCGTGGGCGAGACCGGATGCGGCAAGACCACCCTCATCAATCTGCTGATGCGCTTCTACGATGTATCCACGGGGCGCATCCTGCTGGACGGCAGGGATATCCGCACCCTGCGGCGGGAGGAGCTGCGCCGCCAGTTTACCATGGTTTTGCAGGATACATGGCTCTTTGACGGCACAGTGCTGGAAAACATCGCCTACGGGCGGGACGGCGTGACCCGCGCCGATGTGGAGGCCGCTGCCAAAGCCGCCCACATTCACGAAATGATCCTCTCCCTGCCCGATGGCTACGATACCGTAGTCACCGGCAGCGGCAACAGCATCTCCAAGGGACAGAAGCAGCTGATGACCATCGCCCGTGCCATGCTCATCGACTCCCCCATGCTGATCCTTGACGAAGCCACCTCCAACGTGGATACCCAGACCGAGCGCCGCATCCAGGATGCCATGCTCCGCCTGATGCACGGCAGAACCTGCTTCATCATCGCCCACCGGCTCAGCACCATCACCGGTGCGGACTGCATTCTTGTCATGGACAAAGGCCGCATCGTGGAAAGCGGCACCCACCGGGAGCTGCTGGCAAAGGGCGGCGTGTACAGCGAGCTGTACCATGCGCAGTTTGACAGCACGGAGGGGTGAGGAACGGGGGTTCGGATGGGGGTGGGCGCGAAGCGCCGGAGGGGTTGTACGCCCCGCCGGAAGCCAACCCGCAGTTCCGCTGCGAGCAACAGGGTGGGGCTCCGCGCCCCACACCTGCGGTTACTCTTTTGACGCAAAAGAGTAACCAGAAAACAGCGACACGTTCGCTTTGGTCAAATCCCATGAAAGCCCTTTTTCGTGGCGGCGGTCGCAATCAGCGGTTCATCCGCAGAGGCAGGTCTCACTCCGTG
>JAZQHO010000059.1:0-11550 GCA_045540635.1 Candidatus Limiplasma sp.
GGGCTGCCGCCCCGTGGGAGGGCGGCAGCCGCAGGGCGGACGGCGTTGCGTCAGCCTTTGTGTTGCTTACTGAGCGATCTTGGCCAGCAGATCGAGGAAATTGCCGATGCCCATGGTGGTGGTGGCACGCAGATCGGCGTCGGTGGGATAGCCGCCCTCGTCCACAGCGATGCCGGTGGCCTCAACCACGGTCTTGCCGGTGATGTAGGCAGCGAAGCCCGCAGCCTGCTCGTTCCACTCGGCGGCGATGGAGGAAGCTTTGCGCATGCCGTAGGCATCGCCCAGCTGGTTCTTGGTCTGGGGAGCGGCGGTCAGGTCGCTGGTAACAGCGCCGGTGGCATCGAAAGCGGCAGTGGCCTGCACAGCATCGATGGCAGCGGAGGTGATGGTCTCGCCATTCAGGGTGATGGCGGCGATGGTGGCATAGACCTGAGCCTTACCGGCGGCCTCGGCGGTGGCGCTCTTGCTGCCGGAGGCGTTGGTCACTTGCACCAGCTTGAGGGCGTCGCCCTTCTTGGCGCCCAGCTGCTGGGCATTGGCAACAGCGGCCTCGATGCCGGGCAGGAAGTTGTAAGCGCCCATGGTGCAGCCCGCAGCCAGATCAGCATCGGCGGGAGCGCCGCTTTCGGTAACGGGCATGGCCTTCACTTCTTCGATGGTCTTGCCGGTGCAGTAGGCGGCAAAGGCAGCAGCCTGCTCATTCCACTCCTTCTGGATGGAGGAAGCCTTGCGCATGCCGTAGCCATCGCCCAGCTCGTTCTTGGACTGGAACAGGGTGGCGGGATCGGTGGTCAGCTGACCGGCGGCATCCACGCCCACGGTGGCCTGCAGGCTGTCGATGACCACAGCATCGATGATGCCGTTATCATCCACGGTAACTGCGGTATAGTTGATGGTGACTTGTACGCCGCCGTTCTTGGCAGCGCTCATGCTGGTGGCAATACTCAGACCGGTCTTGACGGCAACAGCTTCTTCTGCAACGGCAGAGAGGCTGCACAGCGCCATCACGACGCACAGGGCGAGAGCAAGAATTCTACGCATGATCCTGTTACCTCCGTTGTATGTTTTTTCGGCGGTGTACGCCGGCACATATGCGATGTGCGGTTTATTATAGCATAATGTTTTTTTATTGTATATATGTTCTCTGTGTTATTTAATGGGGCAATGCAGGGGGTATGCTGCGATGCCCTTCACATTGCCGATGCCCCCGGAGGTATGGTTGGGCTGCAGCCCTCTGATTGCCAATCCGAAACCAGCGGCGTGCATTGCGGCCCAAAGCCGGCCACAGGTCGGCTTTGGGCTTCGGCGCTGCGGGAGCGCTATCGCGCTGTCCTCACGCCTCGGTTCACTGCGTTCACCCTTCCGGTGGTTTCGGAAGCTTACGAAGTAAGCGAGGGCTGCCGCACCACTGCGGCACCCCTCGTGCTGTACCCCTGCGGGAGAATTATTCGGCCTTGTCCTCGTCCTTGTCGCCGTCGAACTTGTCGGTTACGTTGTCCACAACGTTGCGCACGTTGCTGGCGGCACCCTTGACCACCGCATCAAAATCGCTGCTGAAACCGACGGCGTTGCGCTCAAAGGCGAACTTGTAGCCCAGCGCCAGCGCCACGATTACACCGCCGACCACCAGCCAGGGAGCAGTCAGAACAGCCAGAATGCAGAAGATCAGGCTCAGGTTGATGATGGGGGTGGTGCCCTTGTTCACCTTTACGCGGTTGCAGTAGAGAAAAGAGAAGATACCGTTCTTGTTTTCGTTGGCCATGGAATGTTTCCTCCTTCAAATATCAGCCCCGTGCCCGGGGTGAGTGGTTATCCTTGGTACGGTGATATCTTACCACGGCATAGGGGCTGTGTCTTGAGACAGCGCTGCATTTTGGATGAGAAAAGGATTAAAAACCGCTCTGAAACCCGTTATCCTCCACTGTGGGAACGGTGATGAGAACACGCCGCAACCCTTTGTGCATAAGGAACTGCGGTTTCTGAGAAGCGCTGCCCCGCAGATGAGAGGCGGGGTGTGCCGCACCGGAAAAGACGGTGCATCAGTACCCGCCTTCCATCTCCTTCAGCTGGGTGGCTTCGGCAAGGGTGCCCTCGGCGTAGCGCTTTTCGGCTTCCTCCATGATCTTTACCGTGGCGGATACGCCGCAGCGGCTGGCACCGATGGCGCGGGCAGCCAGCACAGTATCCAGATCCCGGATACCGCCGGAGCCCTTTACCTGCACGGCTTCCGGCACGGCTGCCCGCATCAGGCGCAGGTCGTCTAGCGTGCAGCCGCCGGAGCCGTAGCCGGTGCTGGTCTTTACCCAGTCTGCACCGGCGCGGGTGCACAGCTGGCAGGCGGTTTTTTTCTGCTCGTCGGTCAGGTAGCAGGTTTCCAGGATCACCTTCACCTTTGCGCCCCGGCTGTGCGCCAGCTGCACGATGGCGGCGATCTCTTCGTATACATAGTCGGTATCCCCGGCGATCAGCTTGCCGATGTTCAGCACCATATCCAGCTCCACGCAGCCGTCGTCAAGAGCGGCAGCGGCCTCTGCCAGCTTGATCTCCGGCTTGTGGTTGCCGTGGGGGAAGCCGATCACGGTGCACACCTTCACATCGCTGCCCCGGAGCAGCTCACTGACCAGCTTCATATCGCCGGGACGGGCGCAGACGCTGGCGGTATCATACTTGAGGGCGATCTCGCACCCCTTGCGGATATCCTCCTCGGTCAGATAGGGCTGCAGGGTGCTGTGGTCCAGCATTTTTGCAATGTCTCTGGGCGTAAGGCTCATGGGTGGTACCTCCTTGACGGTCGTATAGTGGCTTTCCGGCGCGCGCCGGGGTTTATGACAGTTCATCAAAACGGAAGCTGAGCTGGCCGTTTTTCAGCTGCTGGAGAGAAGGTTCGGGATCTCCGGCATCCTCCTCCGCGGCTGCGGCGGGCTTTTCTGCACCGGGTGCGGCATTGCTGCCCACGGCAGCAGCCCCGGCGGCATCCGTATGCGCCGCATCCGAAGCGGCATTGCTGCCCACGGCAGCAGCACCGGCGGCATCCGTCTGCGCCGCAGCCGAAGCGGCATTGCTGCCCACGGCAGCAGCCCCATCTGCAGCCTCATCCCCATCCGCGGGCACGGGCTCCGTCCCCACCTCACCGGGCAGGGGCTCGGGCAGCTTCATGGGCACCTGACGCTCCAGCAGCTCCTCTTCGCTGAAGGGCGCACTGCCCTTGGTTCCGGCAGGCTTTTTGCTGCTTTTTTTCTTCTTTTTCTTGGGCTTGGCAGGTTTCTCCGCAGGCTGCTCCTGCTCTGCAACGGCTGCCCCGGAGGCGGGCAGCGGCGGCACAGCGCCTGCTGCGCTCTCCTCATCGGTGGGGTAGAGACCGCCCACATCGGTGGTCAGGCAGCAGGGATCGGCGGCATCCTGCCAGAGCGGTTGCACGGGATCGTCCGGCGCACCGTCCGGCCAGGGGGAGGTGGCGTCCGGCAGCGCTGAGGTCTCCAGCTCCTGCCAGCCAAAGCGCAGACAGACGGAGCGCATGGCAAAGCCGCTTTCGATGCTGGCCTGCCGCAGCGCATCCGGCGCAAAGCGGAAGGTCTTGCGCTGGTTGGGCAGCGGCTTCCATTCCCGCTCCATGCCCATGCGGCGCAGATAGTCCAGATCCGCATCATAGCCGCTGAGGGCGGTCATCTCCCGGCTGCGCATACCGGCCTCCAGCTGCTCCACGGGGCGGTTCATCATGGCTCTGAGGGAGGCATAGTCCGGCGAAAGCTCCGTTACGCCACCCATGACCGACTCCCGCCGGTAGAGCGCATCCACCAGCTGCCCCTTCTGCTCCTGCAAAAGCGCCACGGCGGTCATCTCCCGGTAGGCGGCGGGGGCAACGGAGGTATTCACGCACAGGTAGTGCGCCTCTTCCCCGCGCAGCTTGCCCTGCCTGAGCAGCTCCCGGCTGTTCGGCAGATAGATCAGCTTGCTGATGGTGCCCTGGGGGCTCATGCCGCTGCCGTAGGCGGGGTTGTTGAGGGTATCGGCGGTGCGCAGGCGCAGCTCCTTGTCGCTGATGGTGATCATCCGCACACGGTCCGGGTAGCGCCCGCCGCGGGTAACGGGGTCGTATACCGGCGCAAGCTGGAAGCCCTGGCACAGCGCAGCCATATCCAGCGTCATGTGATCCTTCTCCACATAGGCGGAGGCATCCTGGCAGCAGAGCCACCAGTCGCTCACGAAGCCCTCCTCCCACATGGGCTGCAGCAGGCGGGTGGTGCGGCGGCTCTGGGGGATGTCCTCAAA
The DNA here is from genome assembly GCA_045540635.1 of Candidatus Limiplasma sp. Classification (GTDB taxonomy): domain Bacteria; phylum Bacillota; class Clostridia; order Christensenellales; family Aristaeellaceae; genus Limiplasma. The sequence goes on from JAZQHO010000059.1 coordinate 4,270, forward strand.
AACATCGCAGGCGTACAGCCCGGGCACATACTGGCGCAGGTGCTCGGCGCGCTTGGCATCCTCGGTGTAGAGCCCTTCTTCGCTGCTGCCGTCCCGGATGGTGCGCAGCATGGCAAGATCCTGCATCAGCCGCCCCAGATCCCGCTGGGCAAGGCTTACGGGCGCAAGCTCCCGCTGGGTGAGGTATTCGGTTTCGAACAGATCCGCATCGAAGGTTTCCCCGGCGCGGATGCGTTGGTATACATAGTGGGCATAATCGTGGCACCGCCCGGTGATGCCCAGCGCGGTCTCGGCGCTGCGCAGAAGAGCGGCGGCTCTGGGGTACAGGCTCTCCGGCACGGCTGCGCACTGTGCGCCGCCGCCCAGCGGATAAATGGTGAGCCGTTCGCCTGCATAGGGCTGGTACTGGGGGAAGCAGGTGGTCCACACCTCATCCACCGTTACCACGCCCCGGCCGTGGAAGCGGCCTTCGGCATCCTGATTGCGCAGCAGGTTGTCGCCGGCATAGAGGCGTGGCTCCTGCTGCTGCAAAAGGCAGTGGTATACCGCCGGATCAATGGAAAAGCCGCCCGGCGCGACCGCCTGCCCCGGCTGCGCCACACCCACAAAGGGCATGGACTGGATCAGCTCGGCGGGGAACAGGGGCATCAGGGAGGCAAGGCGGCAGGGGGCATCCCCGCCGTCTCCCGTAAACATCAGTCTTGCGCCTGCCAGCAGCGTGGATACATCCAGACCGGCGTAGCTTACAACGCCCTGAGGTTTCTGGTTCATCAGCGGCTCCTTTCGGCAAGGGTTGCTTTACAGATCGTACACAAACTGCAGCTTGGGCAGCAGCCGGTCGATGGAGATATTCAGGTACAGGGGCTCCACATCCCGTTCGGGGCGCAGCACGTAGGCCTGCCCATCCTCAGCCCGGAGCATGAGCAGCATGGGCTCGCCGCTGTCGCAGGTCTGCGCCATGCAGTAGCCCAGCGGCAGAGAGGGGTTTTCCTTGTGGAGTTTCACCGCCTCGTCGAAAGCGCGGCTGGGCGGAGCAGATTCGGTGTTGCGCACGGTTTCGAAGGTGCGCCCGTAGAGAAAGCTGAGGGGGCTGCCCATGTGCGCCACCGGCAGCCGGAAGCGGATCTCCAGAAACTGGCACATGCTCACATACTGGAGGATGCTGTCGTGGAAAGCGGCGGCCTGCTTGCCCAGCGGAGCTTTGTTGTCGGTCCATGCCACGGGCTGCCAGAAGGCGAAGCCGGGGCGCTGGCAGCCGGCGATAACCAGCTTTTCGTCCATGGGGGTGCGCAGATAGGTAAGGGGACGGCGGCCCGTCTCCTTGATGGCGGTCTGCTGGAAGCGGATCAGATAATCCCGCATGATGGGAGCCAGAATCATTGCCATAGGAACATTCCTCCGTTGTGTATGGAATGAGGGGTATCTTTTGTGGAAAACCGGGGGCTCACTGCCTGTCGGCGGGGCGGTATTCCACCAGCGCGCCGGCCTGCCCGGTCACAGGATCGGTATAGATGGTAAGGGTGCCGAAGGGGGCCTTTACCCGGACGCTCTGCTGGGTATCGGGGCAGGGATCCTTCAGCCCCAGCAGCCCGAAGAGAAACGCCCGCTGCCTGTCGCCGGGGGTCTGCTGCCGCCCCGTGACGGATACGGCCGTCAGCCGCACGGTATGCAGCCCGCCATCGTCCAGTATGCAGACCGGAGCCAGCGAGCCGCCCTCCACCGCCAGCCTTGGCAGGCAGAAAACGGTATCCTGCCCGGGAAGGGTGCGCAAATGGGGATCGATCTCCCGCGCGCCCGTGCCTGCCCGCAGGCTCAGCCCGCCTGAGAAGCGGATCTCGCCGGTTTCGGGGGTCAGAAACATCATGGTATGGTTGCTCCTTCCGGAGGGATCGGCACAGCGCTCCCGAAAGGGGGAAAAAGGGTGGTGCGGCGCTGCCCTGAATATAGGATGTGCAACAGTTTTCCCTCTCTGAAAGTCTATCATTCGACATGGGGGATGTCAAGCAGAGACGGGCTGTGCGGGCATGTTTTCCACCTGCTTTGCGCGGGAGTGCAAACAGCGCAAATCCAGCATATCTACGCCTGAACGGTTGAATTTTCGAAAAAAAGGGGATATACTATCGTAGTTACCCCGAGTTATACCCAGCAATTCATCATTAAAGGAGAACCTATTATGGCAAGATTGTTCGGAACCGATGGCGTGCGCGGCATTGCCAACACAGAGCTCACTTGCGAAATGGCGTTCCGTCTGGGTCAGGCCAGTGCCTATGTGCTGGCCAGCGATGTCCGCCGCCCCACCATCCTTGTGGGCCGCGACACCCGCATCAGCGGCGAAATGCTGGAAAGTGCGCTGGTAGCCGGTATTTGCAGCGTGGGCGCACGCGCTGTGCTGGTGGAGGTGCTGCCCACCCCCGCCATTGCCTACCTGACCCGTTACTACGAGGCTGATGCCGGTGCGGTGATCAGCGCCAGCCACAACACGGTAGAGTACAACGGCATCAAATTTTTCGACAAAAACGGCTACAAGCTGCCCGATGCTGTGGAGGATCGGATCGAGGAGATCGTCCGCAACGGTCTGCCGGAGGGTGCGGAACGCCCCATCGGCGAGTTTGTGGGTCGCCCGGTGCGCCAGCGCAACGCCACCCGCCGCTATGTGGATTTTATCAAGGAAACCACCGATGTGCGGCTGGATGGCCTCCATGTGGTGCTGGACTGCGCACAGGGTGCCAGCTACGAGGTTGCACCCATGGTATTCAAGGAGCTGGGTGCGCAGGTAAGCTGCTACTACCACGAGCCCGACGGTACCAACATCAACGACAACTGCGGCTCCACCCATCCCCAGCGCCTGTGCGAACTGGTGCGTGAGCTGGGTGCCGATGTGGGCTTCGCCTTCGACGGCGATGCCGACCGCCTCATCGCAGTGGATGAGCGGGGTCATCTGGTCAACGGCGATAAGGTGATGGCTGTGCTGGCCCTCAGCCTGCGCCAGCAGGGCCGCCTGCGCGGCAATACCGTGGTGGCCACCGTTATGAGCAACATGGGTCTGGATATCGCCATGAAGAAGCAGGGCATCAATCTGGAAAAGACCGTGGTGGGCGACCGCTATGTGCTGGAAAAGATGCTGGAAGAAGGCTATGTGCTGGGCGGTGAGCAGAGCGGCCATGTGATCCTGCTGGACCACAACACCACCGGCGACGGCATCGTTACCGCCGTGCAGGTGATCTCTGCCATGGTCAAGGCGGGTCAGCCCCTGAGCAAGCTGGCCTCCGTGATGAAAACCATGCCCCAGATCCTCTATGCAGCCAATGTCTCCGATAAAAAGAAGTACGATTACGACAAGAACGAGAACATCGTGGCTGCCATCAAGGCTGTGGAGGAGAAGTACAAGGATATCGGCCGTCTGGTCATCCGTGCCAGCGGTACCGAGCCCCGCGTCCGCGTGATGATCGAAGGCCCCGACCAGCGGGAGATCGACAAGGATGCCTACACCCTCAGCAAGCTGATCGAAAAAGAACTGGCGTAAGCAGCGCCGGATATACAGGGGGCTGTCGCATTGCGGCGGCCCCCTTTACTTTTCCCCGATATGTGTGATACAATCCAATCACCCCTTTGCCGAAGTACGTCATGAAGATGTCGCTTTTACCTCATGAAGAGGATGAAAAGGGAGATTTCTTTGCGACCCTGTTTTGGAAAGGATGAAACAAGAGATGACCGAAAAACAGAATACCCCCTCCCGTACCACCCATGTAAAGCGCATGGTTCTGGCGGCGCTGCTGCTGGCGCTGGGGCTGGTGCTGCCCTTTGTTACGGGACAGATCCCGGAGATCGGTAATATGCTGCTGCCCATGCACCTGCCGGTGCTGATCTGCGGCTTTGTATGCGGCTGGAAGTGGGGCGCTGCGGTGGGCTTTATCCTGCCGCTGATGCGCAGCCTGCTGTTCCACATGCCGCCGCTGCTGCCCACCCTGCGTACCGGCGGAGCCCTGTGCATGGCCTTTGAGCTGATGACCTATGGCCTCGCCTGCGGGCTGCTGTACCGCGTGCTCCGCAAGTACCGCTGGGGGCTCATCGTTTCGCTGGTGGCAGCAATGCTGATCGGGCGCATCGTATGGGCGCTGGCCTCGGTGGTCATCTACCGGCTTTTCTCCGATTTCAGCTTCGATTTCCAGCTGTTCCTCACCGGCGGCTTTGTGGCCGCATGGCCGGGCATGCTGGCGCAGCTGGTCATCGTGCCGGTGGTGGTGCGGCTTCTGGAGGATACAAAGCTCTCTCCGGCGGAATAAACAGGATCTATAGACAAGGCTCCCGATCCCCTTTTGCAAGAAGGGGGTCGGGAGCTTTTTGGGGTGGTGTTGTCTTTCAGTAACCTCTTGGCCTTGGGCAGCACCCTCGGTTGGCTGCGCCGACAGCTCCCTCTGGCGAGAGGGAGCCTGCATAGCTGGGCGTTTCCCGGCAAGCGAGTCCTACCCAAGTTGGGAGGTTCTTGATTGTTGCGGGGGAAGCCCAACTGCGCAGGCTCTTTCCGCAGGAGGGAGCTGGCTGCACGCAGGGCAGACTGAGGGTGCCGCCCAGCGCCAACATGTACTTCCACACCGCACGGATATCTGCTACAATATCCTTGCCCCGCCTGTTTTGCTCCGGCGGGGTCGAAAGGGGAGGTCGCAATGATGCATACCCAACTGACCGGGTTCATCCGGCAGCGGCTGGAGGCGGGGCAGCGCACCCTGTGTGTGATCGACGGCTTCTGCGGCGCAGGCAAGACCACGCTGGCAGCCGCCCTCAGCGCACAGTTCGCCAACGCCCCGGTCATCCATATGGACGACTTTTTTCTGCCCTTCGCCCTGCGTACCCCGGAGCGGCTGGCTGCTCCCGGGGGCAATGTGCACCACGAACGGTTCGCCGGGGAGGTGGTCGCCGGTCTGGAAACGGGCGGCGCTTTCACCTACCGCCGGTTCGACTGCGCCACCGGGCAGCTGGAGGAGAAGCACTGCCCCGCCGCCCCGCTGATCATCGTGGAGGGCAGCTACAGCCTGCACCCGGCCTTTCAGGCGGCGTGGCAGCGGCTGGATGCCCTCACCGTGTTCCTGCGGGTGGAGGAGGGGGAGCAGCTCCGGCGCATTGCACGCCGCGCCCCGGAAAAGCTGCAGGCCTTTGTGGAAAAATGGATCCCTCTTGAAAAAAACTACTTTCAGGGGTATCATATTGAGCAGTGGGCGCAGCTGAAGCTGACCAGCCCTTCTCTGGAGGATTGACGGATGAAGATTCTGGTGATCGATGGTCAGGGCGGCGGCGTAGGCCGCAGCATCGTGGCAGGGCTGAAGGCCGCCATGCCCGGGCTGCCGGTGCTGGCGCTGGGCACCAATGCGCAGGCCACCGCAGCCATGCTCAAGGCCGGAGCCGATCAGGGCGCTACCGGCGAGGGAGCTATCCGCTACCAGTGCAAAAGCGCCGATGTGATCGTGGGCGTTACGGGCATCCTCCATGCCAACGCCATGCTGGGGGAGATCACCCCCGGGATCGCCGCGGCGGTGAGCCTCAGCGAAGCCACCAAGGTGCTGGTGCCGCTGGATCGCTGCGGGCTGCTGATCGCAGGTGTGGAAAAACAGCCGCTGGACAGCCTGATCCGCAAAGCGGTGGAAACTGTGCGGGCGCTGGCAAGCGAGTAAGCAGCCCCGACCCTTTTGCGGTATCATCCCCCCCACAAAAACCGCGTATTACAGGGTATCCCCCTGTTTTCAGGAACATCAAGAAAGAAGGAACGTAACAATGAGCGAATGTACGCACGATTGCTCCACCTGCAGCGCCAATTGCGGCGAGCGTAAGCAGGAAAGCCTCTTGCAGAAGCCCCATGAGCTGAGCCACATCAAAAAGGTGATCGGCGTTTGCAGCGGCAAGGGCGGCGTAGGCAAGAGCATGGTCACTGCGCTGCTGGCAGTGCTGGCCCAGCGCCGCGGCATGAAGGTCGGCATTCTGGATGCCGATATCACCGGCCCCTCCATCCCCAAGGCCTTCGGCCTCAAGGAGAAGGCTGCGGGCACCGATCAGGGCATCTTCCCGGTGCGCACCGCCTCCGGCATCGATGTAATGAGCCTCAACCTGCTTCTGGAAAACGAGAGCGATCCCGTTGTGTGGCGCGGCCCGGTCATTGCCGGTGCAGTGGGTCAGTTCTGGACCGACGTGGTCTGGGGCGACAAGGGTGTGCTGTTCATCGATATGCCTCCGGGAACCGGCGACGTGATGCTGACGGTCTGCCAGTCCATCCCCGTGGACGGTCTGGTGCTGGTCTCCACCCCCCAGGAGCTGGTGGGCATGATCGTGGAGAAGGCCATCAAGATGACCGATCTGATGAATATCCCCGTGCTGGGTCTGGTGGAGAACATGAGCTACATCACCTGCCCCGACTGCGGCAGAAAGTACGAGCTGTTCGGCAAGAGTCGCAAGGACGATATCGCCAAGCAGTACAACATTCCCCTCACTGCCGGTCTGCCCATCGACCCCAAGCTGGCGGGCAGCGTGGACAAGGGGCTTCTGGAGCTGTTTGAGGGCGACTGGCTGGATCAGATCGCCGATGCCATTCAGGATCTGGAGCCCAAGGCGCACCAGTGAGCGCCCTGAACAATCCCATCAATGCTGCCGCTAAGGTGGATCTGGCGCGCAGTCTGTACCTTTCCGGGTACAACTGCGCCCAGTCCGTCTTTGCGGCTTTTTCGCAGGAAATGGGGCTGGAAGAGAAAACAGCCCTGCGCATGGCCTCCGGGATGGGCGGAGGCATCGGCGGCCTCAGGATGACCTGCGGTGCCGTCAGCGCCATGGCGATGGTGCTGGGCACCCTCCGCGGCTATGACGATGCTGCGGATTTTGACGGCAAGAAGCAGCTCTATGCGGACATCCAGCGTCTGCACGAGCGCTTTGTGGCCGTGCATGAAACATCAAACTGCCGGGAGCTGCTGATGAAGAGCGGTATCGCTGCCAAGGCACAGCCTTCGGAGCGCACCCCGGAGTATTACAGGAAGCGCCCCTGCGCAAGGTATATCGAGCTTTGCGCACAGCTGCTGGCAGAGGAATTGAACCGGGGGTGAGATCCCCGAGAAGCCAACCCGCAGTGCCGCTGCGAGCAACAGGGTGGGGCTCCGCGCCCCACACCTGCGGTTACTCTTTTGACGCAAAAGAGTAACCAGAAAACAGCGACACGTTCGCTTTGGTCAAATCCCTTTGATCGCCCATTTTCGTGGCGGCGGTCGCAATCAACGGCACATACGCAGCGGCTTGGGTTGCTCCGTG